>CAZXXL010000177.1:0-6420 GCA_964644635.1 uncultured Thermoanaerobaculia bacterium | reverse complement strand
GGCGGGGGGGCGGGGGGCGCGGGGGGGGCGCGGGGGGGGGGGGCGGGGGTGGGGGGCGGTGGAGGTGGCGGGGCCGGGGGGGGCGGGGGGGGTGGGCGGGGGCGGGGGGGGCGGCGGCGGGGGGGGGCAGGGGGAGGGGGGCGCGGCGGGTGATCCCGCTCGCCGTCTCGGCGCCCTGCCACTCGCCGCCGATGCGCCCGGGCCGGGAGGGCCTGGAGCCGCACCTGCGCCGCGCCGCCTTTTCCGATCCCGCCGTGCCCCTTTACCGGAACGTGGACGCGGCGCCGGTGGTGCGGGGGGAGGACGTGCGCGAGGGATTGGTCAAGCAGGTCGACGCCCCCGTCCTGTGGACGCAGACGGTGCGCAACCTCCTCGCGGACGGGTTCGACACCTTCGTCGAGGTGGGGGCGGGCACGGTGCTCTGCGGCCTGGTCCGGCGGGTGGACCGAAGCGCGACGTGCCTGCCGGCGGGCACCGTGGAGCAGGTCGAGGCGGCGGCCGCGGCGCTGGCGGGAGGGGCTTCGGAATGACCTCCGGACGCCGCGGCGCGGCCGGCAACGCCGGTCCCGGGGGCCGGCGGAAGGGAGACGAGCATGGGTGTGCTTGACGAGCAGGTGGCGATCGTGACCGGGGCGAGCCGGGGCATCGGCCGCGCGGTGGCCCTCCGGCTGGCGACCGAAGGGGCCGTGGTCGTCTGCACCGGCCGCAACCGGGAGGCCCTGGACGAGACCGTGGCGATGATCACCCGGGCGGGCGGCCGGGCGGAGGCGGCCGCCTTCGACGTCTCCGACCGGGACGCCGCCCGCGAGGTGGTGGCCGACGTCCACGCCCGGCACGGCCGGATCGACATCCTGGTCAACAACGCCGGCATCGCCCGCGATCAGATCTTCGTGCGGATGAAGGCCGAGGAGTGGGACCAGGTCCTGAGGGTGGATCTCGACGGCGTCTTCTTCATGACCCAGCCGGCGGTCAAGGTGATGATGCGCCGGCGGAGCGGACGCATTGTCAACGTTTCCTCGGTGGTCGGCCTGATGGGTAACGCCGGGCAGGCGAACTACGCGGCCGCCAAGGCCGCCCTCATCGGCCTCACGAAGAGCCTCGCCCGGGAGCTCGGGAGCCGCAACATCACCGTCAACGCCGTCGCCCCGGGCTACATCCAGACCGACATGACCGCCGGCCTGAGCGACGCGCAGCGGGAGGCCCTCCTGGCCACGCTGGCGATCCCCAGGCTGGGCACGCCGGAGGACGTGGCGGAGGCGGTGGCGTTTCTCGTCGGCCCCGGCGGATCCTACGTCACCGGGACCGTGCTCAACGTCTCCGGCGGCCTCTACATCTGAGCCTCCGGCCGCCGCCTCCGGGCCGGGCCGCTTTCGGCCGGAATCGGGTTCACGGTAGACTGTCCCCTGGAGGCCGGAATGCCGCAGAGGATGCTCGTCAAGGATCTGATGGTCACCGAGCTGGTGACGCTGGGTGAGAACGACACCCTGGCCGATGCCCAGCGGTGCATGGAACGGGGACGGATCCGCCACCTGCCGGTGGTCAGCGACGGGAAGCTGGTGGGGCTGATCACGCACCGGGATCTCCTCGCCGCGTCCTTCTCGATCTTCGCCGAGGTCAAGTGGAGCGAGCAGCGGCGGATCTTCTCGACCATCCTCGTCAAGGAGCTGATGCACCGCAACGTGGCCACGGTGGGCCCGGACGTCCCGGTGGCCGAGGCGGCCCGGATCCTGTACGAGAACAAGTACGGCTGTCTCCCGGTGGTCGACGGCGACGGCTTCCTGCTCGGCCTCATCACGGAGGCCGACTTCCTGCGGCTGACCCTGAAGCTCCTGCCATGACCGTCCTCGACTGGGTGCTGCTGGTGATCATGCTCGGGATCTTTTTCAGCGGCTTCTGGAAGGGCGCGATCCGGATCGTCTTCGGCATCGGTGGATTCCTGGCCGGGCTCTTCTTGGCCTCGGCGACCGGTGCGGCGCTGGCGGGCCGGCTCCAGGGCCGGATCGCCTGGGACTGGGCCGCCCAGGTGCTCGGTTACGCCATTCCCGTGCTCGCCTGCGTGGGGATCGGCCTGGTGGCCGGCTGGGGTCTGGAGCGAACGCTGCGCGCCCTCCACCTGAGCTGGCTGAACCGGCTGGCGGGGGCGGCGCTGGCCGGGGTTCTGGGTGCCCTCATCCTGGGAACGGTGCTCCTGGCCGGGGCCCGGTTGTCGCCGGCGTGGTCGGCGGTGTGCGGCCGTTCCCGCATCGCCCCCGTGCTCATGCGGCTTCCCGCGCTGGTGTTCCCGGGAAACGATCAGGCAGGGGCCGGCGCCGGCTCCCCGGGAATCTCCACCGGGCGGTAGAGGGTGTCGCGGAGGACCGGGGTGCGCCCGGCCTCACGGATGAGGTGCTCGAGGCGGCGCCGGGACAGGCCCTTGCCGGCGGTGCCGCCCGCGGCGTAGGTGATCCGCTCGTCGACCACGGTGCCGTCGAGATCGTTGGCGCCGAAGTGCTGCGCCACCTGCGCGATCTTCTCCCCGAGCATGATCCAGTAGGCCTTGACGTGGGGAATGTTGTCGAGCAGCAGCCGGGCCAGGGCGATGGTCTGCAGGTCGAGGATCCCTCCGGTGGGCGGCAGGTGATCGAGCCCGGTGTTGGCCGGGTGGAAGGCCAGCGGGATGAAGCACTGGAAGCCGCCGGTCTCGTCCTGGAGCTCGCGCAGGGCGAGCAGGTGGTCCACCCGTTCCTCGGGCCGCTCCACGTGGCCGTAGAGCATGGTGCAGTTGGTCTTCAACCCGTGCCGGTGCACGGTGCGGGCGAGATCCAGCCACCGCCGGCCGCTGGTCTTGTGGTCGCAGATGATGTCGCGCACGCGGGGGGCGAAGATCTCGGCGCCGCCGCCGGGGCAGGAGCCGAGGCCGGCCGCCTTGAGGCGCTCGATAAGCTCGTCAACCGAGATCCGGCTCGCAGAGGCGATGAAGTCGAGCTCCACCATGGTGAGCGCCTTGATGTGAATCCAGGGAAAGCGCTCCTTCAGCGCCCCAAAGAGCGCCTCGTAGTACTCGACCCGGAGCTTGGGATGGAGCCCGCCGACGATGTGGAGCTCGCTCACGCTCTCGTCCACGTCCCGCTCGGCGATGCGGACCGCCTCCTCCACGGAGTACGTCCAGCCCTCGTCCGCCCGGCGGTAGGGCACGTAGTAGGCGCACAGGGAGCACGACGCCACGCAGACGTTGGTGGGGTTGAGGTGACGGTTGACGTTGTAGTAGGTCACGTCGCCGTGGAGCCGCTCGCGCACCGTGTTGGCGAGGAAGCCGACCCCCGTGAGGTCGTGCGTGGTGGCGAGCACGATCCCGTCCTCACGGCTCAGCCGCTCCCCGGCGGCCACCCTGGCGGCGATGGGCGACAGCCGCTGGTCCCGGAACGAAAAAGGCTTCACGGACATCGGTCCCTCCGGATCACCATCCTGCGCGAGTATAGCTGAGAATCTGTTTCATCACCTGCGGCAGGAGACCCCGCATGCCGGCCGGATCCTCAGCGAAGCTGGAGCGAGGCCAGGAACTGCTCGTTGGTCGGGAACTTGCGGACCTTCTGCAGGAGCAGATCCATGGCCTCGGCCGGCGACAGCGCGGAGAGGGCCCGCCGCATCAGGTAGAGCTTCTCCACCTGCTCCGGGGGATAGAGCTTCTCCTCCTTCCGGGTACCCGACTGGGGGATGTTGATGCAGGGGAAGATCCTCTTCTCGAAGAGCTTGCGGTCGAGAACGATCTCCATGTTCCCGGTCCCCTTGAACTCCTGGAAGATGACCTCGTCCATCCGGGAGCCGGTATCGATGAGGCAGGTGGCCACGATGGTCAGGCTCCCCCCGTGCTCGACGTTCCGCGCCGAGCCGAAGAACCGGCGCGGCTTCTCCATCGTCCGGGCGTCGATGCCGCCGGAGAGGATGCGGCCGGATCCCTTCTGGCCGCTGTTGTAGGCGCGGGCCATGCGGGTCAGCGAGTCCATGAAGACCACCACGTCCTGGCCGAGCTCCACCAGGCGCCGGGCGCGCTCCATCACCATCTCGGAAATCTGGATGTGGGACTGGATGGACTGGTCCGACGAGGAGGCGAAGACCTCGCCCCGGACCAGGCTGCGGCGCCAGTGGGTGACCTCCTCGGGACGCTCGTCGACCAGGAGGACGAAGATCGTCGTGTCCGGGTGATTGGTGGCGATGGCGCGGGCCATCTGCTGGAGCAACGTGGTCTTGCCGGCCTTCGGGGGCGACACGATGAGGCATCGCTGCCCCTTGCCGAGGGGGGCGATGAGCTCGGTGACGCGCGGCTCGATGATCGTCGGCTCGGTCTCGAGCCGGAACCGCTCCTCGGGATCGATGCTCACCAGCTCGGCGAAGGGCACCGCCCGCTCCCGGTACTCGGCGGGCTCGAGCCCCTCGATGGCGATGATCTCCGACACCTGGGGACGGCCGCCGCCGGCCGCCCTGGCGCGGATCATCAGCCCGCTCTCCAGGTGCCACGTGCCGAGAACGTGATCCGGCACCACGGGATCGTGGCGCTGGGCCACGAAGGCGTTCTGCTTGGAGACCAGGACGCCTCCCCGGTCGCGCAGCCAGAGGAGGCCCTCGACCTCGACGGCGGGTCCGTTGGCGGCCGCCTGCCGCCGTCTCGGGCGCCGGCGGCGCCGCCGCGACGATCGCCGTGCCTGGCCCTGTATGGCTTGCTTTTCCTCTTCGGTCATACTTTCTTCTCCCACTTCCGGCGTTCACCGAACCCCGGTCACGGATCATCCCCCGGTGGAATCCCCGTCGAGGGCCGCACTCCGGGGCCGGCGGCGAGCTCGGTCGGTCGGAGCCGCGTGTGGCGGGACTCCCGGGTGCTCTCCCGCTCGGCCGCGGGTCGGAGGCTCTTCACCCCGGCGGGCACACCGCATGGGCCGGCACGCCCGACCCGTCAACCGTTTCACGTTCCGGCCGCGTTCACGGGCGTCGCACGCCTGCGCGACCAGGTGTTCGAGGAAGGTGGCCGGCCGCCGCCGTACCCGAGGCGTCGGGGGACCGGCCCGGGGCGGCATCCTCCTCGCTCCCTCCACTCGCAACCATACGTTGTCGGCTGGCGATGCGCAAGGGGGGCGGGGAGGGCCTCGACATGGGCGGCCCGTCCGGGATAGGCTTGGGCGACCCGGGCCGGGGCCCGGAAGAGCCCGCGGTGGCTTCCAGCCAGGGAAAGAATGCCGACCATGCAGCGAACCGGCAAGACCGTCGTCAGGTGGGTGCTGATCGGGATGGCGGCGGGGATCGCCGCCGCAGCCGGGGCCCAGGATCTCGGGCTGGTGGCCGCACGCAACCAGTTTCCCCTCGACCAGCTCGTTCTCGAGCCCACGCCGGAGGGCGCGGGGACCGTCGGCCGGGGCCGGCTGCGGCTGTCGGTCTCGGTGGACTGGTCGAACACCTTCGTCATGTCCCCGGAAGTCGAGGACTGGCTCCGGGCGCGGCAACCCGGCCGGCGCCCCCTGACCCTGGCCGAGACCCGGGCGATCGAGGACGCCCATCCGGGGGCCGACCTCTACTTCATCGACGGCGAGGTCACGCGCTGGAACCTGCGCGCGTCCTACGGGCTGAGCGACGTCCTGCAGGTCACCCTGAACACCGCCGTCCTGGCACGCGGCGGCGGGTTCGGGGACGCCACCATCGAGTCGTTCCACGACCTGTTGGACATCGGCAACGCCCACCGCGAGCGGTTGCCGCAGAACCAGTTTCAGGTCTACTTCCATACCAAGGACCACACCTTCTACCGCCGGGGCGCCCCCTCCACGACCGTGCTCAGCGACACCGGCATCGGCCTCAAGCTGCGCTCCCGGAGCCGGTGGCACGGCTGGATGGCCGCGCTCTCGGCCACGGTCAAGGTCCCGACCGGGGACGAGGACGAGTTCGGGGGCTCCGGAAACTGGGACTCCCAGGTCATGGGCTACGCCAGCCGGCCCCTCGGCCCCGGGACCCTGCACCTCAACCTGGCCTACACGTTCCTGGGCGGGATGGACGCGCCGGTGGGGCTGGACGTCGACAACACCATCACCGGCATCGCCGGGTACGAAATCTGGAGCCCGCATCACAGGGTCAACTGGGTGCTCCAGGTGACCCTGGCCACGTCCCCCTACCGCGACACCACCGAGTCGGCCCTCTCCGATGCCGCCTACCTGGTGCTCGTCGGCGCCAGGCTCCCGGTGGGGTCCCAGGGCCACCTCACCTTCGCCCTGACCGAGAACGTGTTCAACTACGACGACTCCACCGACATCGCCCTGCACGTCGGCTTCACCCACACCTTCGACGTCCGGTAGCCGCGCCCGCCGGCACACGCCGCAGGACCGTCCGCGGGGAGCATCCTTCTCCGTGGCGGTGTCCGATCGTGAGGGGATTGCCGCGTCGGATTCCTGCGGAATCCTCCTC
>CAZXXL010000176.1:0-6438 GCA_964644635.1 uncultured Thermoanaerobaculia bacterium | reverse complement strand
ACGTTCACGTGCGGCTTCGTCCGCTCAAACTTCTCCTTGGCCATTCCTGCCTCCCCTACGCCGTGACGCCCTTGACACGGGCCACGAGCTGTTCAGCCAACTGTTTGGGAACCTCGTCGTAATGATCGAACTGCATGGTGTAGGTCGCCCGCCCCTGGGTGGCCGAGCGAAGATCGGTGGCATACCCGAACATCTCGGCCAGGGGCACGTTCGCCTTCACCACCTGGAAGCCGGCCCGCGGCTCCAGGTTCAGGATCCTGCCGCGCCGGCTGTTGAGGTCGCCGATCACGTCGCCCATGTACTCCTCCGGCGTGACGACCTCGACCTCCATGATGGGCTCCATCAGGACGGGATGGGCGCGCCGGGCGGCGTCCTGGAAGGCCATGCTTCCCGCCACCTTGAACGCCACCTCCGACGAATCGACCTCGTGGTACGAACCGTCATAAAGCGCCACGCCCACGCCCACCATCGGGTAACCGGCGAGGATGCCGCGCTCCATGGCCTCGCGGACGCCGATCTCCACCGGCCGAATGAACTCCTTGGGGATCACGCCCTGGGTGATCTCGTTCTCGAACACGAAGTCGGACCCGTCCTTCACCGGCCAGATGCGGATCTTGGCGTGGCCGTACTGACCCCGGCCGCCGCTCTGGCGGACGAACCGCCCCTCGCCCTTGGCCTCCTCCGTGATCGTCTCCCGGTAGGCCACCTGCGGTCGGCCGACGTTGGCGCCGACGCTGAACTCGCGGGTCAGCCGGTCGACGATGATCTCGAGGTGGAGCTCGCCCATGCCCGAGATGATGGTCTGGCCCGTGTCCTCGTCGGTGTGTACCCGGAAGGTCGGATCCTCGCGGGTGAGCTTGCCCAGCGCCGTCCCCAGCTTGTCCTGGTCGGCCTTGGTCTTGGGCTCGATGGCCACCGAGATCACGGGCTCCGGGAAGTGCATGGTCTCGAGGACGATGGGAGCGTCCGGGGCGCAGATGGTGTCGCCGGTGGAGACCGACCGCAACCCCACCGCGGCGCAGATGTCGCCGGCGTAGACCTCGGAGATCTCCTCGCGCTTGTTGGCGTGCATCTTGAGCAGGCGCCCGATGCGCTCCTTCTTGTTGCTGGTGGCGTTGAGCACCGTGGTTCCGGTGGCGAGGCGTCCCGAGTAGACCCGCATGAACGCGAGCTGGCCGACGTAGGGGTCGGTCATGATCTTGAAGATCAGCGCGGCGAAGGGCGCGTCGTCGTCGGCCTTCCGGACCTCGATCTCTCCGCCGTCGGGGAGGTGGCCCTCGATGGGGGGCACGTCCAGGGGGGAGGGCATGTAGTCCACGATCGCGTCGAGCAGCGGCTGGACGCCCTTGTTCTTGAAGGCCGACCCGCACAGCACCGGCACCAGCTGGCCGGAGAGCGTGCCCTCGCGCAGTCCGCGCCGGATCTGTTCCTCGCTCAGCTCGCCCTCGCCCAGGTAGCCGTCGAGCAGCTCCTCGCTGGTCTCTGCCACCGCCTCCAGGAGCTTTTCCCGGTACTCCTCGGCCTCGGCGCGGTACTCCTCCGGGATCTCCCCGGGCACCGGATCCTTGCCCGGGGTCTCGTCCTCGTAGCGCAAGGCGCGCATGCGGACGAGGTCGATCACGCCGGCGAAGCTCTCCTCGCTGCCCAGAGGGATCTGGACGGGAACCGGGTTGGCGTTGAGCTTGTTGCGGATCTGATCGACGACGCTCACGAAGTTGGCGCCCACGCGGTCCATCTTGTTGACGAAGGCGATCCGGGGCACCTTGTAGCGGTCGGCCTGCCGCCACACCGTCTCGGACTGGGGCTCGACCCCGCCCACGGCGCAGAAGACGCCGACGGCCCCGTCGAGCACCCGCAGGCTCCGTTCCACCTCGGCCGTGAAGTCCACATGGCCCGGGGTGTCGATGATGTTGATCCTGTGCTTGCGCCAGAAGCAGGTGGTCGCCGCCGAGGTGATCGTGATGCCCCGCTCCTGCTCCTGCGGCATCCAGTCCATGGTGGCGGTTCCCTCGTGGACCTCGCCGATCTTGTAGTTGATGCCGGTGTAATACAGGATCCGCTCGGTAGTCGTCGTCTTACCGGCATCGATGTGGGCCATGATGCCGATATTGCGGACTTTCTCGAGCGGAATGGATCGGGGCATGTTGTCAAAGATCTCCTTGAGTACGCGGACTACCAGCGGTAATGGGCGAAGGCCTTGTTGGCCTCCGCCATCCGGTGCGTGTCGTCACGCTTCTTGATGGCTCCTCCACGGTTGTTGGCGGCGTCCAGCAGCTCGCCCGCCAGACGCTCGATCATGGTCTTCTCGTGCCGGGCGGCGGCGTACTGGATGAGCCACCGGATCGCCAGCGACAGCTGCCGCTCGCTGCGGACCTCCACCGGCACCTGGTAGGTCGAGCCGCCGACGCGCCGGGACTTGACCTCGACGTGCGGCTTGACGTTCTCGACGGCCCTCTTGAAGAGCTTCAGGGGATCGTCCCCGGTCCGCTCCTCCATCAGCTTGAGGGCGCCGTAGAAGATGCGCTCGGCGACCGTCTTCTTGCCGTCCTTCATGACGGAGTTGATGAAGCGGGTCACCAGCTGCGAGTTGTAGACGGGATCCGGCAGGATCTCGCGCTTGGTCACGGTTGCACGGCGGGGCATCGTCGACCTCCCTCAGTTCTTCGGCCGCTTGGCCCCGTACTTGGAGCGCTGCTGGCGGCGGCCCTCCACGCCCTGGCAGTCCATGGTCCCCCGGATCACGTGGTAGCGGACGCCCGGCAGATCCTTGACGCGGCCGCCGCGGATCATGACCTGGGAGTGCTCCTGCAGGTTGTGTCCCTCGCCGGGGATGTAGGCCGTCACCTCGATCCCGTTGGTCAGCCTGACGCGGGCCACCTTGCGGAGGGCCGAGTTCGGCTTCTTCGGCGTCGTCGTGAAGACGCGGGTGCAGACGCCCCGCCGCTGCGGGCACCCCTGCAGGGCCGGACTCTTGGTCTTCTCCGTCATTTTCCGGCGGCCCTTACGAACCAATTGCACGATCGTCGGCATTCCACTCTCCGATTCGGGTTAGAAAAGCCAAGTGATAGCTCCACTTGGCTGGTCTCTGGATTCGGAAGCTCCGGGCACACCCCGAAAGCCGCGGAAGAATACTTGAGATTCGGCCTTCTGTCAACTCCCGGGACGGAGCGGAGACCTCTTCCAGTGTTGACCGCGGCTCGCCGGACCCTCCATCGCCGTGCGCCTCCCCAAGTGAGCGTTGGAGTCGGCACGCTCCTCGCCATGGCAAAGTAGGGGCTGAACGGACGGTCCTGCGCCGGGTGCGGGCGGTCGCGGCAGGAGGACCGGGGCAATCCCGGTCCGGGCGCCGTGAGACAGGGAAGCTTCGCTTCCCGCTGTCGAACGGCGTCCCGAGCGACGGGACCCCAAGGTCCCGAGCGACGGGACCCCCTCACGCGGGGAGCGCTCCCGAGGTATTTTGGAGTACGCTCCAGGGCTGTCAGGGATCGCCACGTCGCGCGCCTGCGGCGCGCTCCTCGCGATGACAGGGCAAAGGATGTTCCCAGCGTTACGGTCCTGCGCCGGGCGCGGCGCCGGATGCGCCACGCCCAAAGGCCCGTTCACCGTGTCTCCGGCTTGGAATCGAGCAGCGCGGAGGCGGCCTCGGTCATCTCGCGGTAGAGGTCCTCCTCTTCGGGCTGCGGCTCGAGCTCCTCCTCGGGCACCGGATCGATCACGGTCCGCCGGTAGCGCGGGGTGCCGGTGCCGGCCGGGATGAGCCGGCCGACGATCACATTCTCCTTCAGCCCGTGCAGGTTGTCGACCTTGCCGGCGACCGCCGCCTCGGTGAGGACCCGTGTCGTCTCCTGGAAGGAGGCCGCCGAGATGAAGGACTCCGTCGCCAGCGACGCCTTGGTGATGCCGAGGAGCAGGGACTTGGCCGTGGCCGGCTCGCCGCCGGCGGCCGTGACCCGCTCGTTCTCGCGCTCGAAGAGGTACCGCGGCACCTGCTGGTCGAGCAGGAGGTCGGTGTCCCCCGGGTCCACGACCTTCACGAAGCGCATCATCTGGCGAACGATGACCTCGATGTGCTTGTCGTTGATGGTCACCCCCTGGGAACGGTAGACCTCCTGGATCTTGTCCACGAGGTGGCGCTGGAGCTCCTTCTCGCCGAGGATCGACAGGATGTCGTGAGGATTGATCGGCCCTTCGGTGAGCGGATCGCCGGCCTGGATGAACTCCCCCTCCTGAACCGAGACGTGGGCGTAACGCGGGATGGTGTACTCGCGCCGGATGTCGCCCTCGCCCTCCACCAGGATGCGGCGCTGGCCACGCACCGGCTCGGTCATCCTGACGATGCCGTCGATCTCCGAGACCACGGCCGGCTCCTTCGGCTTGCGGGCCTCGAACAGCTCCACCACGCGCGGCAGGCCGCCGGTGATGTCCTTGGTCTTCGACATCTCCCGCGGGATCTTGGCCAGGGCGTCGCCCGGCGCCACGGTGTCACCCTCGTTCACGGTCAGGTGGGAACCGATGGGCAGCTGGTAACGGCGCTCCTCGCCGCTGGCCTCGTCGAGGACGACGATGGTCGGGATCCGTTTTCCGGAGCCCAGGGGCTCGATGACGATCTTGTGGGCGTGGCCGGTGAGTTTGTCGATCTCCTCGCGGACGTTCTCGCCCTCGACCAGGTCGATGAAGTGCACCGTGCCCGGGATCGCGGTGAGCACCGACGAGGTGAAGGGATCCCACTCCACGAGCGGGGTCCCGGCGTCGATCTCCTGGCCGTCCTCCACCAGCAGGTGGGAGCCGTAAGCGACGGAGTACCGTTCTTTCTCCCGGCCGCGGCCGTCGATGATGACGACCTTGCCCGTCCGCGAGATCGCGACTTTCTGTCCCTCCTTGTTGACGACGGTGGCCACGTTGATGAAGCGCACCTTGCCCGGGTGGCCCGCGACGTGGCGGGACTGCTCGCCGCCGCTGGTCGCCGTGCCGCCGTAGTGGAAGGTCCGCATGGTGAGCTGGGTGCCGGGCTCGCCGATGGACTCGGCGGCGATGATGCCCACCGCCTCGCCGATCTCCACCAGGCGGCCGCGGGCCAACATCCGCCCGTAGCAGAGCTGGCAGACGCCCCGCTCGGTGTCGCAGGTGAGCACCGAGCGGATCTTGACCCGTTCGATGCCCGCCTCCTGGATCTGGTTCGCCACCGCCTCGGTGATCTCCTCGTTGGCGGCGCAGATCAGGTTGCCTTCCAGCGGATCGAAGATGTCCTCCGCCGCCACCCGGCCGACGATGCGGTCGCGCAGCTGCTCGAGGATCTCCCCGCCCTCCATGATGGCGGTCACCTCGATGCCGTTGTCGGTGCCGCAGTCGTGCTCGACGACGATCACGTCCTGGGAGACGTCCACCAGGCGCCGGGTCAGGTACCCGGAGTCGGCGGTCTTCAACGCCGTGTCGGCGAGACCCTTGCGCGCGCCGTGGGTGGAGATGAAGTACTGCAGGACCGACAGCCCCTCGCGGAAGTTCGCCGTGATCGGCGTCTCCATGATCTCGCCCGACGGCTTCGCCATCAGCCCGCGCATGCCGGCCAGCTGCCGGACCTGTTCCTTGGATCCTCTGGCGCCCGAATCCGCCATCATGAAGACGGGGTTGAGCTCGCCGGTCTCGGGATCGATCGCCGACATCTGCTCGAACATCTCCGCCGCCACGTGCTCGGTCACCCGGTGCCAGATGTCGATGATCTTGTTGTGGCGCTCGCCGGCGGTGATCAGGCCCGCGGCGCGCTGCCGCTCGACCTCCTCGACCTCGGCCATCGCCTCGTCGAGTAGCTCCTGTTTCTTCTCGGGGATGATCATGTCGTTCGAAGCGAAGGACAGCCCCGACTTGGTGGCGTAGGTGAAGCCGATCTCCTTGAGGCGGTCCAGAAGCTCCACAGCCCAGTCGTTGCCCTTGTTCATGATGGCGTAGGCGACCAGGCTCTGCAGGCCCTTCTTCTTGAGCTGCCCGTTGATGAACGGCAGCCCCTCGGGGAGGCTCGTGTTGAACAGGACCCGGCCGACCGTGGTCTCCAGGAGCATGTTCTCCACCTCGATCATGTCGGCGTGGAGGAGGTCCTGGCTCCCGCCCTGCGCGACGAGGTCGATGAGCTTGCCGGTGTAACGGATCTGGATCGGCGCCTGGGTGCCCACGGCGCCAGCGTTGTGGGCCAGGAAGACCTCGTCGAAATCGGCGAAGAGCTTGCCGGCGCCGGGAGCGAAGGGATTCTCGGTGGTCAGGTAGTAGACGCCGATGACCATGTCCTGGGAGGGGACAGCCAGCGGCTTGCCGCTCGCTGGCGAGAGGATGTTCTTCGAGGACATCATCAGGACCCGGGCCTCGAGCTGGGCGCGCGGCGACAGGGGCAGGTGAACCGCCATCTGGTCGCCGTCGAAGTCGGCGTTGAAGGCGGTACACACCAACGGA
>CAZXXL010000175.1:0-6440 GCA_964644635.1 uncultured Thermoanaerobaculia bacterium | reverse complement strand
GGGTAGTGTCGTTGGTAGATGCGGGAAGGTGAGGTGGGGGGTGGGGAAAGCCGCGGCGAGGGGTAGGGGTGGGGGTGCGGGGGGATGCCGAGGGCGACGTTGCCATGATCGAGCAAGCCGCGGGAGAGCAGGTACTCGCTGGTGAGGGACAGACCGGTGTCACGCGTGGGCACCATTTCCAGGGCGCCGGTGATCAACAGTGCGTCGCCATCGGCGGCGGCCATCTCGCCGGCGGCGACATCAGTTGCCGTGAATAGGAGGTCGCCGTAGGCGGCGACGAAATCGGCCGAGTCGGGACCGCTCAGACAGGCCGGTTGGTTCGGGCCGCTGCTGGCGTTGCAAGCCGGCCCGCCAGGGGCGCCACACGGACACAGGTAGAACTCGGCCGCCGGCTCGTTGCCGATCTCGACGAATTCAAGCTCATTTGTGTAACGGGCCGCCAGCTCCCGGACGAAGTCGCCGTAGAGCCCAACGAGGTCGGCGTTGTCAGGATCGTAAAAGCCCAGCGATCCGTCCGGATTGGAATACTCCGGGCACGTCATCCAGCCCAAACCGCCGAACATTAGGCCGCTGTAGAGCGGCGAGTAGTCCCGCTCGACGGGCGAGAGGCTGTCCTCCCCGTAGATCCAGTCCAGGGCCGTCCAGAGGTACTGACCTGGCTCGATTTGGACGTTCCCCCATCCGCCCACGCTGCGCAGAAACTGGTTGGCGTAGCGCTGCATCTGAGGCGCCGTCTGACGGGTGTGGGCGTCGGCCTGAGCATCGAAGATCCACTGGAAGTGGTGGCAGGTACAGGAGCTCTGTTCGCGGGCACAGTCACGATCGCGCGTCGTGCCCTCCGGGTCGCCGGACGTCGTGGGACACGCGCCACAATCCGGTCCGTAGACCAGCTTGAACGGCTCGGGCAAGCCATCGGGGAACGGCGGGCCGTTGAGACCGAAGAGCGGTGTGTGGGGCTGGATGGAGGGCTCGATGGTCAAGACTGCGCTGACCGCGTCGCCTCCGGCTGAAAAGCGCAACGTGAGGGTATGGGGGCGCATGCGAAGGGTCTGCAGCTTGAGCTCGCCCTGTGGGCCGGAGAGCGTGCCGACTGCAAACGCGGGTGGCTGGCCGGGCTCGGACGCCGTGATGTCGTTGACGAACGTGTGAATGAGAACTTGGGCATCGATGGCGATTGGCCGGCGGTAGCTCCCAACCTCGACCGGCAGGTAGACCACACAGCCAACGCCCAGCGGCAGGCTGGCCGGGGCCGAAACCAGCTCCAGGCCGCCGGGCCCGTCGGCCAAAACGACGGCAGCCTGCGGCGGCGTGGTCGTGAATGTTGAGGTGGGTAACGGTCTCGGAGCGGATCCGAGGGCCGCACTCTGCAGGAGTGAGGGCGCGGCAGCCAGCGCAAACAGCAGCATGAGAGCCGACATGAACGATCTGAGGGTATTCATGGACCTATCTCCTGCGTTTTTCGACGACCTATCAAAGTCTGGTGTTGACAAGGAGGCGAGTTGCTCCCACGATCGTAAAGATGACGCGGCCGTCGGGGGAGGGGATCCATTGCCCCGTCGCCTCGTCCAGGTAGCCCGCCGGGACGTGGATGCCGGTGTGAAAGTGCAGGAAGTTGTCGACGTAGACGGGCAGGGGCTGGCTGAAGTCGACGCGGTCCGCGCCGGCGGCCAGCGCCTCGTCGGCCGTCAGATCGACGCAGTAGGTGTAGGCCGTGGTCGGCGGCAGCTCGGCCGGCATGGCGTTGGGGCCGGTATCCCCCACGGTGTATTCGGTAGCGCGGATGTGGACGGTCGCCAGCGCCTGGGTGGTACCGTCGGCCAGGGTCATGGTGGCGGTGGTCGCGGCGGGGACGAGCACGGTGGCCCGGCGCGTGCCGTCGCCGTCGGTCACCGGGCTGCCCTGAGCGGTCTGCATCTGGCCGGCGTCCATCTGCACCTCGGCGACCTGGGCGTCGAGGGGGATCATGACCACGTCGGGCAACGTGCGGAAGTCGTTCCACGGGGTGTCGAGAGCGCGCTCGACCGGAAGGTAATCGGCCTTCTCAAAGGCCACCCGCAGGCGGCCGCCGCCGTTGACGGCCATGTCGTACGTACCGTCGGCGCGGGTGAGCGTCTGTCCCAGCTCGGGATGGCTGATGATGGTGACGGTCACGCCGGAGACCGGCTGGCCCGCTCGGTCGAGCACCTTGCCGCGGAGCACCGCCACCCGGCGCGGGTCCATGGCGCCGGGCGCGACGCCGGTCTGCACCGGCGGCGTGCCGTTCCACAGGAACTCAACCGAGGTCGAGAAGTCTGTCACGACGGTTTCGTCCAGGGGCGGCGCCACGTCCGCCGGATCGGGCGGCAGCGGCTGCCCGACCGGGACGCCGGTGGGCGGGCTGGAGTTGCCGGCGCCGTCGGTGAGGACGATTTCCAATGTGTCGCCCTCCGCGGCCTCGATGCTCGCCGTGAAGCCGCCGTCGGGATCGACCGTCCCGCCGACCTGTGCGTCGTTGGCCGGGTTGGTGATGGTGAACGCCGCCCCGGGCTCGGCGGCCCCGGCGGCCGCGGTAACCTGGACCTGGCCGCCGGCGCCTCCGGCGGTTGCGACCGCTTCCGCCGGGACAGCGGCAGGCGGGATGGTGTCCACGGTGACCGCCACGTCGGTCTCGGCTTGGTTGCCGGCGCGGTCGGTGGCGACGAAGGCGAGCAGGTTGCCGCCCTCGGCGAGCGTCAGCGGGCCGTAAGCGAAGGCGTTCTGCTCGTCCAGCGGCACCGCGGCGCCGTTGAGGTGGAGCTCGGCGGGCTCGCTCACCGAGCCGGTGGCTGTCTGTTGCGGCTGGTTGGTGAGCAGACCGTCCGCGGGGGTGATCACCGTGATCTCGGGCGGCGTCAGGTCCACCGTGAACGTCGCGTGGGCGGGATCCGAGAGGTTGCCCGCCAGGTCGGCGATCTCCGCCGACAGGTCGATCTCGGCCTCGGGCAGGCCTTCATCGGGCGTGCAGATCGCCGAGCCCCCGGTGTCGTCGAAGGTGCACGTGGCGTCGAACGCCGCTCCGTTCGCCTTCAACAGCAGCGAGCCGTGGTCGAGCCCCGAGCCGACGTCGGCGAGCTCCAGCTCGATCGACGGACGATCTTCGGCGACGAAGGCGCCGTCGACGGGGGTCGTGATGTGAACGGTGGGCGCGATGACGTCGGCGTACAGCCCCAGCGAGTCAATGCCGAGGCCGTTCCACAGGCTCACGCGAGGGCCTTCCGCGCCGTCATCGCTGTAGCGAACCAGGGAGGCTCCCGACGCCGCCCAGCCCGAGAGATCCGAGGGGTCGGCGATCACGGCGACGGTCGGCAAGCCGGCCGGGAACGGCCGTCGCGAAAAGCGGACGGCGCCATCGAGGGCAATGCGGTAGAGGAGATCGCCGTCGCTCGTCCAGCAGCCGCCGGCAGCGTCCGCCGCCAGCCGCTCCAGCCCCTGCAACGCGACCGTGAACAACCGCGCGCCGTCCGCCGTGTAGCGGGCGAGGACGCCGCCCATGACGACCCAGACGTCGCCCGAGTCTTGGTCGGCGGCGATCGCCTGGATGCTCGCCTGGGTCTCGGAGGAGAGAGTCAGGCGGAGTGCTCCGGTTGCAGGATCGAGCCCGACGACCTTGCCGGAGGTAGCGACCCACAGCATCGGCCCGGCTTTGGCAGAGCTGCCCGGCGCCAGACCACGCACCGGCCCGTCCAGCTCCAGTTCCAGGAGCATCGAGCCGTCGCTACCAAGCAAGATGGTAGAGCTCCCAGTCGAGACCGACCCAGATCGAGCCGTCGGACGGATCGACGGCGAGCGCCGAGGCGGCGGGGGGATCGGAAGGGGGTTGAGGACCGCCTACCGGGCCGGGCGGCGGCACGATCGTCGTCAGATCCTCGTCGCCGGTGAAGTCGAACCTGTGCAGCGTCCGGCCGGTGAGCGCCCACACGCGAAGCGCTACGTCGTCCACAGCGACGGCGCTCACTTCGCCGAGCCCCGGGATCTCCAGGAGCACCGTCCCGTCGGCCGTCGAGATCTTGAACAACCCCGAGGCCTGGCCGACCCAGAGGGCGTTGGCCGCATTCGGAGGCGGGGCGAGCGGGCTCGCGCCGGCTGCCGGCGCCATTGCGGCGGCGACGAACGGAACAACCGTGAGGAGACGAAACGCCAAACGCACGAAACACCCCCGATGTCGAGAAAAAGACCCGAAAACATCCCTAGGTTGGCCGCGGGATCGTGCGTTGTCAAGAAGGAATCGTCACAGAATTTTAAAACTTACTGAGAACGCGACGCTATTGCAGTTGTGTTCTGGTTCTGAACGTACCGCAGCGCGTGACGGTGAGGAGTGAGAGGGAGCCTCCGCCCGCCCGTCCCCCCGTCATCCCGACCGAGCGAGCGGAGCGAGCGAGTGGAAGGATCTCCCCCGCGATCGCGGGTCGTCCCGAAGCAGCCGATGGTAGACGATGGCGGGGAAGATCCCTCCGCTCCGCGCCCCCGCGGGGCGCTCCGGTTCCCCTGTTTCACGCTGATGGACTTGGAGCACTGAGTACCGGGCGCCCTGCGTGCTGGGAGGTCCACACGCAGGGCGCCCTATCCTCGGCACCGGTCCAGGCAACGTTCCAACTCCCACTCGTGGATGTCCTGGGTGTACTCCGACCGCTCGCGGCACATGTTTCAGCGGAAAGAACAGGTGCGGTCACGCCGTTCCGCCAATGTTCGGTTGCCCTTCCATCCGACAGGCCGCGATCCCCCATCGTCGAGATGATCCAGCAGCGGTGCGAGGTGTGGTGAGCGATGTTGTCACTTCCCCTTCGACCCTAATGAGCCCATGATACTCCGGAGAGTGCCAGTCTCGCTGTTCAGGTAAGGTAACCCCGCGCACACTACGGCGGAATAGCATGACCGACACATGGTCGATTCCGATCCAGATTCCGATCTTGACGGCTGCAGGGACCGAGCCAGTCAGACGCCGGCGATGCGATCCAGGTCCAGGAGGCGGTCGAGCTCCTCGTCGGGGAGCACCTGGAGGCGGCGGGCGGTGGCCGCGACCGTCTCGCCGGCGGCCTCGGCGGCCTTGGCGACCTCCGCCGCACGCTCGTACCCGAGGGCACGGGCAAGGGCCGTGGCCATTGCCGGGCTCGCCTCGGCATGGGTGCGCGCCCGCTCCGCATCCACCTCCAGTCCGTTCAGGCACCGCTCGGCAAGGATGCGGGACGCACCCGCCACCAGCCGCGCCATGGTGGCCAGGTTCCACGCCAGCATCGGGTTGGCGTGGGACAGGTCGAGCTGGTGCAGGGACGCCGAGAGGCGGCACGCGGCGGCCAGCCCCTCCACCTGGAGGCCCACCTGGGCCACCGCCTCCGGAATCACCGGGTTGATCTTGCCGGGCATGATGGAGGAGCCGGGCTGGACCGCCGGCAACCGGAGCTCGCCGAGGCCGCCGAACGGCCCCGAGCCGCGGAGGCGGAGGTCGTTGGCGACGGCGTTCAGCACGCGCGCGACCCCGGCGAGGGCATCGGCGTGGGCGATGGGGGCGTCCTGGGCGGCGATCCCCACTGCGGGCCGGCCGTCGGCGACCAGCTGGAGGCCGCTCGCCTCGGCGAGACGTCGAACGGCCGCCGCCACAACCTCCGGGCGTGCTCCCAGCCCGCTCCCCACCGCGGTCCCTCCCAGTGGAAGAGCCAGGAGGTCTCCCGCGGACCGTTCGCCGGCCGCCAGCGCCCTCCTCAAGCGCTCCGCCCACTGTCCGAAAACCCGGCCGTAGGTGGTGGGGACGGCGTCCATGAGGTGGGTCCTCCCCAGCGTGACGGTCCCCGCATGCTCCTCGGCCAGCCGTTCGAGACGGCCGGCCACCGGCTCCGCAGCGGGCCGAACCTCGTCCCGCCACAGCCGGGCCGCGGCGATGCGCATCGCCGCCGGGATCACGTCGTTGGAGGACTGACCCAGGTTGACGTGGTCGTTGGGGTGAACGGGGGTGTGGGCCGCCGGGTCGCCGCCCAGGGCCCGGTTGGCGAGATGCGCCACCACCTCGTTCATGTTCATGTTGGTGGAGGTTCCCGATCCGGTCTGGAAGACGTCCACGGGAAACTGGTCGGCGTGGGCCCCCTCGGCGATGCGCCCCGCGGCCTCGGCGATCGCCCGGCCCAGCGACGGGTCGAGCAGGCCGGCCTCGGTGTTGGCTCGGGCGAAGGCACGCTTGATCTCGGCCAGGGCGCGCAGGAATGCCGGCGGCATCCGCCACCCGCTGATCGGGAAGTTGGCCACCGCCCTGGCTGTCTGGGGGCCATACAGGGCCTCGGCCGGCACCTCCATCTCTCCCAGGGTGTCCCGCTCGATGCGTACGTCCATGACAACCTCCCCGCCTCCCGCTCGCTCAGTCGCCCCTGAAGAACCCTCCCAGCCTGGATGTGTCGAGGAAGACCCGATCACCCTCGACCACCAGCGGCAGCTCC
>CAZXXL010000174.1:0-6483 GCA_964644635.1 uncultured Thermoanaerobaculia bacterium | reverse complement strand
TCATTGCGAGGCGCGAAGCGCCGAAGCAATCCCCTCACGATTGGACACCGCCACGAAGCAATGGCCGGCGCGCTTCAATGCTGTTAGGGGTCGCCACGTCGCCGGGCTCCGCCCGGCTCCTCGCGATGACAGCGCAAAGGGTTCTCCCGACGGCACGGTCCTGCGGCAGACCCCTTCGTCGCTTCGCTCCTCGGGGTGGCGTGCGCGCAGGCGAAGCCAAGCTTCGCGCGCTTACGCCACCTCGCGCTAGGAACGGAAGTACTCGATGGTGCGGGTGAGGCCGTCCTCGAGGCTGACCGTGGGCTCCCAGCCGAGCAGCGAGCGGGCCAGGGTGATGTCCGGCTGGCGAACCTTGGGGTCGTCCTCCGGAAGCTCGGTGAACACGATCTCGGAGGCCGATCCGGTCAGGCGCACGATCTCCCGGGCGAATTCGAGCACCGTCATCTCCGTGGGGTTCCCGATGTTGACCGGCTCCGCGTGGTCGGCGTTGAGCAGGCGCCAGATCCCCTCGACGAGATCGTCCACGTAGCAGAAGGAACGCGTCTGCGAACCATCGCCGAAGACCGTGAGCGGCTCTCCGGCCAGGGCCTGGGTGATGAACGTCGGCACCACCCGGCCATCCCCGGCGCGCATCCGCGGCCCGTAGGTGTTGAAGATACGGACGATCCGGGTGTCGACGCCGTGATGCCGGTGGTAGGCCATGGTCAGGGCCTCGGCGAAGCGCTTGGCCTCGTCGTAGACCCCCCGCGGTCCCACCGGGTTGACGTTGCCCCAGTAAGCCTCGGGCTGGGGGTGGACCAGCGGGTCCCCGTACACCTCGGAGGTGGAGGCGAGCAGGAAGCGCGAGCCCTTGGACTTGGCCAGGCCGAGGGCCTTGTGGGTGCCCAGGGAGCCCACTTTCAGCGTCTGGATGGGCAGCTTGAGGTAGTCGATGGGCGACGCCGGCGACGCGAAGTGGAGGATGACGTCGAGCCTCCCCGGCACGTGGATGAAGTTGGTGACGTCGTGCTTGACGAACACGAACCCCTCGCGGCCGAAGAGGTGCTCGATGTTCGCCAGGGAGCCGGTGATCAGGTTGTCCATGCAGACGACCTTGTAGCCCTCGTCGAGGAGCCGCTCGCAAAGGTGCGACCCCAGAAAACCCGCTCCACCGGTTACCAGCGCCCGCGGTACTTGACCCATGATCACCTCCGGTGGTGACGTTAGCGCACCCGCCGCCCCGGCGCCACCCGCGGGGCCCGCCGGCCGGACCCGGAATCACCCGGTCTCATGCGCCGACGAAGTCCAGGCGCGGCACCCGAGAGATCAGCCCCGCCGCCCTCGCCCGCTCGAGAAACTCCCGCACGGCGCGCCGACCGCGCTCGCCGTAGCTGACCGTGAGATCGTTCACGTACATGCTCACGAAGCGGTCGGCCTCGGAGCGCGAGATGCCGCGCCCGTACGCCAGGGCGTAGTCCAGCGCCTCCTCGCGGTGCTTGAGCGCGTACTCGATGGACCGGCGAAGCAGGACGGCGACTTGCTCGATCAGCGCCTCGCCGAGGTCGCGCCGGATGACGTTGCCGCCCAGCGGCAGGGGTAGCCCGCCGGTTGCGCCCGCCCACCACTCGCCGAGATCGGCGAGCTTGACGAGACCCTCGTCGCGCCAGGTAAGCTGGCCCTCGTGGATCACGACGCCGGCGTCCACCTCGCCGTCGAGCACCGCCCGGCCGACGGCGTCGAACGGCACCACGGTGGTGGCCAGGCCGGGGTTCCACAGCTTCAAGGCCAGGGCCGCCGAGGTCAGGGTTCCCGGGATCGCCACCGTGATCCGCGCGAGGTCCTCGGCGGGAACCGACTCCCTGGCGACCACCACCGGCCCGTAGCCATCGCCCATGGAGGCGCCGGAGTCGAGCAGGGCGTAACGGTCGTCGAGGTGCACGTAGGCGTGGATGGACACCGCGGTCACCTCGTAGGTGCCGGCGAACGCCTCGCGGTTGAGGCTCTCGATGTCGGCGAGCACGTGCTCGAACTCGAGGCCGCCGGTGTCGATCTTGCCCTCGGCCAGGGCGTAGAACATGAAGGCGTCGTCGGAATCGGGCGAATGGGCCACGCGAATGGTCGTCATCGGATCTCCCCGCCCCGATTGGGGGCGGGTCATTCTACTCCAGCGCCTCCACTCCGGGCACATCCCGTTGGAGACGGCCCCCAGCACACGACGAGGCCAGTGGGGCACGACGTCGAGGTCGACCAGCAGGTCGAGGGAGGCGGACGAGCCACATCGAACGGTGCCCGCCGTCACGAGCGCCAGAACAGCCGACGTTCACTGAAGAGCAGCTCCGCGCAGCCGATCGCCAGGTAAAAGGCACCGATCCAGAGCAGCACCCCCCGTTTGTAATCCCACAGGTAGGCCAGCAGTGTCACGACCGATGCGCCGCTGAGGAGCAGACCGATCGCCGGACCCGTCCATCGAATCTGGATTTTTTCCCTGAGACGCACGGCCGAGAGGTTGATGGCGGCAAAAATCAGCAGGAAAGTCGCACTGGCGAAGGATGAGATGACCGTGAGGTCGCCCAGGTTGACGAAGACCAGGGTGGCGGCCGCGATCGCCGTCAGGCTCACCCAGGGAATGTCGTTGGTGCGCTCCCGATGGCTGAATGCGCGGGGCAACGCCCGGTCGGTCGCCATCACCATGCCGAGGCGTGCGGTCCCGAACAGGGTGGCGTTGATCGCGGAGGCGGTGGAAAGGAGGGCCCCCAACGAGATCAACAGGAACCCGGCCCGCCCGAGGAACGGTTGTGCCGCCACTGCCAACGCGTACTCCTTGAAACGGCCGATATCGGCCGGGGATAGATTCCCGACCGCGACCAACGACACCAGAACATAGATCACGGTGGTCACGACGATGGAAAGGCCGATCGCAGAGGGCAGATTCCGTTCCGGCGCCCGGGTCTCGTTGATCGCGTTGGGAATCAGCTCGAAGCCCTCGTAGGCGACGAAGATCACCGCGGCCCCCATGAAAAGACCTCCCAGGCCGCGGTTGAACACCGGTAACACGTGATCGGCCTTGATAAACACCAGGCCCACGATGGCGAAAACGGCGAGAATCACGACCTTGACGAGAACGATAGCGTCCTCGGTGCTGCCCGCAGCGCGAACACCGTACAGGTTGACGACGAGGAAGATCAGCAGGATCGACGATTCCAGGAAATGCTGCACCGCCGTCCGGGGAGCACCGCTCCCAAAGATTGCGGCCCCGTAACTCCCGAAGGTGTAGGCGTACAGGGCGAGCGTGCCGACGTAACCGACGAGCAACAACCAGCCGCCCATTCCCGCGACGTTCGGATGGCGAAAGGCGTGCTCGAGGTAGGTGAAGCTTCCCCCGTCGGAGCGGAAGGCCAGGCCGAGACGCGCGTACGAGAACCCCGTAAAAAGAGCAATCACACTCCCGAGGGCGAAGGCCACCGGGGCCGCGTGACCTGCAAGACCGACGGACAGACCGAGAACCGAGAAGATTCCCCCACCGACCATCCCGCCGACGCCCATCGCCACCAGTTCTTTCAGACCGAGCTTGCCGTCACGCCCGCGATCCGGCATCGTCGACTCCGTTCGCCTCCGGTATCCTCTCGTCCAACACCACTATAGTCCCGGCGCCTGGATTCCCGCCTCGTGCTCATCGACCAGAAGAAGAAAAAGCGGGGGCTCGAGCCCCCGCGTCGTCGCCGGGCTAGCAGCCACCCGCTTCACTTCTGCGGGGCGGCCTCGACCTTCTCGGCCTTCGCCGCCTTCTTCGCGGCGGCCAGCTTCTTCTCGTTGGCGGCGGTCTTGGCCAGGATGTCCGCCACTGCGTCCTTGTGCACGGTGAAGGTCAGCATCTTGAGCTTCACGTAGCCGTCCCGGTACATGTAGTACCCCTTGTACGGGCCCCACCGCGAGGAACGCGCCGAATCCTTGATCAGGAACCAGTCGTGGCCCTTGTAGTGCGTGTAGCCCACCAGGTGGATGCCGTGGTCGTCCTGGCTGGTGTGGTTGTAGATGCGGAGCTCACGCGCGTCCTGGTCGATGAAGGGGTACGGGATGTCGAAGCTGGGCACCACGGCGATGTTCTCCTTGCCGTAGTAGCCCGGCTCGGAGACGTCGCCGCCGATGACCATCGAGTAGCCGTCCTTGATCGCCTTGACGATGGCCCGGTACCAGACGTCGAGGGGAACGTTGACGTAACTCTTGTCGTGCCACCAGTTGTCCGGAACCTTGTACTCCGCGTGGGTCCAGAACGGCGCCGACAGGGTGGACATGAGGCTGACGTAGTCCTCCGGGTGTAGCTTGCACACGCGGGCGAGGAAATCCTTGGGGGTGTACGTCTCGCCCTTCCACTGCACGGTCTGGGGCGGCGGGCCCATGGTCAGGTCGAGGATCTTTCGGATCACGGGGATGATGAGGTTCTCGTCCCAGTAGCCGTGCGCCTTGCACCACTTGAGGAAATCGAACATCTCCCGGTGCATCATGGCGTGATCGATCCGCCCGTCCTTGGCCAGCACGCCCTTGTACGCCGACTCGGGAACCACGCCGTACTTGGCGTAGATCCGGGTCACCGCGTTGGACTCCGAGCCCTCGCCGAACTCGGAGTTGCCCCGGGTCCTGATGTAGCCGCGTGCCTTCTCGACGTACTCCCAGTAGGCCGTCCACATTTCGGAGAGCTTGATCTCCTGGCCGGTCAGCCGCTTGATCTCCGACTCCATGAACGACGTGGTGGAGAAATCCCAGCAGGTGCCGCTCAGGTACTGGGGCACCGGCGGGAAGTGCCAGACCTGCTGGAAGGCCTTCGGGCCCGCCGGGCGCGAGATCCCACTCGTGTCGAAGCGCAGGCTCCTGCGGTTCTCCCGCTCCTTCTTCCGCTGCTCCTTGATCTTCTTGACGATCTCCTCGGTCTTCTTCTCCGCTTCCTTGCGCAGCTTCTTGTCCCGCTCGATCATCTCCTTGAGCACCGCGTCGCGATGCCGCTTCACGTACGTGGCATGCTCGCGCTCGACCTGCTGGGCCGAAACCGGCATCACCCCAACGCCCGCGAGCGCGGCCACACATCCCCAGATCACGACTCTTCTCACGGCGACCTCCCTTCCTTTCCGGCGATCCCGCCCGATCCCATGACTCGTGGACGGCGAATCCCGTCGGCATGATACGGCAACCGGGGGCCGCGGGTTTTCTCCGCGCCGTCCGCGTTGCCGCCCGGCCCGCCGACCTCGGGACGCTGCTACAGTGAGCGCATGCTGCCGCAGCAACGGCCGCCGACCGGCGCCGGCGCGCGCCCCGGGCGAGCGCTCCCCGCCCTCGTCCTGGTCGCCGCCGTGATCGCCGCCCTGAGCGTTCCCCTCCTCCCCACCGGGCCGGACATCTACGCCCACCTCATCTGGACGCAGCAGGTCATGACCGACGTCGCGGCCGGTTCTCCCCCGGTCTGGCTCCCGGATCTCAACGCCGGCTGCGGCAGCCCGGGAATCCGGCTCTACAGCCCGGCCGGCCCCCTGGCGAGCGGTCTTTTCGGCCTGCTGGCCGGCGACGCCGGCACGGGCATCCGCCTCGCCATGGTCCTCGCCTTCGCGGCCCTGGTGGTCCTGATGACACGGAGGGGCGTCGAGCGCCCGCTCATGGGCCTGGCCCTCGCCGTCACGGCGGCGCCCGTGCTCGCCGACCTGGGGACGCGGGCCGCCGTCTCCGAGCTCCTGGCGGTCCCGGTGGCCTGGTGGCTCCTCGACCGAGCCGCGGTCGACCGGCCGGACCCCCGCGCCTGGCGCCGGACCGGCCTCGGGCTGGCCCTTCTCTGGCTCCTGCATGCGCCAACCACCATCATGGTCGCGCTCCTCCTCGTCGCCGCCCGGCTCGTGCGCCGGCGCGGCTCCCGGTCCGGGCTCGCGGCCGGGGGAGCCCTGGCGGCCCTGCTCACGGCCTGGCACTGGCTCCCCATGGCCGCGGAAGCGGGGCTCAACGGCGGCCGCGCCGCTCTGACCACCGGCATCTTCGCCGCCCGCCGCAACCTCCTCGGTGCGGCCTTTCCCCACGCCCCCGGCCTCAACGTCGCCCTCTCGGCGGCGGCCGTCGCCCTGCTGGCGGTTGTCCTGATCGAGGGCTGGCACCGCACCGACCGGCTCCGGGCGGGACTGGTCCTCCTCGCGGTGACCCTGGCCTCGCCGTTGGCCGCGCCGCTGTACGGGGCGCACTCGCCGCTGGCCTGGCTGCAGTTCCCGTGGCGGTGGCTGCTCCCGGCCTGCCTGCTGGTCCTGCGGCCCCTGGCCGAGAGGACGCCGCTCGGCAACCCGAGATCCTGGGCCCTGGGCGCGGTGTGGCTGGCGCCGCTGCTCCTGCTGCCGCTGCCCCCGGCCGCCGCCTTCCCGCGCCTCGCTCCGGCCGAGCCGTGGTGGACGGTGGGCTCCGGCCTCTCCCGGGTCATCGGCAGCAACCCGCTCCTCGTCGACGTGCCCGAGCACCGGCCGCCGTGGTTCGGCCCCATGC
>CAZXXL010000173.1:0-6496 GCA_964644635.1 uncultured Thermoanaerobaculia bacterium | reverse complement strand
CGTGGGTTAGTATCGGTGGTGCAGGTGACGGGTCTGTGGGCTGCGTGGCCGCTGGCCGGCGCGCCCGGCCCGGCCCGCTGGGGACGCGTCGTGGCCCTGGACCGGCACCCCGGCCGGGCCCGGCTCATGCGGGCCAACCTCGCCCGGCTGGGGCGGCGGGTACCGGTGGTCGCCGGGGACGCGGGGTCGAGCCCCCTCCGCGGGCGGGCGTGGGACTGCGTGCTCCTCGACGCCCCGTGCTCGGGTACGGGCACCCTGCGCCGCCACCCGGAGCTTCGCTGGCGCCTCGACGAGGCGGCGATCGGACGTCTCGTCGCCCGGCAGACCCGCCTCCTGCGGGCGGCCCTCGAGCTGCCGCGGGCGGGCGGGATCGTCCTGTACGTCACCTGCTCCCTCGAGCCGGAGGAGAACGAGGGCGTGGTGGCGGCGGCCGGCGCCGGACTCGAGCGGGTGAGCCTCGCCGAGCTCCTGCCCGCCGGCTGCCCGGGGACGCCCACGGCGGAGGGCGGCGTGCGCATCTTCCCGGCCGCCGAGCGGGACGGCTTCACGCTCCACGCCCTGCGGTACAATCCAGGCTCATGAGACGGTGGCTCCTCCTTCCCGCGGCCCTCCTGGTTGCGGTGTCGCTGCACGCGGCGGCGCCCGGCGGCCGGTTGATCATCCTCGGCTTCGACGGCGCCGATGCCCGCCTCACCGAACGGTGGATGGCGGCCGGCGACCTGCCGCACCTGGCGGCCCTGGCCAAGAACGGCGGCTACGCACGCCTCGACCCCACGGTGCCGGCGCAGACGCCGGTCTCCTGGTCGACGTTCACCACCGGACGGGACCCCGGCGGCACCCGGATCTTCGACTTCCTGGTCCGCGACCCCGAGACCTACATGCCCGCCTTCGGGGTGGCGAAGGAGGTCAGGAGGACCTTCCTCTGGGGGCGGCTCAACCCGGTGCTGGTCCTGGGGGTGGGCGCCGTGCTCGGCTGGTTCGTGGCCTTCCTGCTGCTCAAGCTGGTGCGCGTGCGCCGCGCCTGGGCGTGGGCGGTGATCTTCGGCGCCGCGGCCGGTGCCGCCGGCTACTGGATCGGGGCGACCTGGCTCCCGGTGCAGGTGCCGGCGGTGGTGAACAACCGGCAGGGCACGCCCTTCTGGCGGGTGGCCGGCGAGCACGGGGTGCAGGCGATCGTGGGCCGGATCCCGGTGACCTTCCCGGCCCGGCCGTTCGCCAACGGGCACCTGCTATCGGGGCTCGGCGTTCCCGACGTGCGCGGGCGCATCGGCAGCCCGACCTTCTACACGTCGGACCCCTTCTTCAAGCTCGGCTCGGGCAACGAGTTCTCCATCGACGTGATCCACCTGAAGAAGGTGGAGGGCACGATCCGGACCACCATTCCCGGTCCTCCCAACCGCCTGTTCGCCTCGCCGCCGCGGATCGATGCGCCGCTTGAGCTCACCGTGGCCCCGGACCGCTCCTCCCTGCGGATCGACACCGGCGTGGACCGGTCCACCGTCCGGCCCGGCGAGTGGTCGCCGTGGATGCACGTCGTCTTCCGCTTCAACCCGTTGATCTCGGTCCACGCGATGGCGCGTTTCCGGCTGCTGTCCCTCGAGCCCAACGTCCGCCTCTACCTGACCTCCCTCCAGTTCGATCCCGATCACCTGCCGCCGGGTTTCCTGATCTCGGCGCCCGCGCAGTGGGCGGCCGAGCTCAAGCGGGAGGTGGGGCCGTACAAGACCACGGGCTGGGCCGTGGACACCTGGGGCGTCACCGAAAGGGTCGTCGACGAGGACGTCTTCCTGGAGGACGTTCACAACACCCAGGCCGCCTTCCGCAAGATGCTCGAACGTTTCCTGGACGGGAACGAGCGCCTGCTCGTCCAGTACTTCGAGTTCACCGACCGGGTGGGGCATATCCTCTTTCGCTTCATGGACCCGGGTCACCCGGACTACGACCCGGCGCGGGCGAAGAAGTACCAGGCGGCCTTCCTGAAGACCTACCGGACGATGGACGACATCGTCGGCGAGGTGATGCGCCGGCTGCGCCCGGGGGACACACTCATCGTGCTGTCGGACCACGGCTTCTCCAGCTGGCGGTGGTCGTTCAACATCAACACCTGGCTGGCGAAGAACGGGTACCTCACCCTCACCGGCGGCGAGGGCAGGGTGCAGGATCTCGAGAATCTCTTCGACCAGGGGCAGTTCTGGCCGAACGTGGACTGGAGGCGGAGCCGCGCCTACGCGCTCGGTCTCGGCGGCCTCTACATCAACCTGCGCGGCCGGGAGGCCCAGGGGGTCGTGGCGCCCGGGCAGGAATACGAGGACCTGCGCCGCGAGCTGGCTCGAAAGCTCGAGGCGATCGTCGATCCCCGGACCGGCCTCCACCCCATCGCCAGGGTCTACCTGCGGGAGGAGATCTACCACGATTTCGATCCCAACATCGTGCCCGACCTGGTGGTGACGACCGCGGAGTACTACCGGATTTCCTGGCAGAGCGCGCTGGGCGGCATGCCGGCGGAAGTGTTCATGGACAACGCGCGGCCGTGGAGCGGCGACCACTGCACCATGAACCCCTCGGTGGTCCAGGGCATCCTCTTCGCGAACCGTCCACTCGATCGCCACGAGGTCGACATGGTCGACGTCTATCCGACCGTCCTCGGCCTGCTCGGGGAGCGGCCTCCGGAGCGGACGGAGGGGGTGCCGTTCTTCCATGTTTCGACCGGCGGTTAGGGCCGTGGGCGGCCTCCGGGCACCGCTGGCGGCCGCCGTTCTCCTGGTCCTGACGGCGGTCGCCGGTCCGTTGCCGGCGGGGACGGCCCGCCCCCAGGAGTCGGCCCAGCTGCGGAAGATCCGCGGTCGGATCCGGAGGCTGAGCCGGAAGCTCGCCGAGCTCGACCGGCAGGCCTCGACGGCCAGGAACCGGGAGGAGAAGCTCACCGCCCAGCTGGCGATGGCCGAGGCCCGGGTGGCCGAGCTCGAGTGGGTGCTGCGGTCGAGCCGGGACCGGATCGTCGAGCTCAGGGACCGGGCGGCGGCGATCGCGGCCGCGCTCCAGCGGCGGCGGGCGATGGTCGCGAGCCAGCTCGAGATGGTGGCCCTGCTCGGGCGGCCCGGGCCGCTGCGGATGTTCTACGACGCCGTCCGGGGCGGCGACCTGGCCCGGGCGGTGAGCACGGTGGCCGTGCTGACCCGGGGCCAGGTGCGGCTGGTGAACGAGTACGCCGGGCTCGAGGCGGCCCACCGGCGGAAGCTGCGGGAGCTCAACCTCGTGCTCGCGCAGGCCCAGAAGCAGGCGGCCGATCTCGAGGTGCGGCGGGAGGAGCTGGCGCGGGTGCGGGCGGCCGTGGTCCGGGAGCGGAAGCGGCTGGACCGGCGGAGACGGGCCGCGTCGGTCCGCCTGGCCGATCTTGAAAGCCGCGAGCGCGCGCTGGAGCGCCTCCTCGGCGTGCTGTCCACGCGGCAGCGGCTGACGGGGAATGACGACATCCGCCGCTACCGGGGCGCCCTCCCGTGGCCCGTCGTGGGAGAGGTCGTGGCCACCTTCGGCCGCCACCGCCTGAAGAAGTACGCCACTTACACGGTCTGCAACGGGCTCAGGCTCCGCACGCCCGGAGGCCTGCCGGTGAAGGCGGTTTTCCCCGGCGTCGTCGCCTTCGCGAGGTATTTCAAGGGGTACGGGAACATGGTCGTGATCGACCACGGGCGGGGCGTGTACTCCCTCGTGGCCGGCCTTGCTACAATCTTCGTCCGGCGGAGCCAGAACGTGGTCATGGGCACCCGGCTGGGCCTGACCTCGCCCCCCCGGCGGGAGGGCAACATCTACATGGAGGTCCGGGTCGACGGGAAACCGCAGGATCCGCGGCGATGGCTCCGGCTCAAGGAGGACGCGTCCTGAGCTTGAAACGTATCCGCATCGTCTTTCTCGCCAGCTCGCTGGTCGTGGTCGTTCTCGCGGCCTCGCTGGTGGTGGCCGGCCGCAGCCGGAAGGACGACCTGTACCGGGCGCTCGGCAACCTGGCCCAGGTGGTCCACCTGATCCACACCCAGTACGTGGATCCGGTGAACCTCGGCGCCCTCGGCGAGGGCCTCGACGCCGGCCTCGTCGAGTCCGTGGACACCCGCGCGGCCGTGCTCGACGACGCCGAGGTGGAGCGGTACAAGAGGCTGGTCGAGGAACCTCCCGCCTTCGGCATCGTGCTCGGCCTGCGGCTGGGCACGGCGGCCGCGCGCCAGGTACTGCCGGGCTCGCCGGCCGCCGGCGCCGGGCTCAAGGAGTGGGAAATCCTGGAGAAGGTGGACGGGCTCCCAACCCGCGGCATGCCCCTGTGGCGCGTCCGCCTCCTCTTCGCCCGTCACGTGGCGACGAAGAAGCCCCTCGAGCTGACCGTCTTCGGTCAGAACGTGGAAAAGCGCCGCCAGGTCAAGGTCGCGGTGGCGCGCTGGCGGCCCGAGGTCGTGAAGTCGCAGGAGCGCGACGGGGTCCGGGTCCTGAAGATCGAGAGCCTGCCGCGCGGCGCCGCGGAAGCCATCCGGAACGCGGCCGGAACCGGGCCCCTGATCCTCGATCTCCGCCACCTGGTCTGGGGGCGCGAGGACGAGGTCTTCAAGATGGCCGATCTCTTCGCCGCCTCCGGGACCCTGGGAGTCTGGCGGGGCCGCCGGGCGGGTGAGAAGAGCTTCGCCGCCCATGCCGGCGCGCTGCCGCTGGCGGCCAAGCCGGTGGTGCTGGTGGGCGACGACACGGAGGGTGTCGGCGAGATCCTGGCCGCGGCCCTCAACCGCGCGGGCTGCACGGTCATCGGCATGCCCACCGAAGGGGCGGCGGAACACCTGTCGTTCGTCCACGAGAACGGCCTCAACCTGCTGCTGCCGGTGGGCCGCTGGCTGCGCAGCGACGGCAAGCCGATCGACGACAACGGGGTGCTCCTCGACGAGGAGGTGAAGGTGACCGGCGAGGAGGCGGCCGGAGCCGATCCCATCCTCGAGCGCGGGCTCCAGCTGGCGCGGGGCGCCCATGCCAAGGCGGCGTAAGAAGAGGCGGAAGAAGACCGGGATGACGGCCCGGGCCGCCGTGCTGGCCGCCGTCGCCGTCGTCCTGGCGGTGGCCGTGATCATCCTGGCGCGGGGCTGCGGCGGCGGCCGCCGGCACGGGCGGGCGACGGAGCGTGACTTCGGCGACCGCCTGCGTGAGCTGGCGGCGAGGCGGGGCGCCGACTCACGCCACGTGGACGCCGACGACCCCATCCGCAAGATTGGGGGAGTCTTCGTCCGCAGCTGGTGGATCAACCTTCCGAGCCGGAAGAAGGTCAAGGCCCTCGCCGTGGACATCGAGGCCGAGGTCCCCCGCTGGCAGGCGACCTTCCGCCGCGAGGCGCCCCAGGGCGAGGACGTCGCCAGGGTGCGGTTCGGCCTCGGTCGGGAGGCCTTCGACATCCACCTCAGGGTCCCCACCCACCGGCGCGTGCAGCCCAAGCCCACCACACCGCCGCGCCCGACGCGCACCCCCCGCCCGACGCTGGCCCCCGGCGTGCGGGGTAGGCTGGCCATCCTGCTCGACGACGCCGGGCAGAGGATGGACGTGGTGCCGGCCATCGTGGCCCTGCCCCGGCCGGTCGCCGTGGCCGTGCTGCCCTTCCTGCCGCACTCGGTGGAGGTCGCGGCGGCGGTCCACCGGGCGGGACACGAGGTCTGGCTTCACCTGCCCATGGAGCCCAACGGGTACCCGCGCCGTGATCCCGGCCCGGGCGCGGTGCTGGTCCGCATGGCGGAGAGCCAGGTGCGGGAGACGGTGCGGGCGGCGATGAACAACGTGCCCTACATCGTCGGGGTGAACAACCACATGGGATCCCGGGCCACGGCCGATCTCAGGCTGATGACCTGGGTCATGCAGGAGATCGCGGGCCGCGGCCTCGCCTTCATCGACTCCCGGACCACGGCCGCCACGGTGGCCGAGGAGGCGGCCAGGATGCAGGGGATCCCGGCCGGGAGAAGGAACGTGTTCCTGGACAACAGCCGCTCCCCGGCCACCATCCGCCGCCAGCTCGCCGAGGCCGTGGACTATGCCCGCCGCCACGGCAGCGCCATCGCCGTCGGCCACATGCACCCGACCACCCTCCGGGTCCTGGCCCGGGAGCTGCCCAGGCTCTCAGCGCGCGGCGCCGACCTCGTCGCACCGACCAGGCTGCTCAGGTGACCCCCGGCCGCCCGGGGGTGTCCGGGGAAGGCCGGGTCAAGCCTGTCCCTTCGAGACGGGCTGCAGCAACGGGCCGATGTGTGATCTCGGCGGGCAAGGCATTGAACCGCAAGGCCGCGGGAAGACAACGAGGTTGACGTCCTTTCTCCTTTCTTTGCGTTCTTGGCGTCCTTCGCGGTGAAAGAATCTCCTGGAGCGCGCTTTGGGAGGAGGGGAACCGCGAAGCCGCGAAGGACGCAAAGGTAAAATGCTCAATGGCTTCTTAGCGTACTTGGCGTCTTCGCGGTGGAAATCCGCCCGAAAGAGCGGCCACAAC
>CAZXXL010000172.1:0-6520 GCA_964644635.1 uncultured Thermoanaerobaculia bacterium | reverse complement strand
TTCCAAAGCCGATAAATTCGCAGAAATCGCGCCCGCGATGTGCGGAAAGGGGGCCTCACCGGTTTCGTGACGATCGCTCATGAATAATGCGGGTGACGGTCAGTCCTCGATCTCGAGCGCCGCGTGCCGGGCCAGGGTGATGAAGGCCACGGCCAGCGGCACCCCCGTCGCGACCGCGATCTGGAGGGCGACGACCGCGGTGCTGGTGGTCACCGGCGGCAGGCCGAGCGGGACCGTGATCCGGGTCAGCGAGCCGGCCACGAGGGCGGTTAGCGCGGCCGCGAACAGACCCGAGAGCCCACCGGTGATGAGGACCGCGAACAGGAAGGGGCCGCGAACCGTGGGCTCCGTGGCGCCCACGAGCCGCATGATGGCGATCTCGTCGGCGTGGCGGTAAAGCTCGAGGTGGATCCAGATGCCGGAGAGCAGGGCGGCGGAGAGGAGGAGGACGGCGGTCGTCCCGCCGGCGACCCAGAAGAGGCGGCGGGAGACCTGGCGTAGCGCCCTCGCCAGCGTGGCCCTCGGCCCCACGGCCAGCACCAGCGGGTCGGAGACCAGCCCGTCCACCTGGTCGGGATCCGGCGTCCGCACCTCGACCAGGTTGGGGATGAGGGACGGGTCCTGCCCGGCGAGAAGGGGCTTGAGGTAGGGAAACCAGCGGATCAGGCGCCGGGCGAGCTCGTCCGGGGGAACGGGCTCCACCCGCCAGCCGGGGTGGGCGCGCATCTGCCGCGCCGCCCAGGTTCTGACCTCGTCCGAGGAGGTTCCGGGTCGGAGCAGGATCTGGACCGTGACCGCCCGGGTCGAGCGGGCCAACAGCGGCCGCAGCCACAGGCCGATGTTGAGGGCCGAGCCGCCGACGGCGATGGGTACGGCGAGGGCCACGGCCAGGGCGAGGATGGCCCAGGCGCGTCCACGGAGCAGGGCCAGGCCCTCGGAGACGGCGTGGCGGATCACGGCGGCCAGGTCCCGTCGTACTGGATCGTGCCCTCGTGCAGGACCAGGGTCCGCGCGGGAATCGACTCCAGGAGCGAGTGGTCGTGGGTGGCGACGAGGACCGTGGCTCCCTGGTAGTTGATGTCGCACAGGAGGCTCATCAGCTCGGCGGCGAGCTCGGCGTCGAGGTTGCCGGTCGGCTCGTCGGCCAGGATCAGGCGCGGCTGGTAGGCGATGGCCCGGGCGATGGCCACCCGCTGCTGCTCGCCGCCCGAGAGCGCCTCGGGGTAGGCCGACTGGCGGTGGTGCAGGCCCAGGCGCTTGAGCGTGAGGTAGGCCCGCCGGTGGGCCTCCCGGGGCGAAAGGCCGTGGAAGCGGAGCACGAAGGTGATGTTCTCGAGCACGGTCTTGCGCTTGAGCAGCTTGAAATCCTGGAAAATGACCCCCATGGTGCGGCGAAGCATGGGGAGCTCCCGGGGCGAGAGGCGGTTGACCTGGAGGTTGTTGACCCACACGTCGCCCTTGGTGGGACGCTCGGCGGCGTACAGGAGCTTGAGCAGCGTGCTCTTGCCGGCCCCCGAGGGGCCGGTGAGGAAGACGAACTCACCGGGCTCCAGGTGGACGTCGATCCCGCGCAGGACCCGGCGGTGGTTGTAGGCTTTTTCCAGGCCGCGGAGACGGATCACCGGCGGGCCTCCCGGGGGGCCTGGAGCCGCGGCCCGCGCCCGGGGAGGGCCGGCCTTCTCACCGGCAGAATCCCCGTCCGGCGGCGACGCCGCGGCCGGCCCGATACCAGGACCGCCCCGGCCGCCGCCGGCGCGCCACGATGAACACCGGCTTGGCCACGCTCCCGACACCTCCTCCAGCTCACGATCGTGGCATTGTACCATCGGGCCGACCCGGCGCCGGGGCCGGCCGGCATCGTCACCGAAGGGGAGCTCATCAGCCGTGTGGGAGGAACGCCAGATCGCCGGACGCCGCGTCTTCTTCCGGGCCGCCGGGGGCGCGGCGATGCTGTTCTCGTGCGGGCCGCCCCGCTCACGGCCGTGCTATCCCGAGGTGGCGGCCGGCCTCCTGGACGCGCTCGCCGGCCGGGTGACGGCCGTCCGCTGGTGTGAGCAGGTGCACGGCCGCCTGCTCGCGTCCCTGGCCCCGGAGCCCGGCGATGCCTTCACCGGGGCCGCGTGCGTGGGCCGCTGTGACGGGATGCTGACCGCCGAGCCGGGGGTCGGCCTGGTGGTGTGGACCGCGGACTGCGTTCCGGTCCTGCTGTCCGGCGGGGGTGTGGTCGGAGCGGTGCATGCCGGGTGGCGGGGGGCCGCCGCCGGCGTGGTGCCGGCCGCGGTGCGGCGCTTCGAGGTCGAGTACGGGGTCCCCCCCGGGGCGTTGCGCGCGGCGCTGGGGCCCGCGGTGGGCCCGTGCCACTACGAGGTCGGAGACGAGGTGGTCGCCGCGCTCGAGCGCAACGGTGTCGACCCGCAGCGCTGGCGGCGGGACCGCCGCGTGGACCTGCGCGGCTTCCTGCTCGGCCAGCTCGAGGCCGCGGGCGTACCGGCCGGGGCGTGCTCGATCGTCGGCGGATGCACGGCCTGCGATCCGCGCTGCGCGTCCTACCGGCGGGACGGGGACGAGGCCGGGAGGCAGTGGTCGCTGGTGGTGCTCGAGAGGTGATGCCGGCCCTTGAGCTGGCCGCAGGCGGCGGCTACGTCGGCCCCCTTCGACCAGCGCACGGTGACCACGCGGCCGGCGTCCCTGAGGACGACGGCGAAGCGGTCGATGGCCTCCGGCGACGGCCGCTCGAGGCCGGGCAGGTAGACCGGATCGGGGTTGAGCGGGATGAGGTTGAATTTGGCGGGGACGCCGCGGATGAGGCGGACGAGGGCGCCGGCGTCGGCCGGCCGGTCGTTGATGCCGCGGATGAGCACGTACTCGAAGGTGATGCGCCGCCCGCGCTCCAGGGGGAAGCGCCGGATCTCCCGCATCAGGGCGGTGAGGGGATACTGGCGGGCGATGGGCATGAGCCGTTCGCGGGTCGCCTGGTCGGCCGCGTTGAGGGAGACCGCGAGCTTCGGCCGCCGGGGCAGCGACGCCAGCCAGCGGATGCCGGGGATGACGCCGGCGGTGGAGACCGTAATCCGTTTCGGGCTCACCGTCTCGCAGAGTGCGCCCAGGGCCGTGCCCAGGTGCCGCGTGTTGAGGAGGGGCTCGCCCATGCCCATGAAGACGATGTTCACGGGCCCCGCCTTGCGGGCCTCCCGCCGCACCATGGCCCGGTACTGGCCGACGATCTCCTCGGGGCGGAGGTTGCGCCCGGCGCCGAGGGCGCCGGTGACGCAGAACACGCAGCCCACGGCGCAGCCGGTCTGGGAGGACAGGCACAGGGTCAGCTTGGCCCCGTCCGGCATGGCCACCGACTCGACCGTGGCGCCGTCGGCGAGCCGGAAGAGGTACTTGCGGGAGCCGTCGCCGCTGGGGGTGACCTCGACGACTTCGGGGTCGGCGAGCGAGAACTTCCGGGCCAGCGACCGCCGCAGCTCGAGCGGCAGGTCGGTCATCTCGTCGAAGCTGGTCACCCTCCGGTGGAGGATCCAGCGGGCCACCTGACGTGCCCTGAACGGTCGGTCCACGTGCGGGGCGACGAGCGCGACGACGCTCTCTTCGTCCCTACCGGTCAGCGGCGTCATCGGGCGAGCCGGACACGCCGCCGGAGGGCCGGGAGCGATGGCGCGTCGGCGAGATGCCGAGCGAGGTGAGGAAGGCCGCGTCCTGGAGGTTGATGCGGTAGGTCAGCTTCCGTTCCTGGGGGTTGGCGTGGATGTGGAGCGAGCCGCCGTCGGCGGCCAGCTCGCCGTCCTCACGGCACACAACGGAGGCTTCCAGCAGCATGACGGCGTCCCAGCCCTGGTCGTGAAGCTCGTGGAGGCATTCCTGGACCTCCTCGGAATTGACCACGGAGCCGTGGAGCGCCTCGCCGAGGCGCCTCAGGAGCTGTTGCAGTTGCTGGGTCCGCGATTCCTCCATTGTCCCTCCGAGTGGTTCAACCGAGGTCGAACCGATCCCCTTCCATCCTACCACCGGATATGGTCGAGGTGTGCCCGCCCGGCCCCCGGGGGCCTTCTTCGGGAGCGATCGTCGTGGAAATGTGCGCGAGATGGACCGGGCCGGCGCCCGCCGGTAATCAGGCCTTGCGGCGCTTGAACACCATCCCGATGTGGTCGGTGGCGCCGGTCTTGAAGTTGATGGAGGTGATGCTGACGAGCTCCCAGCCCTGCTCACCGAGCTCGTTGAGCTGCACGTCGTAGGTGGGGTCCAAGCGATAGTTCTCCGAGCGGATGTTGATGATCTTGTACTCCCAACGCGGATGTTCCATGCCGACCTCCCTCCCGGACCATCGGTCGCGACGCGGACATTGTACCATCGCGACCATGGTGGAGCGATCGGCGTGACCGGAGGGACGGCGGCGGAATCCTCTCAGAACGCTGACGGCGGGGTGCGCCTGAGCGTCGTGGTTCCGGCCTTCAACGAGGCCGGCCGCCTGCCGGCCACCCTGGCCTCCATCGCCGCCTTTCTGGACGGCCGGCCCGACTGGCGGCCGGCCGAGGTGGTGGTCGTCGACGACGGGTCGGACGATGGGACGGCCGCGGCCGCGGCTGGCGTCGAGCTCGGGTCCGGCACCGACCTCGTCGTCCGCCGGCACCCGGGGAACCGGGGCAAGGGCGCGGCGGTGCGCACCGGCTTCGCCGCGTCCCGCGGCTCCTGGGTGCTTCTCTCGGACGCCGACCTGGCGACCCCCGTCGAGGAGATCGACCGCCTCGCCGCCGGGCTCCACGAGAACGCGGTGGCGATCGGCTCGCGGGCCCTCGACCGGAGCCTGATCTCGGTCCGCCAGCCCTGGTACCGCGACTTCATGGGGCGCACCTTCAACCTGCTGGTGCGGGCCGCCGTGCTGCCCGGGATCCGCGACACCCAGTGTGGCTTCAAGCTCTTTCCCGGCCCCCTGGCGCGCGCCCTGGCCGCCGCCCAACGCCTCGACGGCTTCGCCTACGACGTGGAGCTCCTCCTCCTCGCCCGCCGCTGGGGGTTCGTCCTCCGGGAGGTGCCCGTGCGCTGGCGGCACGTGGAGGCGTCGCGGGTGGCCCCCGGCCGGCACTCGGTCCAAATGCTCCGCGACGTGGTCCGGCTGGCCGCCCGCCGTGCCCTGGGGCTGCTGCCCCCCCGGCCGCGGCTCTGAGCCCGGCCCTGCCGCGACCGTCCGCACCCGGCGTAGGACCGTCCGTGGGGAGCATCCTTTTCCGTGGCGGTGTCCGATCGTGAGGGGGATTGCCGCGTCGCCGGGCTGCGCCCGGCTCCTCGCAATGACAAGGGGAGGAGGTCCGAGGCGCTCAACGAAGCCCTTTGCGCTGTCATGGCGAGGAGCGTGCCGGAGGCACGCGACGTGGCCACCCCTAACAGTTCCGGAGCGCGCTGCCCACTGCGGCCGCCGGTGTGCCATCATGCGGGCGTGGAGCGGTTCGACGTCATCATCGTCACCCACGACCACGCGGCCACGCTCGGGGCCTGCCTGGAGGCGGTGGCGCGCCAGGAGGTGGAGCCGGCGCGTGTCGTGGTGATCGACAACGCGTCCGCCGACGGCGGCCCGGAGGTCGCCGCGGCCCATGCCGGCGACCTGCCGCTCGATCTCGTCCGGCTGGACGAGAACACGGGATTCGCGGCCGCCGTGAACCGAGGCCTGGAGCGGACGTCCTCGGCCTGGGTCCTGCTCCTCAACCCCGACTGCGCGCCGCGGCCCGGCTTCGTGCGCCGGCTGCTCGAGGCGGCGGAGGCGATGGCCGGCTGGCGCCGGCCGGGGTCGGTGACCGGCAAGCTCCTCCGTGCCTCGGGCCCGGAGCTCGCCGAGAGCGCCGTGATCGACGCCGCCGGCATGGTCGTCAGCCCGGCCGGCCGGCACTTCGACCGCGGATCCGGCGAGCCCGACGACGGCCGCTACGGGCGGCCCGCGTGGGTGTTCGGCGGCACCGGGGCGGCCACCCTGTACCGCCGCGAGGCCCTCGACGACGTTCGCTACCCCGACGGCCAGTTCCTGGCCGAGTCGTTCTTCGCCTTCCGGGAGGACGCCGAGCTCGCCTGGCGCCTCCAGCACCGGGGCTGGCCGTGCCTGTACGTCCCCGACGCCGTCGCTGCCCACCGGCGCGGCCTGAGGCCGGAGCGCGGCCGCCGCCAGGACGTCCTCGTCAACCGGCACTCGGTGACCAACCGCTTTCTCCTCAGGCTGCACTGCGCGGACCTGTACTGGCACCTGGCGGCCTTTCCGTGGTGGCTGCTGCGCGACATCGTGGTGGTGGGGGCGTGCTTGAGCGTGGAGCCGTCCTCCCTGCCCGGCCTGGCCGCGGTCTGGCGCCTGCGCGGCGACGCCATCGTCCGCCGCCGCTGGGTGCTCGGCCGGCGGCTCGCGCCCCGGCGACACCTGCAGCGCTGGTTCCGTAAAGGGGGGTGGGGGGAGGCGGTCGGGCCGAGGTTGGGGGCGCACTCCTGGGGTCGCGGGGCGGTGCCGCCCGGTACGGGGGGGTCGGAGCCCCCGCCGGGG
>CAZXXL010000171.1:0-6538 GCA_964644635.1 uncultured Thermoanaerobaculia bacterium | reverse complement strand
CCGGCCGAGCGGGGGCGCCGGTGAGGCGCTTCGCCGCGCGCCTGGCGCTGGCGGCCGCCGGGGCGGGCACCTCCCCCGTGACTCCGCCGCGGCGCCCGCCGCGGACCCCGGCGGCGGCGGCGCGACCGGCGGCCACGCCTACGCCACACCCGACGGTGACGCCGGTTCCGGCGCCGCCGTCTCCACCGCCGCCGGCCCCGGCGCCCGCGTCCGACGTGGCGCCGCCGCTCGTCCGGGTGCTGCTGGTGCGCTCCCGGGGGGCGGTCCGTTTCCCGCAACCCGGCAGGCCGTACCGGGCGTCGTGGGACGGGGGGGCGGCCTGGGTCTGGGGCCCGCTGGAGGTGACCCCGGTGGCGGAAACGGTGTGGCAGGTGGGTGCGTGGCGGGACGCCGCGGCGGCGGCAGCCGCCCTCCGCAAGCTGGAGGCGGGCCTCGGCGGCGAAGCCGAGGTGGAGCGGTCCACCGGGGACGACGGGCTGACCCGGGTCCGCGTTCGCTGGGCCTCGCCGCCCGCCGCGCCGGGCCGGCTGCTGGCGGCCCTCGGCTTCACGGACGCCTATCCGGTGCGTGGCGCGGGAAGCCTGCGCCTGGAGGGCATGGCCGGCGAGTCCATCGTCGCTCCCCGGATCGACCTCGAGCCCACCGGCGACTGGCCGACGGCCGTGGGCACGCGTTCCTACCGCGGGCGCTTCCACGTCCGGGCGTCGGCCGGCAGCGTCCTTCTCATCAACGAGCTCAATCTGGAGTCGTACCTGCGGGGTGTGGTCCCCGCCGAGATGGGGCCCTCGGCGTTCCCCGAGCTGGAGGCGCTCAAGGCCCAGGCCGTGGCGGCGCGCACGTACACCGTGGCGCATCTCGGCGACCACGCGGACGAGGGCTACGACATCTGCGCCACGCCGGCCTGCCAGGTGTACCGGGGCGTCGGCGTCGAGCACCGCCTGAGCGACCGGGCGGTGCGGGAGACCGCGGGCCTGATCGCGACCTACGGCGGCCGGCCCATCGACGCCATGTACACCTCGACCTGCGGCGGCCACACGGAGGATGCGGCGGCGCTGTTTCCCGAGCGGGCGGCACCGTACCTGAAGGGTGTGGCCTGTGCCTGGGAGAGGAAGCTGGAGCTCGCGGGCGAGGGGCGGCCGGCGGGGTGGGAGTCGCGAACGGCGTTCGAGGCCGAGATCGCCTCGCGTGTCCTCGGCCTGGGCGGCGATCCGCAGCCCGGCGCGGTGGCGGCGGCGGTGGCCCGCCTGTGCAACGGCCGCGCCGCGCTCGGCCGGGAAGGAACGGTCGAGGACTTCGCACGGCGGCTGCTCGATGCGGCCGGGCTCGGCCGCGCGGCGGCCGTCCTCGGCGGCGGCGGCTCGGCGGTCCAGCAGGTCCTCGATCTCGCCGACCTGTACGGTGCGCCCCTGGACCCGCCGCACCCGGACGACTGGCGGCGGACCTGGAGCCGGGCGGCGGCGCTCGCCGTTCTCCAGGTTCAGGGCGTCGTCAGCTTCGATCGCGGCGAGGCGGTCCCCCGGGCCGGCGGGCCGGGGATCTTTCCCCGCCGGGCCGAGGCCTCCGAGCCGCTGCCCGCCGTGATGCCCCTCTACGAGCGGTGGCGGGACGCCTACCGGGCGCTGGCCCATGCCGAGGTCCTGCCGGGGACCACCCTCGAGCGCTGGCGCCGGGGCGACGAGGTCCTGGCCCTGGCCGTCGTCCGTTCCGGCGGCGGCGGCGAGGCGGATCGGCGGTCGGCGTGGCGCCACTGGACCCGTGAGATGGCGTGGTCCCAGCTCGCGCGCCGCCTGGGCATGCCGGACCTGGAGAAGATCGAGATCACCGCCCGTTCCGCCTCGGGACGGGTGGTCGGCTTGCGGGCGCAGGGCCGTTCGGGACGCGTCCAGGAATGGAGTGGGTTCGACGTGCGCCGGGTCCTCGGTCTTCCCGAGACCCTGTTCACGTTTCACCGGCTGCGCCGACCCGACGGGACCGAGGTCGTGCGCTTCCTCGGCCGCGGCTGGGGACACGGCGTCGGCCTGTGCCAGAACGGGGCCTACGGCCTGGCCCGCGCCGGCATGACCTTCGACCGCATCCTCGCCACCTATTATCCGGGCATCACCCTCACCCGCTGGCCGCAGGAGCGGTGAGCCCGCGGCGGCGCGGGGCGCCGCTCACGGCAACACCGTGACCGGCTTCACCGCCGCCTCGCCGCCGGCGCCGGGCACCACGCGCACCAGGCGGCCGGACGCCGCGTCCAGCACCAGCGCCCCGCCCGGACGCCCGAGCGGCAGCACCATCAGGCGGCGGGGTGCGGGCCCCGAGGGGAGGAGCCCGTTCACCGTCGCCGCCAGCGGTCGGAGCCGGATCCGCGCCGGGTCGTCGTCGTTCTCGATCACGGCCAGCCGGCCCGAGGTCTCGTCCACCACCAGCGCCGAGCTGGTGTGCCGGTCGGCGCCGTAGAGCGGGGCGGCGGCGAGCTTCAGGCCGCCCGCGCGGCCGAGGTCCGCAAATGTGGCGAGGTCGATCCCGGCACGCACGCCGCGGGGCTTGTAACGGTGGGGCCGCACGTCGAGCACCAGCCACACGGCGCCCGTCACCGGCTCGATCACGACAAAGGAGCGGGTCGCCCCTTCCCGAGACTCCACCGGGAGAACCACCGGCTCGTGCGCTTCCAGCGGGAAGCCGTTCACGTGGCGGGACGGAACGAGGCGCGATCCCATGCCGGGGCGCGGGGCGTACAGGGCGGTCCCGGTCGGCCAGTGGTACAGGTAGACCCCGGCGGTCCGGCCGTCGTTCCCGTGCCGTGCCAGCGGGAGCACCGACCGGGCACGGCCCCGGATGGCGGTGGAGAAGGAGACGACGACCTCGGTCAGGGTGGGGCGCCACAGGCCGCGAAAGACCCGGCCCTGGGCGAGCTCGGGCAGGAACACGAACAGCTCCTCGGCGCGCCGCGGCACCGAGTACAGCGCGCACGCCGTCGCGAACCGGCCCTGCCAGCGGGCCAGCGGTCCCAGGTTCTGGCGGACCAGGTTGGCCCGGCTGCCGTCGCCGATGGGGCTCAGCAGCCAGCCGGCCCGCCAGCCCGGGGCGACGAGCAGGGTGCGGCCCGCACCGACCGGAACGGCGGCCACGACTCCGGCCAGCTCCGGGGTCGCCGGCGCGGGCGGTGTCGGGATGGGCGTCGGCGTGGGGACGGGGGTCGGCGTTGGAGGCGGTTGTGGCGGCGCCGGTGCCGCACCGCCGGCGAGGCGCAGGCGCTCGGCCTCGGCGGCGGCGAAGGTGGTGTAGACGCCGAGGACCCGGTCGCCCGGCTTGATGCCGGCGGCGCCCACGGCGACCACGATCTTCCCGTCCGCGGCCTGCTCCACGACCAGGAACTGGCGGCCGCCGGCGGTTCCGGAGGCGGCGGTCCCGGCGGGTGCTGCCGGCGCGGGGGTGGGCGTGGCGGGACCGCTCGCCTGCCCGCGTACGAGGGCCAGGAGGATGTTGACATCCTCGATCGTGAGCACGCCGTCGCCGTTCTGATCGCAATCCAGGTCCGCCGGGTCGAGGCCGGCGGCCATGCGGGCCAGGGCGCGCACGTCCTTCATGTCCACGCGTCCGTCGCGGTTGACGTCGCGTCGGGCCGCAGCCGCCGCGGTCCCGCAGACGGCGAGCACGAGCAGGCAGGTCAGCGTTCGTCTCATCGGCTCACCTCCCGGAAGGTCGACTGTGGAACGGCGAAGACCCAGCGGCCGCTCTCGGTGCGCACGAGCACGGCGACGAGGCCCGAGGGAGAGAAGTCGTCGCCGCGGAGCTCGGCCGCGAGCCAGCCGTCGCCGTCGCTCCGCCACCCCGACCCGGAGCTCCAGTCCACCGGCCGGAGGGTGGCTCCCGCAATGGGCAGGTCGGGATCGCTGTCGGCCACCACCCGGAGTCGGGCCCGGTACACGGTCCGGTGCAGTTCGGCCAGGTACGCCGCCTCGAGCCGGTTGAGGTCACGGGCCGCCTCGAGTGCGAGCTTCTCCTCGCGTTCCTTGACCAGCTTGCGGGACACCGCCCAGTAGAACGCCCACGGGTAGTAGGTGTGGCCGTGCACCTCCACCTCCCTGGTCCGCATCAGGCGGTCGACGAAGGCCTCGGTATAGCCGCGGGCCTCGGCGAGGTCCCAGTTGCCGCAACCACCCATTTTCCCCGCCCAGGTCGGCGCCTCGCCCCGCCACCAGTCGATCAGCGTGCCCCGCAGGCCGCGGGGGCTCTTCATGGCGGCGAGGACCCGGTTCACGGCGGCCGTGTCCCGAATCCCATCGCCGAGGTAGTGTTCGGCCGCGGCGATCTCGACCATCTTCTTGAACCAGCAGGCCTTGTATCCGCCGATCAGGGTATCGTAGGCGTTGGTCAGGATGTACGACACGAACATGCCCGGCAGCGCAGCGGCAGCGCCGAAGGTGTCTCCGACCACGTTGGCGACGTACATGTCGAGGGAGGAGTACCCCGCCTTCTGCCAGGCCTCGCGGGCCTCGACCGGGGTCTCGGCGGAGGTGGCGTTGTTCCAGAAGTCGAGCAGGATCATGGTGAACCCGACGCCGTTGAGGATCCGGCCGACCTTGATCACGTGGCCGCCCGCGCCCGCCGCCTTGGCGACCCCCTCGTCGAGGGTGACGGTGAGCCCCGGCGTGTTGCGCCAGGCGAGGAAGACGTTGCCCACCTCGTTGGCGGTGGCCGCCGACAGGGTCAGCCCACCGTTCGCCCAGTACTTGCTCATCACGCCCTCGAGACGGGCGTAGCTGCGAAAGGTCTCGCGTTTCGGCCAGTGCCCGGTGAGCCCGATCTTCTCGCGATCGATGGCGACGGCGCGGGACATGGCCTCCGCCAGCGTGCTGTAGGGGGCGACAAGACGCTCGGCGACCATCCGGTTCCAGTCGGAGTAGATGAAGTTGCGCAGCTCGATCGCCGCCCGCCACGAGCGGGTGCGGCTCCGGAAGCTCACGCCGTTGGGCCGCGGCTCGGGGGAGAGCAATGCGCCCCCGGCGGCCAGGCGCGGCTTGCCGGCCTGCACGGCCACGTGGATCATCGTGGAGGCGGGCGGGAGCGTGCCGGACGGGTCCCGTACCGCGACCAGGAACGTGTACGATCCCGGCCGGTTTCCGGCTTGGAGGGTGGTCTGCCACGTCCCGCCGCAGCCGACCGATCCCCGGCTCGGGATCACCATCCCGGCCCCCTCGTCGAGCGGCAGGACGGTGATATCGAGCGGGCCGCCCGGCCGGGCGCTGCAGCCGACGCGGATCCGGACACCGAGAGCCTCTCCGGGCTGCACGGTGGCGCGCCTCCCCGTCGTCGCCCCGTCCGCGTGACGTGCGGATACCGCCAGCGTCATCTCGCCGGCCCGTTTCGGGGTCGGCACCGGCGTCGGGGCGGCTTGGGGCGGCCGGGTGGGCGCGGGCGCCGGCTCCTCGTAGACGCCCCAGTCGCCGTACTGCGCACCGGCGGCGCTCGCGAGGAGCAGGCAGGCGGCGAGCGCGGCCGGCACGGAGGAGAACCGGGTCCTGCGATGGCGAGGCTTCGGCATGGATCCTTCTCCTGGTGAGGGGAAACTCGCGGGTCCCTCCGGATATTTATGAGATCATACCAAAGAAGTGATCGAGATTGCTGAGACTGTGTCAGCGGAGCAGGACCGGCGGGCGACCGGGAGGCCGGTCCTCGGATCGGCCCTCGGCGTGACCCTGGCCGTCGTTGCGCTGGGCTTTTGGCCCCCCGGCCTCGAGCAGTTCCTGCTTCCGAAGCGGCTCGTGCTGCTGGTCGCCGCGCCTGCCCTGGCGGCGACCATGATCGTCATGGGTGGAGCGGGCCGCGCCCTGTGGCGCGCCGACCGCCGGCTCGTGCCGCTCGCAGCGGCGACGGTGCTCTGGTTCGCGATCGTCCCCCTGCCGCGGGCGGCCAACCCGGCCCTGCACGCCCTGGGGGCGCTCGAGCTGCTGCTGCTGGCGGTCCTCGGGGCGGCGGCGGCGGTGGCCGGCGTCCGCGAGGGCGAAGGGGGGGCGCGGCGCGTGCTCGCGGGAGCCGCCGTCGGCGGCGGTGTGGTGGCGGCGCTCGCCGTCCTCCAGGGGGTGGGTGCCGACCCCCTGCGGGCGGCGCTACACCTGGTGCCGGCCCACGGCGGGCGGTGGCGGGTGCTGACCACGACGGGCAATCCGGGATGGACGGCCGAGCTCCTCGCCGTGACGGCTCCCGCCGGCCTGGCGTGGGCGCTGAGGCGCGCCGGCTCGGACACGGTGCGCCGCCTCCGGGTCGCCCTGGTGCTGCTGGCGGTGGCGGCCGGGGTGGCGGCGACCGGCTCGCGCGCCGGCGCCCTGGCCCTGGTGCCCGGGCTGGCGGTGATGGGCGCGCTCGGCGGCGGGCGGTGGGGCCCGCGTCTGTGGAGACCGGCGTGGCCGCTGGCGGTCCTCGCCGGCGTGCTGCTCCTGGCCGCGGCGATGGCGACGTGGCCGTGGCGCGCTGTGCGCCCGCGTCCCGGCCGCGCCGTGCCGTGGGCGGACCGCTCACTCGCGTGGTCCCACGCACCGACGTCACGCGGGCG
>CAZXXL010000170.1:0-6548 GCA_964644635.1 uncultured Thermoanaerobaculia bacterium | reverse complement strand
CGGCGCCGGGCGACCCACAGAGCCGCGGTCTCAGAAATATCGGGGAAAGTCCAGGGGCGGGGGCCGCTGACCGGCGCGCCGGCGTTGCCTATACTCCGGGGGTGAGCAGCCCTGCCCTCGACCGGTCGCGCGGCGGCTGCCTCCGGGCCGCCGCCGGGGGCGCGCTCCTGGCCCTGCTGGCGCCGCTGGCGGCGGCGGTGAGGACGTGGCGGGCCTACCGGCGCGGCCCGGAGAACCGGGTGGGCTGGACCACGCCGGGCGGCGGGGGACGGCGGCTGGACCTGACCGTGGACGTGCCCTCGGCCGCGGAGGCCCGGGCCCGCACGGCCCTCGTCGACATGCTGGTGCGGGTGGCGGAGAAGCTGCGGCGGCCGGACGACGTCTACTTCCTCGTCCTCCGGCAGCCCTGGGAGAACGAGGTGCGGGTGGTGGGCGTCGGGCCGCAGGTCCAGGAGCTCGGCGAGCGGCTGGCCCTGAGCTTCTCCCACGGCGCCGAGGAGCGGTGCTCCCACATCTGGCTGACCCTGCCGGCGGGCGCGACACCGGGCGAGCGGATCGATCCGTTCGTCTTCGATCCCGAAGCCGAGGGCGCCGGCGAGGCGCTGGCCGCCGCGGCCGGGGCCCGCTGGTGGATGGAAACCGCGTTCTCGCGCTCCGCCGCGGCGGTGGTTTTCCGGGTGATCCTCTCCGGGCCCGGGATGGCCGGCGCCATGGAGCCGCTCGCGGCGGCCCTGCGCGGGCGGCTGGCCGGGGCCTGAGGTCTCGAAGGCGGGCGGGGTTTGCCCCGCGTGCCGGAGTGTGCTGGAATCCTTCCGCGGGGGGTGATGCATGGACATCGGTCTGGTCAAGGACACGCGGCCCTTCGAGCACCGGGTTGGGCTGACGCCGGGCGGCGTCAAGGCCCTGACCGCGGAGGGGCACCGGGTCTACGTGGAGACGGGGGCGGGGGCCGAGGCCGGTTTTTCCGACGAGGCCTACGAGCACGTGGGGGCGATCATCGTCTACTCGGAGGACGAGGTGCTGCTGCGCTCCGAGCTGGTGCTGCGGATCTCGCCGCCGGCCCCGCTGGAGTACGAGAAGTTCCGGGAGGGCCAGATCGTGCTCTCCTCGTGGCACCTCGCCGTGGCCCCTGAGGAGCAGTTCCGGCGGGTCCTGGAGCGCGGGGTGACGACGGTCGGCTACGAGATCATCGAGGAGGACAGCGGCCACGCGCCCGTGCTCCAGGCGATGAGCGAGATCGCCGGCAGGATCGCCGTCATCATGGGCTCCGGCCTGCTCCTCAACGAGTTCGGGGGCAAGGGGATGCTCATCGGCGGTGCGCCGGGCATCCCGCCCGCGTCCCTGGTCATTCTCGGCGCAGGCACCCTGGGCCGTTGCGCCGCCCTCTGCGCGCGCGGGATGGGGGCCCACGTGGTGGCGCTCGACCGCAGCATCCGGGCGCTCAGGGTGCTGCAGGCCCGGGTGGGGGCCGACGTTCCCACCATGCTCGCCACCCGCAACAACATCGAGAAGGCGCTCGCCTTCGCCGACATCTTCCTCTGCGCGGTGGCCGTGCACGGCGAGCGGGCCCCGATGCTGGTGACCCGGGAGATGCTGCGGCTCATGAAGCCGCGGTCGATCATCATGGATCTTTCCATCGACCAGGGCGGCTGCTGCGAGACCTCGCGGCCGACCGACTTCTCGAACCCCACCTACCAGGTGGACGGCATCACCCATTTCTGCGTCCCCAACCTGCCCTCCCAGGCCTCGCGGGCCTCGACGGGGGCGCTCACCAACGCCATCCTGCCCTTCGTCGAGGAGATCGCCGCCAAGGGCTTCGACCGGGCGGTCCGCGAGAACAGTGCCCTCAGGCGGGGCACCTACACCCACGCGGGAAGCTGCGTCCGCGAGAGCCTGGCGGCCGCGTTCCACGTGCCCTACGTGTCGCTCGAGAGCCGGTGAGGCTGGAGGGGTCATGCAGCACTGGATGAAGATCTACCGGGAGCGGGTCACCACCGCGGAGGAGGCCGTGAAGGACATCCGGTCCGGCGACCGGGTGTGGGTTCACCCCGGGTGCAACACGCCCCTGCCGTTGATCGACGCCATGGTGGCCCGGGCCCCGGAGCTCGAGGACGTCGAGGTGGTCCACATCCTCACCCTGGGCGCCGCCCCCTACGCCGAGCCGGGCATGGAGAAGCACTTCCGGCACCGCGCCCTGTTCACCGGCGCCAACGTCCGCGACGCCGTGAACGACGGGCGGGCCGACTTCGTGCCCATCCACCTGCACGAGGTGCCGGGCCTCATCACCTCGGGCCGCATGCCGGTGGACGTCGCCCTCATCCACATCTCGCCGCCGGACGAGCACGGCTTCTGCTCCTTCGGCGTCGGCGTGGACGCCACCAAGGCCGCCGTGGAGCGCGCCCGGGTCGTCATCGCGCTCGTCAACCAGCGGATGCCGCGCGCCCTCGGCGACAGCTTCGTCCACGTGTCCAAGCTCACCCACGTGGTGGAGGTGGACGAGCCGGTGATGGAGCTGCCCATGGCCACCGGCGTCTCCGACGTGGCGCGTTCCATCGGCGAAAAAATCGCCTCGCTGATCCCCGACGGCGCCACCCTGCAGATGGGCATCGGCGAGATCCCCGACGCGGTGCTGCTCTTCCTCAAGGACAAGAAGGATCTCGGCGTCCACACGGAGATGTTCTCGGACGGGCTGGTGGAGCTCTTCGAGATGGGGGTGGTGACCAACGAGAAGAAGACCCTGCACCGGGGCAAGATCGTCACCTCCTTCGTCATCGGCACCCGCCGCGCCTTCGACTTCGTGGACAACAATCCGTTCATGGAGTTCCACCCCAACGACTACGTGAACGACCCGGTCATCGTGGCCAAGAACGACACCATGGTGGCCATCAACTCGGCCCTGTCCATCGATCTCACCGGCCAGGTCTGCGCCGACTCCATCGGCCACCGGATCTACTCCGGCTTCGGCGGCCAGCTCGACTTCATCCGCGGCGCCGCGCACTCCAAGGGCGGGGTGCCGATCATCGCCCTGCCCTCGACGGCCAAGGGCGGCACGATCTCGCGTATAGTCGGCACTCTGTTGCCCGGCTCCGGCGTCGTCACCACCCGCGCCGACGTCCACTGGGTGGTCACCGAGTACGGCATGGCCGACCTGTACGGCAAGAGCCTGCGCGAGCGCGCCCGCGCCCTGATCGACATCGCCCACCCGGACTTCCGCGACGAGCTGGAGCGCGCCGCCCGGGAGCGCAGGCTGCTGTAGCCCCCCCGCGCCGTCGCCCGTCGTGATAGCATGCTGGCGATGCAAGAGTTAGCGGATACCCTGGCGCAGGTCTGCCGGCGATTCGGCGTCGTTTCGCTCTGCCCCGCATCATTCACTCACGATCTACTGCAACCGGCGATCCGCCAGCCAGCGCCGTGCTCTTCACGCCGAGCCGCCGTCAACATACTACCCAGTATGCCTCCGGCGGCTCGACGCTCAGAACCCAGCGCTGACAGACATCTCGCCGGTTTCGTGACGATCGCTCATGAATAATGCGGGGTACGCCTTCGGGAGCCGGGCGAAGGAGATCGCGGCCCGGGTCCTCGGCGGCGACGCGGCGCCGGGGCCTGCCGGGTCGGATCTGGACGTGGCGGCGCAGCCGCTCTTCTGACTGCCATGGCCGGGTACAGGAACCGCCTGACGCACTTTTACGACGAGGTGACGCCCGGGGAGCTGTACTCGATCCTGACCACCAAGCTCCCGGACATCGAGGCGGTCCTCGACGAAATCCTCCACTGGCTTCGGGAGCATCCCCAGCTTCTCGACACCGCCCTCTGAGGCGCGGGCCGGCGTCCCCGTCAGCCCGCCTTCCCGGTGACCGGGACCGGCTGCAGGCGCCAGATCTTCTCGGCGTACTCGCGGATGGCGCGGTCGGAGGAGAAGTAGCCCATGGCGGCGATGTTGCGGACGGCCTTCGCCGTCCAGGCCTCGGGGTCGGTGAAGAGCGCGGCGGCCCGCTCCTGGGCGTCCGAGTAGGCGCGGAAGTCGGCCAGGTGGAGGTAACGGTCGCCGTGCTCCATCAGCGCCGACCAGATCTCCCGCGACACGTCCTCGTCGCCGGGCACGAAGCGGCCGTCGCGCAGGTCGTCCATGACGGCGGCCAGCTCGGGATCGGAGCGGTACCGGGTCCAGGGGTCGTAGCCGCCGCCCGCGGTGAGGAGCTGCGCCTCCTCGGCGGTCAACCCGAAGATGAAGATGTTGTCCTCGCCGACGACGTCGCGGATCTCGATGTTGGCGCCGTCGAGGGTGCCGATGGTCAGCGCGCCGTTGAGGGCCAGCTTCATGTTGCCGGTGCCCGACGCCTCCCAGCCGGCGGTGGAGATCTGCTCGGAAAGATCGGCGGCGGGGATGATCTTCTCGGCCAGGCTGACGCGGTAGTCGGGCAGGAAGATCACCTTGAGCCGGTCCCCAATCTCGGGATCGGTGTTGATGACGTCGGCGATGCCGTTGATGAGGCGGATGATGAGCTTCGCCATGTGGTACGCGGGGGCGGCCTTGGCCCCGAAGATGACCGTGCGCGGCACGGCGTCCACCGTGGGGTCGGCCTTCAGCCGCCGGTACAGCGCGATGACGTGCATGGCGTTGAGGAGCTGCCGCTTGTACTCGTGCAGCCGCTTGACCTGGACGTCGAACAGGGAATCCGGGTTCACCTTCACCCCGGTGAGCTCGAGGATGATCTCGGCGAGGTCGGCCTTGTTGGCCCGCTTGGCCTCGCGGACGCGCTCCCGGAAGTCCGCGTCGTCGGCCAGCGGCGCGAGCTCGACAAGACGGCCGAGGTTGCCCGCCCAGCCGGCGCCGATCCGTTCCGAGATCACCGACGCCAGCCGCGGGTTGCAGGCGAAGAGCCAGCGCCGCGGCGTGATCCCGTTGGTGATGGGGATGAAACGCTCCGGCCAGAGCTCGGCGAGGTCGGGCACCAGGCGGCGCCGGATGAGCTCCGTGTGGAGGCGGGCGACGCCGTTGACCCGGTGGCTTCCGACGATGGCGAGGTGGGCCATGCGGAATCGCTTCTCGCCGTCGGTCTGGACGATGGAGAGGCGGTCGAGCCGCTCCGGGTCGTGCTTGACGGCGTGGGGGAGGCCGTCGAGGAAGCGGCGGTTGATCTCGTAGATGATCTGGACGTGGCGGGGCAGCAGGGCCTCCATGAGCGGCACCGGCCAGGTCTCGAGGGCCTCGGGCAGCAGGGTGTGGTTGGTGTACGAGCAGCTGGCCCGGGTCAGCTCCCACGCCGTCTTCCAGCGCAGCTCGGCGTCGTCGACGAAGAAGCGCATCAGCTCGGCCACGGTGAGGGCGGGGTGGGTGTCGTTGAGCTGGAAGGCCACCTTCTCCGGGAAGAGCTCCCACGCCTCGCCGTGGCGGGCCTGGAACCGCCGCGCGGCGTCCTGCACCGACGCCGCCACCAGGAAGTACTCCTGCAGCAGGCGCAGCCGGCGGCCGGCCTCCACCTCGTCGGCCGGGTAGAGCACGCGCGTGATCGACTCGATGCGCTCGCGCTCGGCCACCGCCTTGATGAAGTCGCCCTGGGAGAAGATCTGGAAATCGAACTTTCGCGGCGCCTCCGCCGCCCACAGCCGGAGCACCGACACCGTGCGGGTGCGGTAGCCGGCGATGAGGATGTCGTGGGGCACGCCGTAGAAGACCCGCCAGTTGACCCAGAACGGCCGGTACTTGCCGTGGGCGCCCCGGTGCCACTCCACGTCCCCGCCGACCTTGACCGGCACTGTCAGGTCCGGCCGCGGAATCTCCCAGGCGTAGCCGCCCTTCAGCCAGGTGTCCGGGCGCTCCACCTGCCACCCGTTCTCGATCTCCTGCCGGAACATCCCGTACTCGTAGCGCAGGCCGTAGCCGAAGGCGGGGTAGTCGAGGGTGGCCAGGGAGTCCAGGAAGCAGGCCGCCAGCCGTCCCAGGCCGCCGTTGCCGAGGCCGGGGTCCGGCTCCTCCTCGGCGATGATGTCGAGATTGAGGCCGAGCTCCTGCATTGCCTCCCGGGCCGGACCGATGAGCCCGGTGGCGATGAGGTTGTTGGTCAGGAGCCGGCCGAGCAGGAACTCCATCGACAGGTAGCACACCGTCTTCGGCCCGATGAGGTCGTAAGTCTCCTGGGTGGCCATGGCGCGGTCGATGAGCACGTCGCGGACCACCAGCTCCACCGCGGCCAGGTAGTCGGCCGGGCCGGCCTCCGCCACCCGCAGCCCGCGCGAGTAGCGCAGGTGGTGCAGGAACCGCTCCCGAAACGCTTCCGCCGTCATCGGCGGGCCGAGCTCGTTCATCGCTCCTCCGAAACACACCGAGCGCCCCGGCGGCGCTCGCCGGCAAGGGTAACACGACTTGGAGTTTCCCCGAGATTGAGCGAGCGATCCCCGGAAGTTGTCATGACGAGGAGCCGGGCGCAGCCCGGCGACGTGGCGTAAGCGCGCGAAGCTTTGCTTCGCCTGCGCGCACGCCACCCCTGCCCCCTTTTTGTCATCGCGAGGAGCCGGGCGGAGCCCGGCGACGTGGCGATCCCTCACAG
>CAZXXL010000169.1:0-6633 GCA_964644635.1 uncultured Thermoanaerobaculia bacterium | reverse complement strand
CGCCACGCCCGATTTCTCACCGAGCGCGGCCACCGGGTGGTGGTCCTTGCCCCCCTTGCGCCCCCGCCCGCCCACCGGCCACAGCCGGCGAGCACGGCGTCGTCGGGGCCGGCCGGCGCGAGATCGGGCGCCCACCGCCGGGCACGTGCGGGCCGCGACCTGGCCAGCCGCTCGGCGTGGCGCACCAGGGCCTCCCCGGCCGCCGCGGGCCCGTCCCTCCGCAACGTCCTTCTGATCTCCGCGGGGAACGGGTCAGCTTTCGCGGCGGCCACCCTCGTCTCCGATGGTCAGCTCGTCGAGCTCGATCCGCTCGCCGGCGGCGTCCCAGACGAGCGCGTAGGTGCCGGCGGGAACGTCCGAGAAGTGGAACTCGCCGAAGGCGTCGACTGTGCCGCGGTCCCCGTACGGCGGATCCCCGCCGATGAGCGCCGCCGAGCCGCCGGCGACCTCCCGCCCCTCGTTCAGGAGGCTCCCGTGGACCTCGTAGCACCCCGGACGACGCGCGGGCAGCACCTGGATGGTGGCCGCAAAGCTCCCGCCGCGAAACTCCGCCAGCAACGTGGATCCCCCTCGTGCCGCCGCCGGCGCCGGAAGCTCCGGCGGCCGGACGAGGCGCAGCACCAGGGAGCGCCGCCGCGGCGAGGGGCCGAGCTGCCGGAAGAGCACCCGCAGCCGGTGCTCCTCGGCCGGGCTCAGCGCCTCCGCCTCCGCGGCACGCAGCCCGGCGAGGCGTTCGCGCCACCGGTCGAGCTCGGCACGGCACCGGCGGCAGCCGGCGAGATGGTCCACGTCCACCACGCCGTCGCCGGCCAGCACTGCGAAGATTCGGTCGAGAGAAAGGTGATCCACGTCACTCCTCACCTTGATAGTGGCCGCCGGCGGCCGCTTGAGACAGCTCGTCGAAGATCTTCGCCAGCCGCCGCAGGCACCGGCGGCGGATGGGGCCGATGGAGGTCGGGGAGAGCCCCTCGGCCTCGGCCACCTCCCGGTAGCTGTCCGCCGGCTCCTTAAGGTCCAGCCGGCGGATCAGCCGCCGGCAGCGGCCGTCGAGCCGGAACAGGGCCTGGCGGAGGACGGCGAGCTCGCGGTCGCGGTCGATGGCGCGCCCGGGATCGGGCTCGATGACCGCGGTCCAGGCGTGAAGCTGCTCGCCCGGACGGCGCTGGCGCACCACCTCGAGCGCCTGGTAGCGCGCGATACCGGCCAGCCACCCGGGGAGCTTGGCCGGTTCGCGGAGCTTGCCGAGACCCTGCAGGGCGACCAGGGCCACCCGCTGGAGCACGTCCCGCGCCTCCTCGGCGTCGCACCCCGCGCGCCGCGCCACCGCCTTGACCACCGGCCCGTAGCGGCGCCACAGCCCCGACCAGGCGTCCTCGTCGCCGTCGAGGCACCGGGCCACCAGCTTCCGGTCCCTGATGCGATCCTCCGCCCAGATGTCGTCACGTTTGCTCATCTGCAGATTATCCGAAGACACGTATTCAGACACCCTGTGACCCCCGTCACCGGTGCCGGCCCCATACCCTGTCTCACCCGGCCGCCCCGACCCACACGGTAGCAGACCCCTCCCTTGCGGAGTGGAACAAGGAGGAGATCATGAAGCACGTGATCAAGGGCATCATCCTCATCGCCGCCGTGGCACTGACCGCGGCCCGGGGATCCGCCGCCGCCGGCGGCTCGTGGACCCTCGTCGGCTGGAACGACCTCGGCATGCACTGCATGGACGACAGCTACGAGGTCTTCTCCATTCTGCCCCCGTACAACGTCATCCATGCCCAGCTCATCGATCCCACCGGCGCCAGGCTCACGAGCCCGGGCGGCATCACGGTGACCTTCGAGGCGGTCCCGGATCCCTCCGGATCCATCAACACGACCTCGGCCGGCAAGACGAACTTCTGGACCTACGTCGGCCAGCTCTTCGGGGTCTCTCCGCCTTTGGACGAGGGCCTCACCGGGACCAGCATGCCGGGGCCGGGCAACGTCCCGCAGCCGATGAGGTGGGATTCCACCATGCAGTGGTTCACCGGGGAGGCGATCCCGCTCACCCCCTACGACGACGCCGGGAACAAGAATTACTACCCGATGATGAAGCTGGTGGCCCGCGACGCCGGCGGCGTCGTGCTGGCGAGCACCAGCATCGTGCTTCCGGTCTCCGACGAGATGAGCTGCCGCTCCTGCCACGCGTCCGGATCGGGACCGGCCGCCATGCCCAAGGCGGGCTGGGTGAACGACCCGGACCCGGTCCGTGACTACCGGCTCAACGTGCTGCGCATTCACGACGACAGGCAGCTCGGCGATGTCACCTACCAGCAGGCGCTGGCGGACGCCGGTTACGACGCGAACGGCCTGTACGCCACCGTGACCGTCGACGGGACTCCCGTTCTGTGCGCCCGGTGCCACGGATCCAACGCCCTGCCCGGCACCGGGATGTCCGGGATTCCGCCCCTGACCCGGGTCGTCCACTCGTTCCATGCCCACGTCACCGACCCGGACACCGGCATGGCCATGGAGGCCATCGCCAACCGGACCGCCTGCTACCGCTGCCATCCGGGCTCCGAAACCCGCTGCCTGCGCGGCGCCATGGGCCGCGCCACCAACGCCGACGCCTCCCTGGCCATCCAGTGCCAGAGCTGCCACGGCACCATGAGCATGGTCGGATCGGCGGGCCGCGAGGGCTGGCTGGAAGAGCCGGTGTGCCAGAGCTGCCACACCGGGACGGCCACCGACAACGCCGGCCGGATCCGCTACCTCTCCGCCTTCGACACCCCCGGCCACGTCCGCCAGGCGCCCAGCACCGTCTTCGCCACCAACCCGGACACCCCCGCGGCCGGGCTCTCCCTCTACCGCTTCTCCAGCGGCCACGGCGGCCTGCAATGCGAGGCGTGTCACGGCTCCACCCACGCCGTCTTCCCCACCTCGCACGTCAACGACAACATCCAGAGCCTCCTGCTGCAGGGCCACGAGGGGACCCTCGCCAAGTGCACGACCTGTCACGGCGTGCAGCCGACCAGCACCAACGGCGGTCCTCACGGGATGCACCCGGTGGGCCAGCAGTGGGTCGAGGACCACAAGCACGCCGCGGACGGCGGCGGCGATGGCGGCGACGACGCCATCGTTCGCGCCCAGGGCGCCTCCAACCTCGCCCAGTGCGAGGCCTGCCACGGCGCCGACCTCAGGGGAACCGTCCTGTCCGAGGCCCTCGGGCCGCGGACGCTGTCCGCCTTCGGCACCAAGAGCTTCTGGAAGGGCTACCGGATCGGCTGTTACACCTGCCACAACGGCCCCGACGACGATCACGCCAATGCCAACAACCCGCCCAGCGTCCAGGACGTGGCCACCGCGACGGCGGCCGTCACCCCGGTCTCGGTGAGCCTGGTCGCCAACGACGCCGACGGCGACCCGCTGACCGTGCGCCTGGTCTCCCAGCCCGCTCACGGCCGGGCCGGCGTCAGCGGGACCTCGGCCACCTACGTGCCCGACCCGGGCTTCGCCGGCACCGACACATTCACCTACGCCGCCTGGGACGGGCAGGCCGATTCCAACCTCGGGACCGTCACCGTGGCCGTCGCGGCCGCACCGGCCCCGTGCGGCGTGAGTTGCTCGGCCTCCGTCCCGGCCAGCGCCGTGGCCGGGGATTCCGTCCAGTTTTCCGCTTCGTCGACCTCCTCCGGCTGTACCGGCCCGCCGGCCTACGCGTGGAGCTTCGGCGACGGTGGCTCCGCCTCCACGGCCGACGCCACCCACACCTACGCCGCCGCGGGAACCTACACGTGGAGCGTCACCGTGACCGCCGATCAAGCGAGCTGCACCAAGACCGGGACGATCACCGTCACGGACGGGACGCCGCCCCCCTCGCCCTGCACGCTCACCTGCTCGGCCTCGGCGCCCGAGAAGGCCCGGGTCGGCGAGAGCGCCACCGTCTCCAGCTCGGTCAAGTCCACCGGCGACTGCACGCACGACCCGGCGTTCTCCTGGAGCTTCGGCGACGGGTCCTCATCCACCGCCGACAACCCCTCCCACACCTACGTCGCCGCGGGCAAGTACCACTGGTCGTTCCAGGTCAGCCGCGACGGCGCCACCTGCTCGGACACCGGTGAGATCAGGATCACCGGGCACAGGAAGATTGACCGCGAGGACCACGGCGCCGTCGCGCCCAGGCACGTCGAGCGGGATGACTGAGCGGCCCGCCCCTTCTCATTCCGCCCGTGTCCCCGCGGACACGGGCTTTTTTCGTTCGCGCCGCAGCGCGTACAATACCGGCCGAGGAGGTCCGCCCGTGTCCAGGCTGCCGCTGATCCCATTGCTTCTCGCCACCGTGCTCGCCATGCCCGCATGCTCCCGCAAGGCCGCACCGCCCACGCACGCCGCGGCCCCGGTGGCGGCGCCCGGGCTGGGCCTCGAGATCGGGAAGGTTCCCGACGGCTTCCGGCTCGTCAGCAAGAGCGCGAAGGACATCGTGCTCGCCCCCAAGGGCAAGACCGCGTCCGGCCGGGTGGTGATTTCCCTGCTCCCGGCGGCGGCCGGTCTCAACCTGGTGGAAGCCGTGCACCGGCACCAGGCGGCGGTCTCGGCACGGCCGGACGGCGCCTACCTCGGCGCCCAGGAGCTCACCGGTCCCCTCGGCACCGCCTACTGGTCCCGGGGACGCTTCACCGCGGACGGGAAGCCGGTCGAGGAAACCGTGATCTTCACCCTCGATCCCTCGGGCAGGCGGATCGTGTCGATCCGCTACACCTACCCGGCGGGCGGGGACTCCCGGGAAAGGGTCCGCAGCCTCCTCGACGTGCTCGGCGAGATCGAGGCCATTCCTCCTGCGGGTGCCACTCCGACGGGCTGATTCAGTCCGGCCGGGCGCCGACCGATTCCAGGAGGCTCGCGAACTTCTCCTCGAACGAGCCCATGAAGGCCTGGTGCAGGGGGAAGATGCGCCTGGCCGCCACGTGGGCCCGGAATCCCCCGTTCCAGGGCGCGGTGGCGTAGCGCAGCTCGCTGGTCCCCAGCCGGGAGAGGCGGGCCACGATCTCGCCGCCGGCAAGCTCCACCGAGAACATCCCGCCGAGGCCGTGCCGGGAGAGCTCGGCCTGCACCCGCGCGACGAAGTCCTGCGGCGTGCCGTCGGGCACTACGAATGCGTCCATGCCATCCCCTCCATGCGCCCGTTCACGACGGCCCTCCCTCCAACAGCGAACGGATCAGGTTGGACTTGGCGAAATTGCCGCCGCTGATGACGTTCATGAACCCCTCCCGGCCGAGCAGGCGCCTGCGGACGCGGCGCAGCGGCAGACCCTCCCGGACCAGCTCCGCGGCCCTCGCCGCCAGCCTCTCCCAGTGCTCCAGGCGATGCTCGAGGGCCGCGGTGGCGTCGGTCACCACGCCCGCGTGGGCGCAGAAGAGCACCTCGGGCTCGAGGGCGATCAGTCGCCGCAGCGACGCCATCTCCTCGCGCGCGATCTCCACCGGACGGATGTAGACGACCCTGGGCGCGATGTACAGGTCGCCCGAGAAGAGCCAGCGCCGCTCGGGCTCGAAGAGGGCGACGTGATCGGCGCAGTGGCCCGGCGTGGGCACGACGAGGAAGCGCATGCCGCCGATGGTCACCTCCCGCCCGAGGGGCCTCGCCTCGACGTTCTCGGGCTGGCCCCAGACCATGCGGCGGTACGCCGGCAGGCGGTAGAAGCGGCGCAGGATCGGCACCGTCCCAGGGGGCGCCTCGACCCGTACGCCAAAGGCACGGACCAGCTCGCCGTCGCCGCCGGTGTGATCCTCGTGGTGGTGGGTGTGGACGATGCGCCCGGGCCGGATGCCCTGCCGTCGTAACCAGGCGGCCAGGGCGCCGGCCGTCTTGCGGCAGCCGCTGTCGATCAACGTGTCGCCGAGGAGGTAGGCCGAAACCTGGTAGACCGGGCGCGCGAGCACGGCGGCGGTCATCCGGAACCGGGTGACCGGTCCGAACCTCGTGACCTTCAGGAGCTCCACACGCCGGCCCTCGTCAGGACACGATGAGGGGCGCGGCGTGTGCCGCGCCCCTGGGTCCACTCAGGTTTTTCTTCCTCACTTCATGTACTTGGCCGGATCGTGCTTGAACTCGTGGATGGCCTGCTTGTTGTTGATGGCGGTCTTGATGTCCACCTTCTTGTGGTGATCCTGGCCGTTGTGGCACCGGTTGCAGGTCTTCTGCGTCGGCATCACGAGCCCGTTCGCCTTCGCCTTCGCGAGGTCCTTCATCACGCTCATCTTCTTGTACGCCGAGCCCGGACCGTGGCACATCTCGCACTGCACGCCGGCCATGTTCTCGTCGGCGTTGGTGGCGTGGCACTTGAGGCATTCCGCACCGAACTTGCGGTCGGTGGAGGCCTTCGCCACGTCGGTCGCCTTGGCGTGCTTGGTCTTCTGCCAGGAGGTGAACTCCACCCGGTGGCACATCTTGCACTTCTTCGCCCCCACGTAGGTGTGATCACCCGCGTGAGCGCTCACCGCGAACGGCAGCACCGCCACTGCTCCAAGCACCGCCCACTTCAAAGCTCGTCTCATCTCTGTCCTCCTTTCACGGTCCGATCACGGCGAATCCCGCGTGACTTACCGGTGACATTCTATCGGTCCTCGAGCCCGGGCGCAAGACGCGATGTCCCGAGCGAA
>CAZXXL010000168.1:0-6663 GCA_964644635.1 uncultured Thermoanaerobaculia bacterium | reverse complement strand
GGGGGGGGGGGGGGGGGGGGGGGGGGGGGGGGGGGGGAGAGGGGGGGGGGGGGGGAGGGAGGGAGGGGGGAGGAGGAAGAAAGGGAGGGAGGGGAGGGGGGGGGGAGGGGGGGAGGAGAGGAAAGGGGAGGAGGGAGAGGGGGGGGAGGAGGGGGGGGAGAGAAAGGGAGAGAGGGGGAGAGGGGGGGGGGGGAGGGGGGGGGGGGGGAGGAGGTCGCGCCGAGATGAGAGTCGCCATCCTGGGTTCGCGGGGCGTGCCCGCCCGCTACGGCGGGTTCGAGACCCTCGCCGAGGAGCTCGGGCGCCGCCTCGTGGACCGGGGGCACGAGGTGACGGTTTACGGGCGTTCGGCCTTCGTCGACCGCGACCTGGGACGGTACCGCGGGATGCGGCTGGTGGTGCTCCCCGCGCCGCGGCGCAAGCACCTGGAGACCGTCGTCCACACCTTCCTAGGCGCGGTCCACGCGGCCCGCGAGGCCTACGACGCCGTCCTCCTGCTCAACGCGGCCAACGCGCCGTGGGTGCGGGTGCTGCAGCTGGCCGGGGTCCCGGTGGCCCTCAACGTGGACGGGCTGGAGCGCAAGCGGCGCAAGTGGGGCGTGGCCGGGCGCACCTACTACCGGTTCTGCGAGCGGCTGGCCGCCCTTCTTCCCGAGGCCCTGATCACCGACGCCGAGGTCATCCGCCGCTATTACCGCCGCTCGTACCGGGCGGCTTCCCGGATGATCGCCTACGGCGGGGACCTCGAGCCACCGGCCGGGCGGAAGATGCTCGACGAGCTGGGCCTCGAGCCGGAGAAGTACGTGCTCTACGTCTCCCGCTTCGAGCCCGAGAACAACCCCGACCGGGTGGTGGCGGCGTACGCCGCGGTGGGCGGCGACCGGCCGCTGGTGATGGTCGGGGACGCGCCGTATGCGGCCGGGCTCGTGGACCGCGTGCGCCGGCTGGCCGACCCGCGGGTGATCCTGCCCGGCGCCGTCTACGGCGAGGGGTACCGGGAGCTGCTCTTCAACTGCCGGGCGTACGTGCACGCCACCGAGGTCGGGGGCACCCATCCGGCCCTGGTGGAGGCCATGGGCGCGGGCCGGCCGGTGCTCTACCTGGACACGCCGGAAAACCGTGAGGTGGCCTCCGGCGCCGGCCTGCCCTTCCGATTCGAGGGGGAGCGGAGCCTGGAGCGGGTGCTTGCGGCGGTCCTCGAGGACCCGCTATGGTTGACCGAGCTCGGGGAGCGGGCCCGGGGACGGGTCCGGGCCCGCTATCGCTGGGACGAGGTGGCCGCCTGTTACGAGAGAGTCCTGGAGGAGCTGTGCTCAAGGAACGGGCCAAGCTGATCGCGTACTGGGTGTGGACCGCGGACCTCGCGGTGACGACGGTCGCGTTCCTGCTCGCCTGGCTGGTCCGCTCCCACCTCGCGCCCCGGCTCTGGCCGAGCCTGTTCCCCACGCACCTGTACCCGCTCTCCCGCTACCTCGGGTTGCTCCCGCTGGTCCTGGCCATCTGGACGGTGCTCCTGGTGACCCGGGAGGCCTACACCTCCCGGCGCACGGTGAGCCTGCGCCGGGAGACGTGGCAGGTGGTCCAGGTGGTGGTCCTGGGGACCCTGGTCCTGGCGGCCGCGGGCTGGCTTCTGCGGCTGGACTTCGTCTCCCGCCCCTTCCTGGTGCTCTTCGCGGTCCTCGACCTGCTCTTCCTGCTGGCGGAGAAGCTGGCGATCCGGTTGCTCGCCAGGACCGTCCGCCGCCGGGGCCTCAACTACCGCACCGTGCTCATCGTGGGTCTCAACCCGAGGGCCGAGGAGATCGCCTCCGTGATTCGCGCCCACCCCTACTGGGGGCTTTCCGTGCTCGGCTTCGTGGCGGTTCAGCCCGACGAGCGCCGGGAGGTGGACGGCGTGCCGGTGCTGGGGACCGCCGACGACCTGCCCGGGCTCCTGGAACGGGAGGTCGTGGACGAGGTGCTCTTCGTGCTCTCCAGCCGCCAGCTCGACGAGTTCGAGGACGCCCTGCTGCTCTGCGCGGAGCTGGGCATCCGCGCCCGGCTGGCGCTCTCCCTGCCCCACCTGAAGGCCCGGGTCGTGCTCGACGAGCTCGAGGGAACGCCGCTGCTCACCTTCACCACCACGCCGGGCGCGCCCTTCCCCATGTTCCTCAAGCGGGTGATCGACATCGGCGTGGCGGGCGTCGGCCTGGTCGTGCTGGCGCCGCTGCTGCTGCTCGTCGCGGCGGCGATCAAGCTCGGCTCGCGCGGGCCGGTGCTGTTCTCCCAGGTGCGCTGCGGGCTAAACGGGCGGCGGTTCATGCTCTACAAGTTCCGCACCATGGTCCAGGACGCCGAGGCCCGCCGCGAGGAGGTGGCCCATCTCAACGAGGTGGACGGGCCGGTCTTCAAGTCCCGGCGCGATCCCAGGGTGACCGCCGTCGGCCGCGTGCTGCGCCGGCTCTCCCTGGACGAGCTCCCCCAGCTCATCAACGTGTTGCGCGGCGACATGTCCCTGGTCGGGCCCCGGCCGCCGCTGCCCGAGGAGGTGGAGCATTATGAGCGTTGGCAGCGCCGCCGCCTGTCCATGAAGCCGGGGCTGACCGGGTTGTGGCAGGTCTCCGGGCGGGCCGAGCTGGGCGATTTCAACCAGTGGATCGCCCTCGATCTCGCCTACATCGACAACTGGTCGCTGTGGCTCGATCTCAAGATCCTGCTGAAGACGATCCCGGCCGTGTTCTCGACCCGGGGCGCGGCCTGAAGAGGGTACAATGGGATATTGCGAGAAGGTGTTTCGGGTCCATGGGAGGTGCATGATGCGTCGTCTCGGCAGAATCGGTACCGCTGCTCTCATCCTCGCCCTCCTGGGGCTGTCGGGGTGCAGCAAGCCGCCCGTCCTGGGAGCCCTTCTCCCGACGTCGGGACGGGCCGCGACCTACGGCAAGAGCATGTCCGACGCCATGCACCTGGCCCTCGACGAGGCGCTCAAGAGCGGATCGGCCCCCGAGGGCCTGCACGTGGTGTGGGCCGATTCCGGCTCCGACCCGAAGACGGGCGTGACCGCCTTCAAGAGGCTGGTGGACGATGCCGGCGTCAGGATGGTGATCGGCGGCTGCACCAGCGGCGTGGCGGAGGCCCTCCTGCCGGTGATCAACCGCGAGCACGTGGTGGTGCTCTCCCCCTCGGCCTCGGCGCCCGATCTCACCAAGAAGAGCAAGTACTTCTACCGGCTCTTTCCGTCGGACGAGCTGGAGGGCATTCGCGCCGGCACCTTCTTCTACCAGGACCAGGGGCGGAAGAAGGTCTTGATCTTCAGCTCCGGCTCCAAGCACGCCCGCGGCATCGAGCCCCAGTTCCGGCTCCAGTACGAGCAGAACCTGGGCGGCACGATCGTCGGCCGGGTGCTGCTCACCAATCCCGACTGGCAACAGCGGGCGGCGGACCTGCTGACCAGCAGCCAGCCCGACGGCGTGTACATCGTGGCCTACGCGGCGGAGACGGTACGGGTCCTGAAGTTCCTCAGGAAGCGGCGCTTTAGGGGCACGATCTGCGCCACCTCCGCGCTTTATGACCGGACCGTCCTCGACGCCAACAAGAAAACCGTGGAGGGTGTCTTCTTCCCCCTCCCCTCGTTCGATCCCGAGTCCGACAACGAGCGGGTTCGCGCCTTCGTCAAGGCCTACCAGGAGCGCTTCGGGATCGAGCCCGACATCTTCGCGGCGCACGCGTACGACGCCATGCGGCTGGCGATCTACGTGCTCAAGAACACCAAGTACCTGGTGGCGGACGAGATCCGCAAGACCATGCAGTTCGGCGTCACCGACTTTCCGGGTGTGACGGGCGTCATCCGTTTCGACGATTACGGCGACGTCCACCACATCCCGATCATGTACATCGTCAAAGGGGGCAGGGTCCTGAACTTCGAGCGCTACCGCAAGGAGCAGCTGAAGAAGATCAGGAACCGGTTGCTCAGCCTGACCGGGGGTTGATCACGGGTTCTTCGCCCGGGGGACGTCGTCCCATTCCGGGTAGGCGAGGAATCCCTGGTGACGGAGGGTGCGGACGAAGACGCCGAGCCGCTCCTCGGCGGGCTCCGCGGCCTCGCCGAACCGCTCCCGGAGGGCGTCGACGGCCTCCCGGACGGTGTGCCGGCCGTCCAGGAGGCGCCAGGCGAAGCTGCCGAGCTCGTCGAGGCGGACGCGCCGCGGGGACAGCCAGTAGCTGACGGCGTCGGTGACGCGGCGCAGGCCGCGGGAGGTGGGTGCGGGCCGCACGAGCACGACCCTCTCGTCCTCCTCCACCCACTCCGCGAGCCGGACCGGCCGGATGCCGAGCAGGTCCACCCGGGACAGATCGTCTCGTCCGCCTCCCATGCAACGCCTCCTCCCCAGGTATTGCACCATGGAAGGGCCGCCGCCCGGAGGCGGCGGCCCGGTGTTCCGCGGGTGCCGACGGCTACATGGTGACGGTCGGCGGCGCAGGCTCGTCGGCCGCACCGGCCTTGGCGAGGGGCCGGAGGACCAGGTAACCGATCAGGATGAGCATGAAGACGGCGGCCAGGGGTCGCGCCGCGGCGCCCAGGCTGAAGGTCTCGGTCAGGCGCTCCCAGCCCCGCTGGTTGAAGAAGACGATGGTGGCGATGACGAGCCCCATCAGCGCCTCGCCGGCGATCAACCCGGAGGCGGTGAGCACGCCGGCGTTCTCGACCCGGGTCGCCTGAGCGTCGTTGTACGAGCGCCGCTTGACGACGGTATCCACGATCCAGCGGACGATGCCGCCGACGAAGATCGCGAACGTGGTCTCGAGGGGGAGGTACATGCCCACGGCGAAGAGCATTGGGCTCTTGACCTTCACCATGATCAGCGCCAGGCCCATGACGATGCCGACGATCACCAGCGGCCAGGCCATCTCGCCGCCCACGATGCCCTGGGCCAGGGTCGCCATCAGGCCCGCCTGGGGCGCCGGCAGGGCGCGGTCGCCGAAGCCGACGCCGCCCTGGGCGATGTTCGAGAAGTGGAGCACGAAGAGAGGCACGAACATGAAGGCGCCGGCGAAGAGCACACCGATGAGGTCGCCGACCTCCATCTTCCACGGGGTTCCGCCGAGGATGTGCCCCACCTTGAGATCCTGGAGCATCTCGCCGGCCACCGCCGAGGAGACGCAGACCACCGAGGCGACGCCGAGGACGGCCGCCACCCCGTGGGTCCCGGAAACGCCGATGACCACCATCACCAGGGCGGCGATGATCAGCGTCGCCAGGGTGAGGCCCGAGACCGGGTTGTTGGAGGAGCCGATGAGGCCGACCAGGTTGCCGGACACCGCGGCGAAGAAGAAGCCGGTGATCAGCATGACCAGCGCCGCCATGATGGCGCCGCCGATGACGCCGGTGAAGTACATGTAGACGAGAACCATGAGGACGAAGGTCACGAGCACCCCGAAGAGCACCATCTTGAAGTTGATGTCCTTCTGCCGCCTGTCGGTGGCCTCGGTGGCCTCGGCCGACTTCTTGAGGTCGGCGATGCCGCGCCTGATGCCCAGCCAGAGGTTGGCGCGCATCTTGTAGAGGGTGTAGACGGCGCCGACCAGCATGCCGCCGACCGCGATGGGCCGGACGATGAACTTCCACATCTCCGAGGAGAGCTTGATCCACGCCTCCGGCGAGTGCGGATCGACGCCGATCGAGGCCGAGAAGGCGGTGATCTGGTGCGGCCCGAGGAAGAAGACGAGCAGGGGAACGAAGAGGCCCCAGGCGAGGAGGCCGCCGGCGAAGTTGAGGGCCGCCAGCTCCGGCCCGATGATGTAGCCGACGCCGAGGTAGGCGGGGCTCACCGCGGGCGCGGAGACGGTGGACAGGCCGCCGGCCGGAACCGCGTAGGCGTTCTTGCGGTAGCCGAGGCGGACCAGGCTCTTACCCACGGCCCCGACGTGGAGGAGGAAGTCGTTGGAGGCGGCGAAGATCTTGAGGTTGCCGAGCAGGTTGATGAGCGCCCCGAACCCCATCGCCGAAAACAGCTGCTTGGCCGCGTCGGCGCCGCGCTGGCCGGCCTTGTGGATCTCGGAGGCGGCCACCGACTCGGGGAAGGGCAGCTCGGGGTCCTCCACCATCACCCGCCGCAGCATGGTCACGAAGAGGATGCCGAGGACGCCGCCGACGACCATCAGGGCCGTCGCCTTCAGGTAGTCGGCCAGGCCGCGGAACTCCCACAGGTGGAGGATGGCGAAGGCCGGGATGGTGAAAATGGCGCCGGCGGCGACGGATTCGCCGATGGAGCCCACCGTCCGGGCGAAGTTCTCCTCGAGCAGACTGCCCCCGAAGAGCTTGAGGACCGCCATCCCGATCACGGCCGCCGGGTAGGTCGCCGCGATCGTCATGCCGGCCTTCAGGCCGAGGTAGGCGTTGGCGGCGCCGAGGATGACGCACATGAAGAGACCCAGGATCAGGGCCCGTAGGGTGAACTCCTTCATGTCGGTATCGGCGGCGACGACCGGGCGGAAGGGTTGTTGGCTCATGAAAGGACCTCCTCCTCCGTGATCTTGCGGTCCCGACGGGCGAGGATGCCCACCGGGCACGGCCGCCCGGCATTGTACATGATGGCACGGGAGCGTCCGTGGGGAGGCCCCTTCTCCCCGGCGGTGTCCGATCGTGAGGGGATTGCCACGTCGCCGGGCTGCGCCCGGCTCCTC
>CAZXXL010000167.1:0-6768 GCA_964644635.1 uncultured Thermoanaerobaculia bacterium | reverse complement strand
CCGCCCCGCGCGTCGAGCAGTACCTCTCCAAGATCAAGGTCATCCGCAAGATCGCCCACAAGATCATCGACTTCCTCGCCCAGCTCGAGGACTTCCAGAAGAAGCTGTGGCTCAAGAAGAAGTTCGTGACCGAGACGAGCTGGTGCGTCCGCCTCGGCGTGATTCCGGAGGCCTTCTATCCCGAGATCGCGGCCAACGACGCCCAGCGGGAGGAATGGGTGCGGCTCTGCGCCATCGACGAGCTGAAGCCCGAGACCGGGAATCTATTCGAGGACGGCGCGCCCGGCTACAGCGAGCCGCTGAGGGTGGAATTCCTGAAAGCGCACCCGACCTTGATGGTGGACACGCGCCACTTCGACGCCGACTTCACCGCCCGGCTGCTGGAGGACATCGGTGACGTGGACGAGCAGATCGATGGGGTGCTGTTTCACAGTGAAAACTTCCAGGCCCTGTCGCTGATGCGGGCGAGGTATCGCGATGCAGTGGAGTGCGTCTATATAGACCCGCCTTACAACACAGGTGATTCGGAGATTCTCTATAAGAACTCATACCTCAGATCGTGTTGGCTTGCACTGATGGAAAACCGCCTCCAGGAGGGTATTGGGCTGTTGTCATCAGACCCTGTGCTGTTCATCGCAATCGATGATTTCGAGATGGCCAATCTTGCGAAGTTACTCGACTCGCAATGGCCCGACCTGCGGCGAGAGACGATCATCGTAAACCACCACCCGCAGGGCGGGAAGGCGAAGACGCTATCTCACACGCACGAGTATATGTTCGCTTGTGTCTCCGCTAGATCGGACCGCGCCCTCGTCGGGCGCATGAACGAAGATGGCACAGAGATGCGTCCTTTCAAGAGAAGCGGCACCGCGGAGAGCAACTTTCGCTATGGGCGGCCGAATAGTTTCTATGCAATTCTGGTCGATCCGACTACACGACAGGGTCGTGGGCCTAGAACCGCCGCCGCGTGGAGCAGATTACCCAACTGGGCCAACACAGGAGGGGTATGTTCGCGTATACCCACTTGGTACAGGCGGCACGGAACGCGTATGGCGCCGGTCTTATGAGTCCTGCCACGAGCTGATTGAGCAGAATAAGCTTATATGCACAGAGAATCGGACAATTTATCAGGCGATCGAAACAGATGAACGCAAGGCCGCTCTATTCAGCAATTGGGTTGATTCCCGTTACAACGCTGGAACCTTCGGCGCGAATCTTCTTCGCGACATCATCGGAGAGCAGAATCCTTTCTCGTATCCGAAATCAATCTATACCGTTAGTGACGCAATATTTGCGGCCAGCATTGACGCTCAGGCCCTCATCCTCGACTATTTCGCCGGCTCCGGCACCACCGGGCACGCGGTCATTAACCTCAACCGCGAGGATGCTGGCCAGCGCAAGTTCGTCCTCGTCGAACAGGGCGACTACTTCGACACCGTCCTGCTGCCGCGGCTGAAGAAGGTCACCTTCGCTCCCGAGTGGAAGGACGGCAAGCCCAAGCGCCTGGCCACGGCCGAGGAGGCCGAGCGCAGTCCGCGCATCTTCAAGGTCGTGCGGCTCGAATCCTACGAGGACACGCTCAACAACCTGGAGCTGAGGCGGACAGGAGCACAGCAAAGCCTGCTGGACCTGGCCGAGGCGCGGGGGCCGGACCGCCTTCGGGAGCAGTACATCCTGCGCTACGTGCTCGAGGTGGAGACCCGCGGCAGCCGGTCGCTCTTGAACGTGGCCGCCTTCACCGATCCCACCGCCTACACGCTCAAGGTCAAGCGCCCCGGCTCGGACGAATCCCGCGAGGTCAACGTCGATCTGCTTGAGACGTTCAACTGGCTCATCGGCCTCGTGGTCGAGCACATGGCCGCGCCGCAGACCTTCGCGGCCGCGTTCGAGCGAGACGGCGAGGGCCGACTGCGGCTCAAGGGGCGTCTCCAGCAGCAGGCCGGCGGCCCCTGGTGGTTCCGCACCGTCACCGGCACCACCCGCGACGGCCGCAGGACACTCGTCATCTGGCGCAAGCGCCCCGGCGGCGAGGACCCGGAGGGGATCGAGCAGGACAACCTGGTGCTCGATGAGTGGTTCACCAAGCAGGGCTACTCCAGCAAAGACAGCGAGCTCGACCTCATCTACGTCAACGGCGACAACAACCTGGAAAACCTCAAGGCCCCCGACGACACCTGGAAGGTACGCCTGATCGAGGAGGACTTTGTGCGCCTCATGTTCGAAACGGAGGGGGTGTGATGCCACCGGTTCTGTATCACGAAGGCCGATTTCCGCCGCAGGCGCTTGACTGGGAATCCCTGATTCCCTTGCTGGGGCCTGCCGCAGCGGCGGTGGCCCGCTACGACGGGATGCTGGCGGCGGTGCCGAATCCCGAGGTGTTGCTCTCGCCGCTCACCACCCAGGAGGCGGTGTTGTCGTCGCGCATCGAGGGCACGCAGGCCACCATGGGTGAGGTGCTGGAGTTCGAGGCAGGCCAGGAGGCATCAACGCCCGAACGCCGTGAAGACATCCGTGAAGTGCTCAATTACCGCAAAGCCATGCACGAAGCCGAGCGGCTGCTGGCCACCCTGCCGCTGTCGCAGCGCGTGCTCCGCGCCGCCCACAAAGTGCTGCTCTCCGGTGTGCGGGGCCAGAATCGGGCGCCGGGCGAGTACCGGAAGGTTCCTAACTGGATCGGGCCGGCCGGTTGTTCCATCGAGGATGCGTATTTCGTCCCCATCGACGCAGACAAACTGCCCGCCGCCATGGCCGCATGGGAACGCTACATCCACGCTGAGACGCCGGACCGGCTCGTACAGCTTGCCATCCTGCACGCCGAGCTCGAGGCCCTGCACCCGTTCCTGGACGGAAATGGTCGGGTCGGCCGCATGCTGGTGCCTCTATTCCTGTGGCAGAAGGGGTTGATCCGCCGGCCCATGTTCTACATCAGCGCCTGGCTGGAGGCGCACCGGACCGAGTACTACGACCGGCTGCTGGCCGTATCCCGGGACGACGACTGGACCGGCTGGTGCCGCTTCTTTATCGAGGCAGTCCGCTCGCAGGCGGAGGAAAACCTCGCGGCCACCCAGGCCATTCTTGAGCTCCACGATGACCTCAAGCACCGGTTGCCGGAGATGACGCGGTCGCAGTACGCGGTGAGGGCGTTGGACTGGCTTTTCGCCCGGCCCATCTTCCGCGCGCCGGATTTCATCGACGCCGCCGGCATCCCCGCCCCGACGGCACGTCGGTTCCTGGGGGTCCTGCGGCGGGAAGGGGTCTTGAGAGATCTCCGTCCGGGCCGGGGCCGGCGCGCGGCCGTGCTGGCCTTCCCGGCCCTTCTCAACATCGTCGAAGGGAGGGAGGTCTTTTGACGATCAGGGAATCCACTCAAACCGATTTGTTGCTCACTTATCGCATCAAAGTGAGCAACAAATTCACTTGCCGTCAACGACTGAGCGACAACTGCCGGAGACCCCGCTGATGGCCCGAACACGCCAGAGCAGAAAGCGCCCCGTGGTGCCCTTCAACCGCAAGCTGGTCCTCAACCAGTGGCTGCTTGGCCTGTTCGGCGTCGAGCGTTTCGACCAGCTCGCCGAACACCTCCGCGACGAATTGCTGGAGGGCCTGGACGAAAACAACGTCCACCGCTTCCACCACGCGCTCTGCCTGCACTTGCCGGCCGATGGCCGGCCCGAGCTGCCCGACGGGCTGCTGCTCGAGTACGACCAGAACATCGTCTCGATCACCCAGCGCCTCAACGAACGGCGCATCACCCGCGGCGATGCGCCCATCGTCTGGAAGTACTTCCAGTACCTGGCGCTGCTCTTCACCGAGATCTACCTCGACCGCTACTTCCGCGACCCCAATGGCCTGCTCGCGGCACTGAACCAGCGGATCGACTTGCTCAACGAGAAACTGGACACGGCGGACCAGATTGCGCGGCTCGACCAGTCGGCCGAGGCCTGGCCGCAGCTCAACAAGATCGCCTTCTGGATGGCGACGGGCAGCGGCAAGACGCTGCTCATGCACGCGCACATCCTCCAGTACCGGCGACTGCTCGAGGCGCATGGCCGCAAACGCGAGCTCAACCGCATCATCCTACTCACGCCCAACGAGGGTTTGTCCCAGCAGCACCTTCGGGAGTTCGTGAAGGCGGGCATCGAGGCTGAGATCTTCAACAAGGAGGGGGGCCGGCTCTTCGCTGGCCAGGCGGTCGAGATCCTTGAGGTCACCAAGCTCAAGGAGGAGATGGGCGAAAAGACCGTGGCCGTGGACGCCTTCGAGGGGAACAACCTGGTGCTGGTGGACGAGGGCCACCGCGGCGCCTCGGCCGGCGGCGAGGGTGCCTGGATGAAGTTCCGCAACGCGCTGTGCGAAAGGGGTTTTTCCTTCGAGTACTCGGCCACGTTCGGCCAGGCCGTCAAGGGGAACACCGCGCTCACCGACCTCTACGCTCGCAGCACCCTCTTCGACTACTCGTACCGCTGGTTCTACGGGGATGGCTTCGGCAAGGACTACCACATTCTCAACCTTGAAGACGACAGCAACGAGGAGTGGATGAAGGACTACCTCACCGCCTGCCTGCTCGCCTTCTTTCAGCAGCAGCGCCTCTATCGGGAGCAGGAGACGGCGTTCCGGCCCTTCAACCTGGAGCAGCCGCTATGGATCTTCGTCGGTGGCAGCGTGACCGCGACGCTTGCCAAGCGGGATGCCTCGGACATCGTCGAGATCCTGCGATTCCTGAGCGGTTACGTGGTGAATCGCGCCGACAGCATCGAACGCATCCGGCGCGTGTTACATGAGGGACTCGTGACCGCTTCGGGGAAGAACCTCTTCGCCGACCGCTTTGCCTACCTGAACACGTGCGGGCTTTCCCCGGAGCAGATCTTCGACGAGACGCTGGCGACGCTCTTCAACGCGCCGGGCGGTGGCGCGCTCCACGTGGAGAACCTCAAGGGCGCTGCCGGGGAGGTCGCCGTGCGCGTGGGCGACAACGATCCCTTTGGCGTCATCAATGTGGGTGACGACAGCAAGCTGGTGAAGCTCTGCGAGGAAAAGGGCCTGAGCGTGGCCGAGCGCGAGTTCGCGGGCTCCCTCTTCCACGAGCTCGACCGGCCCGACTCGACCGTGAACGTGCTCATCGGCTCGAAGAAGTTCACCGAGGGTTGGAGCAGCTGGCGGGTGAGCACCATGGGCCTGATGAACGTGGGCCGGGGCGAAGGGGCGCAGATCATCCAGCTCTTCGGGCGCGGCGTGCGGCTCAAGGGCATCGGTATGAGCCTCAAGCGCAGCGCCCGCGCCGCGTTGCCCGACGGTCTCGAACGGCCAAAGCACATCGAGACGCTCGAGACCCTGAATATCTTCGGCATTCGTGCCGATTACATGGCCCAGTTCCGCGATTTCCTTGAAGAGGAAGGGCTCCCGTCCAACGAGAAGCGCATCGAGATCATCCTGCCGATTGTCAAGAACCTTGGCAAACGGCCGCTCAAGACTATCCGTCTCAAAAAGGAGATCAACGGCGTCAAGACCGGGTTCGGCGACGCCTTCCGCAAGCTCGGTCCCATCCCCACGGTCGCCCCTCCGGATCCCGACAGCGACCCGGCGACGGCCTACCTGCAGAAGAACCAGGTGGTCCTCAACTGGTACCCGAAGATCCAAGCCATGAAGTCGCGTGGGGTTACAGGCGGCGACGACGAGACCGCGCCGAACCACACGCATCTCACTTCGCAGCACATCGCTTGCCTCGACCTCGACCGCCTGTTCTTCGATCTCGAGCGCTACAAGGCCGAGCGCGGCTGGCACAACTTGAATATCCAGTGCTCCGTCATCGCGAAGCTGCTGGCCGACACCACCTGGTACCGGCTGCTTATCCCCGAGTCCGAGCTGGCCTTCGATGCCTTCGACAAGGTCCACGTTTGGCAGGAGATCGCCAGTAGCCTGCTGCGCAAGTACGTCGAGCGTTACTACACCTTCCGCAAGCACGAGTGGGAGCTGCCCCACCTGGAGTACCGCGACCTTAACGAGGAGGATCCCAATTTCCCTTGCGTCGTGCGTCAAGACGGCCCCGAGTACGGCTACCGCATCCTGATCGAAGAATCCCAGCGGGAGATCGTGGAAAAGCTGAACGAGGTGAAGGCGGCCATCGAGACCGGCAACCTAAGGCCTTTCGAGTTCCGAGGCCTCAGGGCGATCTGGTTCGACCGTCACCTCTACCAGCCGTTGCTTTTCCTGGAAGGTGGCACCGTGGAGGTTTCACCAGCACCGCTCAACAAGGGTGAGCGGCGCTTCGTGGAAGACCTGAAGACCTTCTTCGAAGCGAACCCCCATCACTTCAAGGACAGGGAGCTCTACCTCTTGCGCAACCTGAGCCGGGGCCGTGGTGTCGGGTTCTTCGAGGCCGGAAACTTCCACCCCGACTTCATCATCTGGCAGGTCACAGACGCGCAGCAGCATGTGACCTTCGTGGATCCCAAAGGCGTACGGAACCTCGCGCTCGAAGACCCCAAGATCGGCTTCTACCAGACGGTGAAGGAGATCGAAAAGCGGCTGGGAGATCCAAACGTCGTGCTCGACTCCTATATCGTCTCGAACACGCCGTCGCACGTCATGAAGAAGCAGTGGGGGATTCCCAAGAAAAAGATGCTCCAAAGGCACATCCTGTTTCAGGATGAGGACAGGGATACGTACATCGGCTCTCTCCTTGACACCCTTGATGACGCATGATGCTGCCCTCAGCTCACCACCGGTTGTAGATTAGACACATCCACCGGTTTGGATTTGACACTTTGG
>CAZXXL010000166.1:0-6769 GCA_964644635.1 uncultured Thermoanaerobaculia bacterium | reverse complement strand
TTCTGGAAGTAGGCCACCCCCGTGCGCGGCACGGGCGCCTGCCCGCCGGGGCGGCGCTCTTCGTGGGCGACACCGTCACCGACGCCGAGGCCGCCGCGGCGGCCGGCGTGCCGTTCGCGGCCGTGCTCAGCGGGACCACCCCCCGGGAGGCCTTCGCCACCTTTCCCAACCGCGCCATCCTGCCCCACGCCGGCGAGGTACTCGGCCTGCTCTCCTGAGCGACCGGGACCGCCGTGTCAACCTCCCTCGGGCTACAATCGTCATAAGACCGATTTTCAAGGAGGTTGCCATGGCCGCGATCACCTGGGACAGAAGCGCCGCCGCGCACCTGTTGCGCCGGGCCGGGCTTCCCGGCCCGCCCGAGCAGGTCGACGAGCTGGCCGACCTCGGGCTCGATGGCGCCGTCGACCGGCTCGTCCGCTTCGAGCAGGTGGACAACTCGGCCATGGAGAGCCGCCTGGCCACGCTGGATCTCGACCTCGGCACGCGGGCCGGCATCCTCGCCGACTGGATCGTGCGCTTCGTCCACACCGCGCGCCCCTTCGAGGAGCGGATGGCGCTCTTCTGGCACATGCACTTCGCCACCGGCCTGGCCAAGGTCAAGGTGCCCGCCTTCATGGCCGGCCAGGTGCAGACCTTCCGCGCCCTCGGCCGCGGCAGCCTGGACGACCTCCTGCTGGCGGTGAGCCGGGATCCCGCCATGCTCATCTGGCTCGACAACATCTACAACGACAGGAACGCGCCCAACGAGAACTACGCCCGCGAGCTCATGGAGCTCTACTCCATGGGGCTGAACACCTACACCCAGGACGACGTCGTCGCCGCGGCGCGGGCGTTCACGGGCTGGACCCTGTTCCGGACCCGCGGCTCGGCCACCTTCTTCTTCGACGCGGCCAGTCACGACTTCGGGACCAAGACCTTCCTCGGCGAGACCGGGCCGTGGGACGGCACCGACATCGTCAGGATCATCTGCGCCCAGGACGTCACGCCGCGCTTCATCGCCGCCAAGATGTGGTCCCACTTCGCCGGCGGCGAGGCCCCGGCCGCCGTCATCGACGCGATGGCCGCGCGGTACCGGGCCGCCGGCCACTCGCTGGACGCGATGTTCCGGGCGCTCTTCACCGCGCCCGCCTTCTACGCACCCGAGCAGCGCCGCGCCCGCATCAAGGGGCCGGTGGAGTACACCTGCGGGCTGCTCCGCCAGCTCGCGGCCGAGACCGGAGGCCGCCTCATCGCGTCCTTCATCGCCGGCCAGGGGCAGACGCTCTACGACGCTCCCGACCCCAGCGGCTGGGACGAGGGCATGGCCTGGATCACCACCGCCTCGCTCCTGCTCCGCCCGCGCTTCGCCTCGGTGGTCGGGCTGGTCCACAACGATGCGCTCGACAGCGACCTGAACCGGCTCCTGGAGGACGCCGGCGCGACCTCGGCCGAGGAGGCCGTGGACCACCTGCTGCTCCGCCTCGACCTGCCCCCACCCGCCCCGGAACGGCGCAGCCAGCTCGTCGCCTACCTGACCACCAACCCCTCCGACGGCTCGCGCCTGGACTTCGAGCTCGGCTCCCAGGCGGCCATCCTCAAGATCGCCGGGCTGGTCCACCTGCTGGCCACCGATCCCGCGTACCAGGTCGGCTGAGGAAGGAGCAGGCCATGAAGACCTCACGTCGCATCTTCGTCCAGGGGGGCCTGGCCGCCTTCGGGTCGAGCTGGCTGGTGGCGCGCACGCCCTTCGCGGCCGCCTTCGGCCCCCGCCGCGCCGGCGGGCGGATCCTCCCGGAGGACAACGGCAACCGGCTGGTGGTCGTGCAGCTGCGCGGCGGCAACGACGGGCTCAACACCGTCGTCCCCTACACCGACTCCCGCTACTGGAGCCTCCGCCCGGCCCTGGCGCCGCCGGCCGACGACCTCATCCCGATCACCGAGGAGCTGGCCCTCCACCCGGCCCTGGCGCCGCTGGAGGAGCTCTGGAGCGCCGGGCGGCTGGCCATCCTCGAGAACGTCGGCTACCCCGACCCGGACCTCTCGCACTTCCGCTCCGAGGCCATCTGGTACACCGCCGATCCCGCGCCGGCCTCCGGGGGCGGCTGGCTGGGACGCTGGACGGCCGGCCGGGCCGCGCCGTCGCCGCTGGCCCTCACCACCATCGGCGTGCTTCCGTCGCCGGCCACCTCGGCGCCGGGCTTCGTGCCGGCCGCCGTCGACGACCCGGAGTCGTTCGGCTTCGACCTGGCCAACGTCGTCCCCGAGGACACGGCCCTGCGGGCGGCGCTCATCCACGACGGCTTCGCCGCCGGCGCCGCCGGGCCGTCCACCGCCGGCATCGCCGCCGTCGGTCTCGCCGCCGAGGAGATCGTCGCCCAGGTGGGCCTGATCCCGCCCCAGGACGAGCCGCCGGTCCCCTACCCCGACAGCGGCCTCGCCGCCGACCTGGCCACGGCGGCGCGCTTCCTGGAGGCGCCCCTCGGCACGCGGGTGGTCTGGGTGAGCACCGGGGGCTTCGACAACCACGCCGACGAGGAGGCGACCCATCCGGGGCTGCTGGCGGACGTTGCGGCCTCGGTCACCGCCTTCCTGGCCGACCTCGAGCTCCGCGGCCTGGCCGATCGCACCGCGGTGCTCGTCTGGTCCGAGTTCGGCCGCCGGCCGGCGGAGAACGCCTCGCTGGGGACGGATCACGGCACCGCCGCACCCGCCTTCCTGCTCGGCCCGCCGGTCAAGGGTGGGCTCTACGGCGTCCCGCCCGATCTCGGCAACCTCGACGGCAACGGCAACCTGGTCTTCGACATCGATTTCCGCTCCATCTACGAGACCGTGCTGGCGGAGCACCTCGGCGTCGATCCCAGGCTGGTGATGCCGTCGCCCTTCGAACGCCTGGGCGCCTTCCGCTGACGCCGGCGCCCGGCCGCGGGCCGGGCACGAAAACGCCCCCGGGGCCGAGACCCCGGGGGCGCGCTGAGCCGGCAACGTGGGGCCCTACTCGGCCGCCGGAATGCCCTTGGGCGGGTAGGCCGGGAGCAGCGGCGGGCGCTTGGGCAGCACCGGCGGGTTGGCCTCGATCTTGGCGAGGAGCACCTCGATACCCTTTTGGAGCTGGGCGTCCCGGCCGGCGATCACGTCCCCCGGCAGGTCGTCCACCTCGATGTCCGGCTCCACGCCGTGGTTTTCGAGCACCCACTGGCTCTTCAGACCGTAAAGGCTGAACTCCGGCACCGTGATGTAACCGCCGTCCATCAGCCGCCAGTAGCCGCGGATGCCGCGCACGCCGCCCCAGGTGCGGGTGCCGATCACCGGGCCGAGGCCGTACTTCTTGAAGTAGAAGGGGAAGATGTCGCCGTCGGACGCCGAGTAATGGTTCGCCAGGCAGACCAGCGGCCCGTGCACCATGGCGCCCGGGATCGGGAACGGCATCCCCTGGCGGGTGGTCTCCATGCCCACCAGCACCCGCCGCAGGCGCTCGAGGACGATCTGATCGATGAAGCCGCCGCCGTTGTAGCGGACGTCGATGATCATTCCCTGCTTGCGCACCTGCGGGTAGAACTGGCGGATGAACTGCTCCATCCCCTGCTCCTCCATGTCGGAGAGGTAGATGTAGCCCAGCCTGCCGCCCGAGGCCTCGGCCACCTTCTTGCGGTTGGCGTCGATCCACGCCTTGAGCCGGATCTCGAGCTCGTTGGCGATGGGCTTGACGGTCACCGTGCGCCGCCCCTTGCCGGCGGCGTCCTCCGCCACCGTCAGGCGGACCGTCCGCCCGAGGGTGTTGACGAAGGGAGCGTACGGGTTGGTCGGGGCCTCGAGCTCGACGCCGTCGACGGCGAGCAGGAACATCCCCCGGTGCACGTTGACGCCCGGCTCCGTCAGCGGCGAGCGCGTCTCCTCGCGGGAGTTGTCGCCGGGGTAGATCCGCTCGAAGAAGTACCGCCCGCTGGCGCGATCGAGGCCGAAGTCGACGCCGAGCAGGCCCACCGGCACGTAGCCGTTGCGCTGCACGTCGCCGCCGCCCACGTAGGTGTGGGAGTTGCCGAGCTCGCCCTGCATCTCGCCGATGACGTAGTTGAGGTCTTCGCGGCAGAGGCACTTCGCCACCAGCGGCTCGTACTGCGCCCGCACCGCCGGCCAGTCGACGCCGTTCATCTTCGGGTTGTAGAAGTAGTCACGCTCCAGCCGCCAGGCCTGCTCGTACATCTCCCGCCACTCGGCCGGCGGATCGACGCGGACCTTCATCCTGCCCAGGTCGAGGGAGGCGGCCTGCGGGTCCTTGGCCTGCGGCTTGGCGCTGCGGATGACGTACTTGCCCTTGGCGGCGACGAGCACCGAGGAGCCGTCGGCGCTGACCGCGTAGCCGTCCACCGGCGAGGCGATCACCGTGTCCTTGCGCTTCTCCAGATCGTACACGTGGAGCTTGGACTGCTCGCCGGGAAGCGGCCCGGAGAGGGCGCTCACCGGCCGCGTCATGTAGTAGAGGCGGCCCGAGACCACGTTCAGGTCGGCGATGTCGGCGGCCGGAATCGGCACCGCCACCGCACGCTCGTACAGGCCCTCGAGGTCGATCTTGACCGCCTCGTTCCCGGCGGCCTCTGCCTTGCCTTTCGCCCCGGCCTTCGCCGGCTTGCCCCCGGCCTTCTTCTTGACGACGCCCTCGTCGGAGCGGGGGGCGAAGGGCGAGGGCAGATCGGCGCGCAGGGTGGCGGCGTAGATGCCGTCCATCTTGACCGTCGCCTCGTTGAACTCGGTCTCGGAGAAGACCGGGTTGGGGTGGCGGCTGGAGATGAAGAACAGCAGCTTGCCGGCGGAGCCGAACACCGGCTCGGAGTCGTTGGTCATGCCGTTGCCGACGCGCGTGACCTTCCCCGAGGCGATGTTGTAGAGGTACACCTGGCGCATGTGGTTGACCTGGGCCTTGGAGTAGGTGATCCAGCCCCCGTGGGGCGAGAAGGTGTAGTCACCCATCTCGGCGTAGGGATCCTTGTCAACCCGGACCACCTTCTTCGACTTCACCACGACGTACCAGAGCACGTGGTCGCTGTCGGAGAAGGCGATCATCGACCCGTCGGGGGACCACCGCGGCCCCTCCAGGTACCCGGCCGTGCGGCGGGTGAGCACGGTCTCCTTCCCCGTGCCGTCGGCCGGGCGGACGGCGATCTGGTCCTGTCCCGAGGCGTCGGTGACGTAGGCGACGAGCTTGCCGTCGGGCGACCAGGCCGCGTCCCGCTCCCGGGCGCCCGGGGTGCGCGTGATGTCGCGGGTGTTGCCGTGCTTCTTGGGAACGGTCAGCAGCTCGCCGCGGGCGGTGAACAGCGCCCGCTTGCCGTTGGGCGCGATGTCGAAGTCCTCGATGGACTTGGAGACGTCGGCCCAGCGCGGCCTGAGCTGGATGCCGTCGTCGGGCACGCTGATGTCGAGCTCGTGCATCGTCTCCGACGGCAGGTCGATGACGTAGAGCCGGCCGCCGCAGGCGAAGACGATGCCGTCGTCGCCGAGGCTGGGCCAGTCGACGTCGTACTTGGTGAAGTGGGTGACCTGCCGGAAGCTCCCGTCCTTGAGAGAGTAGGCCCAGATGTTCAGGCGCCGGTTGGCGTCCCGGTCCGACGCGAAGTAGATGGTGTCGTGGTACCACATGGGGTAGGTGTCGGTGCCCTTCCAGGTGGTCACCCGGCGGATGTCGTGGGTCTTGAGGTCGTAGATCCAGATGTCCTGCGCCAGGCCGCCGTCGTACCGCTTCCAGGTCCTGAAGTTGCGGAAGATCCGGTTGTAGGCGATCTTGCCGCCGTCCGGGCTGAAGGACAGCGTGCCGCCCTTGGGCAGCGGCAGCGCGGTCGGCAGCCCGCCTGCGCGCGGCACGGCGAAGATCCGCCCGAACCACGAGTTGTAGGTATCCCGGCGGGACAGGAAGACGATGGCACTCCCGTCGGGCGTCCAGCCGAGGACCATGTTGTCCGGTCCCCAGCGCATGGGCGCCTGCTTGACCACGTCGGAGTGGTAGGTCATGCGGGTGGCCGTCCCGCCCTCCGCCGGGATCGTGTAGACGTCGGTTCCGCCGTCGTACTGGCCGGTGAAGGCGATGGTCTTCCCGTCCGGGGAGAAGCGGGGCATCATGTCGAAGCCCCGGTCCGCGGTCAGCCTCTCGGCGACACCGCCCGTGCGGTTCACCGCCCACAGGTCGCCGGCGGCCTCGAACACGATCCGGTTCCCGTGCAGGGTCGGGAAACGGACCAGGGGGTTGGTCGCGGCGCCGGCCGCGGGAGCGGCCGCGACGCCCAGCGCCGCAGCCAGTCCCGCCGCCAGCAGGCGGCCGATCATCGTCGAGCGTCTCTGTGCCGATTCTCTGTATCGCATGAGCACCTCCAAAGCCGTGCGTGCTCATGGTAGTACGGAACCCACCGGACAGGGTTTCCCCGTGCCAGGCTTAGCATCTTAGCATTCTTGCCCACGCACCGCCGCGCTCAGCCGCCGGCCCCCTCCTCCCGCCGTTCTCCGGGTGTGCCGGCGGCGCGGGCCGGGACCGGCAGGCACTGGCAGGCACCGAGATAAAGCACGTCCGTCGTCGTCCAGAAGACCCGGTATTTGGGCACCGCGCTGATGATCACCGGCATCGGTGCGCACACGTGGTCGGCCTGCGGACACCCGGTCCCGCAGCGCACGGTCCTGGCGACGTCCTCGACGGCCGCGTTGAGCGCGCGCTGCAGGGAGGTCTTGCTGCCGATCCCGCTCCGCGAGAGCTTGCGCACCTTGGTGGTGTTGCCGCCGACGGCCGCGCAGGGCACGCCCTGGG
>CAZXXL010000165.1:0-6810 GCA_964644635.1 uncultured Thermoanaerobaculia bacterium | reverse complement strand
CCCCGCCGGGCCCCCCCGCCCCCCCCGGTGCCGGGGCGCGCCTCTCCCTCCCTCTCCCCGCCGAGCCCCGGCCTTCCCCCGGCCCCGGCCCCCCCGCCCACCGGCGGCGCGTCCCCCCCGCGGGCCTCGCCGCCCGGCCCCGACCCGGCCGGAATCGGCTCCGCCACGGCCGGCTCCGGGACCGGCGGGTGGTCGAAGGAGGGACGAGTGACCGCGTCCGGGTCCGGGCCGCCTCCCGTCGACGCGGCGGCCGGCGCCGGCCGCACCGAGGGTGGAGCGATCGACGGCACCGGGAACGGCGCCACGGCGGCCTGGCCGGCCGGCGGAGCGGGTGGCGGAGCCGGGACCTCGATCGGGGCCGATTCGACGAGCGCCGCCTCCGGTTCCGGCGCCACGGCCGGCTCGTAGCGCTGCCTGAGATCGCGCATGACCAGCTTGACGATCCCCTCCAGGGTCTCCTGGACGCCGATCCCGACCGTGGCGACCGACTCGAAGAAGGGCGCACCGTACTCGTTCAGGTGCTCGTCAAGCGACTCGATGCTCAGGATGTCCTTCAGGTCCCTCTTGTTGAACTGGAGCACGTGGGGAAAGTCCGCCAGCTCGATCCCCTGCAGGAGCAGGTTCTCCTTGAGGTTCTCCCAGGACTCCAGGTTGGCGCCCAGCATCGCCCGCTGGGAATCGGCCACGAAGACCACGCCGTCGACGCCCTTGAGGACCAGCTGCCGGGTGGCGTTGTAGTGGACCTGGCCGGGGACGGTGTACAGCTGGAGGCTGACCTGCATGTCGCGGATGGTGCCGATGTTCAGCGGGAGCAGGTCGAAAAAGATCGTCCGGTCGCCCTCGGTGGCCAGGGAGATCATCTTCCCGCGCTGGCCGCCGTCGAAGTTCTCGTGAATCCACGTCAGGTTGGTGGTTTTCCCACACAGGCCGGGACCGTAGTACACGATCTTGGCGTTGAGCTTCCGCAGGGCGTAGTTGAAAAAAACCATCGGTTAACCCCGGCTGTCTCTCCCCTTGATAATAACCTTGACCGGGACGCCTGCCAAATCGAAGCGCTCGCGCAGAACGTTCTCCAGGTAACGCCGGTAGGAAAAGTGAATGCCGGTCCGCAGGTTGGTGAAGAGGACGAACGAGGGCGGCCCCGTCTTGACCTGCGTCGCGTAGTAGAGCTTGGCCTCCCGGCCCCCGCCGGCCGAGGGCGGATTCGCCCGCCAGGCCTCCCGCAGGAGGTCGTTGATCTCGGCGGTGGAGACGCTCAGGCGGTACCCCCGGTAAAGCTCCCCGGCCACGGCCAGGACGCGCTGCACGCCGGCGCCGGTGAGGGCCGAGATGAAGAGCACCGGCGCGTGGCGGACGAACTTCATCTGCTGAGCCAGCTGGTCGGTGAGCCGCTCCCGCCACCGCGGCCGGTCCTCCGCCAGGTCCCACTTGTTGACCAGCACGCCCACCGCCCGCCCGGCCTCCCAGGCGTACCCGGCCACGTGCGCATCCTGGCGGGTGACGCCCTCGGCCGCGTCCACCAGCACCAGGCAGACGTGGGCCCGCTTGATGGCGCGCCTGGCCATCACCACCGAGAGCACCTCGGGACCGCGCTCGGTCTTCCCCACCCGCCGGATCCCCGCCGTGTCCACGAAGCGGTACCGTCGGCCGTCGCGCTCGAGCAGCACGTCCACGGCGTCACGGGTCGTGCCCGGAATCTCGCTGACCAGGACCCGCGGCACGCCGATGAGCCGGTTGAGCAGGGAGGACTTGCCCACGTTGGGCCGTCCGATGAGAGCGATCCGGACCTCCCCGGGCGTCCCGCCGTCCTCCTCGACCTCCTCCGGACCTGCCCCGGCACCCTCGAGGTGGGGCTCGAGGGCCTCCCAGAGCTCGGCCATGCCCTCCCCGTGCTCCGCCGAGATCAGCACCGGCTCGCCGAGGCCGAGGGAGTAGAACTCCTGGGCGCCGAGGGCGGCGTCCCGCACGTCGGCCTTGTTGACCGCCAGGACGATCGGCACGCCCAGCGACCGGAGGTACCTCGCCAGGTCGTGGTCCTCGGGCAGCGGCCCGGCCCGCCCGTCGACCAGGAAGACGACCGCGTCCGCGGTCCTGATCGCGTCCTCGGCCTGGGACCGGATCAGCGGGACGAAGTGGTCCTCGTCGGCCAGCAGCAGCCCGCCCGTGTCGACGAAGGTCACGCTGGCCCCGTCCGGCGCCCTGGCGGAGCCGACGATCCGGTCGCGGGTGACGCCGGGCAGGTCGTGGACCAGCGCCCGCCGGCTCCCGGTGAGCCGGTTGAAGAGCGTGGACTTGCCCACGTTCGGGCGGCCCACGATGACGACGACGGGCTGCCCCTTCACCGGGTCTTCTGACCGGATGGGGTCTTCCGACCGGACGCGGCCGGCACCGGCGTCGTCACCTTCCACTTGGTCCCGCCCTGGGTCTCCAGCACCCGCCGGTAGGTCACGAGCCACTTGCCCTCGATCTTGCGCAGCTGGATGACGGAGTGCTGGACCGTGGCCGGGTTCTCGCCCTTGACCTCGCCCGTGTAGGCGTCGAGCCGGCGCACGTCCCACACCTCCAGGAGCCGCACCGAGGCGTTCACCACCCGGAAGACGTCCATCTTCTCCACCTCGGCCTTGAGCAGGGTCGCCTCGACCCGGTCTCCCGACTCGGCCAGTTTCTGCAGCAGCTTCTGCACGGCGGCCATCTCTCCCCGGGTCGCCGTCCCCTCGAGACGGCGCGCATCCATGTTGGTGTAGGCGTCGGAGAGCTGGTGCAGGTAGCGCATGACCGCCGCCGTGATCGCCTTCCGTTCCTCGGGCTTCGGCGTCGTGTTCTCACAACCCTGGAAGGACAGGACGAGAGGCAACGCGACCAGTGCGGCGATGAACGCGGTTTTCGCTCGGTACACGACCCTCATCGTTTCCCTCCCTCGGGCTCCCCGCCTTTCCCGCCCGCGCGCCGGGACCCATCCGGCAGGATAGCACCGGAACGCCTCGCTCTCCACAAGCCCGGCGACCGGAGTTTTCCCAAGATTGAGCGAGCGATCTCCGGACGTTATCGTGTCACCGAAACTTCTTCCATGGCCGTGGATGGAACGGACCCTTGGAAGGGTCGCGCCCGTCACCGCGGCCTCGGCCGCGGTGACCCGGTGCGCCCGGCGGACCGGCTGGCCGCGAGCGTCCCGCCGTCCCGCCGCAGGACCGTCGGTCGAGAGTACCCTTCTCCGAAGCGGTGTCCGATCGTGATGGGATTGCCACGTCGCCGGGCTGCGCCGAGTCCCCTTCGTCGCTTCGCTCCTCGGGATGGCGTGCGCGCAAGCGAAGCTGCGCTTCGCACGCTTACGCCACCTCGCAATGACACCCTTTTCTGTCATGGCGAGGAGCGCGCCGGAGGCGCGCGACGTGGCCATCCCTAGCAGCATTGGAGCGCGCTCCAAAGTACTTCGGGAGCGCTCCCCGCGTGAGGGGGTCCCGTCGCTCGGGCCCTTTGGGTCCTCGCTCGGGACGCCGTTCGACAGCGGGCAGCGAAGCTGCCCTGTCTCACGGCGCTCCTCGCGGCGCAGCGCCCCCAGGGTCCTGCTTTGCCGCGTCTGGATGGTCTGCAACACGCTCCGGGAGACACCCGGCGCCGGACGATCCACCGAGCCGCGGTCTCAGAAATATTGGGGAAACTCCAAGCCCGGCGATGGTAGGATACAAGGACAGACGGGCGCTGGAGGTTGGTCATGGGCCCTGCGAGCTTTCGTTCACCCTCGTGGCAGGACTCCTCCGCCGGAAGGATGATCCGGCACTGGAGAGCGCGGTGACGGAGAACCCGAGAATCGTGGTCATCGGCGGCGTCGCCGCCGGCATGAGCGCCGCCAGCCAGGCCCGCCGGCGCAACCCGAAGGCCCGGGTCACGGTGTTCGAGCGGGGCCCCTACATCTCCTACGGGGCATGCGGCATGCCCTACAACATCGAGGACCCGGACCGGGACATGGACGACCTGGTGGTGCTCAGCCCGGAACGCGCCGTCAAGGAGCGCGGCATCGACCTGCACCTCCGCCACGAGGCAGTGGACCTCGACGCCGACGAGGGCTGGGTGCTGGTGCGCGACCTCGAGGCCGGCACGGAGCGCCGCGAATCGTTCGACGCCCTGGTGCTGGCCACCGGCGCCATGGCGATCCGTCTTCCCCTGCCCGGCATGGATCTCCCGGGGGTCTTCGTGCTCCGCGAGCTCACCGACGGCCGCGCGCTCAAGCGCGTGCTCGCCTCCGGCCCGAGGAAGGCCGTCATCATCGGCGCCGGCTACATCGGCATGGAGATGGCGCACGTCCTGACCAGCCGCGGGCTCGAGGTCACGGTTCTCGAGAAGCTGCCCCAAGTCCTTCCCGGCTGGAGCGCCGACACGGTGGCGGTCGTCGGCGAGACCCTCGCCGAACACGGCGTCGCCGTTCACACCGGCGTCACCGTCACTGCCGCCGAGGCCGGTCCCGGCGGTCACGTGCACGCCGTCGCCACCGACGCGGGCCGGTTCGAGGCCGACGTCGTGCTCATGGCGGCCGGCATCCGGCCCAACGTGAGCCTGGCCGCGGCGGCAGGCCTGCGCATCGGCGACACCGGCGCCATCTGGGTCAACCAGCACCAGGAAACCTCCCACGACGGGATCTGGGCGGCCGGCGACTGCGCCGAGGCCTACCACAGGATCCTGCGCAAGAACGCGTGGATCCCGCTCGGCACCACGGCCAACAAGCAGGGACGCGTGGCCGGCGCCAACGCCGCCGGGCTCCGGGAACGGTTCGGCGGCATCGTCGGGACCGCCGGCTTCGTGGTCTTCGACCTCGAGGTCGCCCGCACCGGGATCTCCGCCGAGCAGGCGGCCGGCGAAGGTTTCGAGCCCACGACGGTCACCATCCGGCAACGCTCCCGGGCCCATGGCTACCCGGGCGGCACGCCCATCCAGGTCACCCTGGTCGCCGACGCCCCCTCGGGCCTGCTCCTCGGCGGCGAGATCGTGGGCCGGGAAGGGGCCGCGCTGCGCGCCAACGTGCTCGCCACGGCCCTCGCCGCCCACATGAGCGTCACCGACGTGCAGAGCCTGGACCTCGCCTACGCCCCGCCCTTCGCCCCGGTCTGGGACCCGATCCTCGTCGCCGCCAACCAGCTGGCCAAGCGGGTCCGGCGCCAGGAGACACGGCCGTGAGCACGCGGATCACCGTCACCTGCCCCCACTGCGGCTCGGTGCTCGAGGTCGACCGCGAGGCGGGCGTCGTCGTTAGCCACACCCCGCCCAAGCGGGAGAAAAAGCAGCTCGACTTCGAGGAGCGGCTCCGGGCGATGGAGAAAGAGAAGAAGCGGGCGGCCGACCGGATGGCCGAGGCCATGCGCGCCGAGAAGGCCAAGGAAAGGATCCTCGAGGACCGCTTCAAGTCGCTCATGGACAAGGCCAAGGACGAGCCCGGGGAAGCGCCTCCCATCAAGGACATCGATCTCTGACGTCCCGGCGGGCCACACCCGCCGCAGTCCGGCCGTGCTATATTTATTGAGAATGAAAACGTGTCTTGATCTGTTGTACGGAAACGTGAAACCGACCAGGAGCACGCTCCGCCCATGAACGGTCTATCGCGGCGGATGACGCTGGCACCCGGGCGTGCGCGGACGGCCCGCGAGGCCGTCGGCATCTTCCTCGAGCTGGCCAAGTTCCGGCTCAGCGGCATGGTTCTCCTGACCACCGCGGTGGGCTTCGTGCTCGCCGCGGCCGCCGACGGCGCCGGGCCCGCCGTCCTCGCCTGGACCCTCCTCGGCACGGCCTGCAGCGCGGCCGGCGCCAACACGCTGAACCAGTGGCGGGAAATCGGGCGCGATCGCATGATGGAACGCACCCGCGGCCGGCCCCTGCCCAGCGCACGGATCACGCCGGGGGCGGCCCTGGCCATCGGGCTCGGCTGCTCGTTCGTCGGCGTGGGAATCCTCGCCCTCGGCGCCAACGGCGTCACCGCCCTGCTCGCCGCGATTGTGATCGTCCTCTACGTCGCCGTCTACACCCCGCTCAAGGTGCTCACCCCGCTCAACACCGTGGTCGGCGCGGTGTGCGGCGCGATTCCGCCGGTGATGGGCTGGACGGCCGCCGCCGGCCGCATCGAGTTCGGCGCCCTGGTGCTGGCCGGGATCCTCTTCCTGTGGCAGATCCCGCATTTCTTGGCCCTCGCGTGGCTGTACCGCGACGATTACGTTCGCGGCGGCTTCCGCATGCTGCCGGCGATGGATGCCGACGGCGGCATGACCGGTGTGGTCAGCCTCATGCACACCCTGGCCCTGGTGCCCATCGCCGCCGGGGCCTGGGCGGCCGGCCTGGCCGACGGCGCCTTCCTCGCCGGCGCCACCCTCGGGAGCCTGGCCTTCGCCGCCTTCGGCGCCGCCCTCCTCCAGCAGCGGACCCGCGCCGCGGCCCGCCGTCTCTTCCTGGCCAGCCTCGTCTACCTGCCGCTGCTGCTCGGCCTGATGGTCGCCGACCGCGGCTCCCGGCCGGAGGCGGACGTCACGGTCCGGGCCGGCACGGCGGCCGTCCGCCCGGCGCCCGCCGCACCGGGACCCCGGCGTCCCCCCGCCTGAGCGATCATGCGCCTCCCCGCCGCTGCCTCCATCGTGACCGCCGGCGCGCTGGCGCTCTCCGGCGTGGCCGCCGTGACCGTGCCCGGCCACCGCGGAACGGCCGGCCGGCGTTCGCGCCCCGGTGACCGCGCCCACGTGGCCAGCTCCGGCCTCGGCCCGCGCCGGCTGACCGTCCCCCGCGCCCACCCCCGGCGCGCCCCCCTGCCGCCCCGCGCCGACCGCGCCCCCCAGC
>CAZXXL010000164.1:0-6837 GCA_964644635.1 uncultured Thermoanaerobaculia bacterium | reverse complement strand
GGGATCAGCCGCTCCACGAGCTCGAGGCACAGCCGGGGCGATCCGTTCGCGAGCGAGTCCACGGCGGCGTCGACGGCCCGGTCGGGGGCGGCATCCCCGGCAGGCTGGGCGACGTCCGGCCGCGCCGGGCGCCGGGCGGAGCCGGCCCTTGGGCCGGTACCGCCACCGGGAGGGACCGGAGGCGGTGCTCCGGGTGCCTTCCGCCCGCGTTCCTCCCGCGCCCACGCCGGATGCCGGTAGGCGAAGGCGCCCCCGAGGTCCACCGGCTTGAGGGCGTCGGTGATCGTCCACAGGGTCTCGCTCGGTCCCAGGAAGAGCCAGCCGTCGGCGGCGAGCACCCGCGCCATCTCCTCCACCACCCGGCGCTGGGTTTCCGGCCCGAAGTAGATCAACACGTTACGCATGAAGACGATGTCGAAGGCGCCGTCGGCGAAGGCGAGGGGACCCTGGACGAGATTCATGGGGGCGAAACGGAGGTGACGCATGAGCGAGGGCCGGAGGCGGTACCGGGGACCCGGGGCCTCGGCAAAGTACCGCTGCAGGAGCTGGCTGGGCGCCCGGGAGACCGCCCTCGGCCCGAACACGCCGCGGCGCGCGATCTCCAGCGCGGCCTCGTCGATGTCGATCCCCACGACCTCCCACCGCCTTCCCGAGAGCCGCCGCTCCTCGGCGAGCAGGATGGCGAGGGTCGCCGGCTCCTCTCCCCGCGCGCATCCGGCGGAGAGCACCCGCAACGGATGCTCCGGGCCGTGGCGGTCCAGCAGGTCCGGCAGGACCTTGCGCCGGAGGACGGCGAGCTGGCGCTCCCCCCGGAACAGGTAGGACTCCTTGATGGTGATGGTCGCCAGCAGGGCCCGCCACTCGCGGCCGGTGGCGGACCGGCGGAGCATCTCCGCGTAGCGGTCCAGCGGGATGTTCCCCAGCGCCCGGCGGCGCTCGGCGACCGTCTTCTCGATGCGCGCCCGGTCGCGTTCCAGGACCCGGAAACCGGTGGCCGTTTCGATCAGCTCGAGGATGATGGCCAGCGGGTCCATGGTCACCGCTTTCGCCGCGCCGCCAGCCGGCGGAGGTGCCGCCCGATCTCGGCCGGCGGCAGGCTCGCGCTCGCGGCGCTGGCCTCCAGGGCGGCTGCGGGCATCCCGAAGACCACGCACGACCCCTGGTCCTGAACGAAGGTCAGGCCCCCGGCCTCGCGCAGGGCCGCGAGGCCCCGGGCACCGTCCCGCCCCATCCCGGAGAGGAGGACCCCCGCCGAGGATCGCGGGTGGCTTCGGGCGAGGGAGAGGAAGAGATGGTCGATGGCGGCGCAGCGTATGGGGTCGCCGCACTCCCCGCGGTCCAGCGTCAGGCGTCCGTCGGCGCCGACGAGCACCCGGGTGTTCGCCGGGGCGAGGCGGACCCGGCCCGCTTTCAGGATCTCGCCGTCCTCCGCGAGCGTCACCGGGATTCCGGTCTCGGCGGACAGCCAGCGGGCCAGGCTCGCGTCGAACCCGGCGCTGATGTGCTGCACGATCAACGTTCCGAGCCCGTGGTCGCGGCCAAGGGACTGCAGCAGGTCGCGGATGGCCCCGGGGCCCCCCGTGGAAGCGCCGATGCCGAGAAACCGCAGGCGCCGGCCAACCGCCGCCGGCTCCGGTGCGCTCCGCGGGGTGGCGGCCGCCGGGGCCGGGCCCCGCCGGAGCCCGCGGATGGTCCCGAGCAGTGTCCGGATCAGGTCCTCCCATTCCGAGGGGGCCTCCGGTTTCGGGAGAATGGCCACGGCGCCCCGGTTCACAGCCGCGAACGGGGTCGGCAGCTCGTCGCGGCCCAGCCGGGAGGTGACCACGACGACGGGCGTGGGCGCTTCCTTGCCGATGATCTCCATCGCCTCGAGACCGTTCATGCCGGGCATCTTCAGATCCATGACCACGATGTCCGGCCGCAGATCGCGGACCGCGGCGACGGCCTCCTCGCCGTCTGCGGCCTCGCCGACGACGTCGATGTCCGCCTGCTCGCCGAGAACCCGCTTGAAGAGGGCGCGGACGGTTCGGGAATCGTCCACGATCACGACCCGGATCGTGCCTCGGCCGCTCATGCCGACAGCCGCATGATGAGCCGGATCAGCTGTTGCGCGTCCAGGCCCTGCTTGGGGATGAAGGCGTCGGCCCCGGCGTCGAGACCGGCGAGCCGGTCCTCCTGGGTGTTGCGCGTCGAGATGACCACGATCGGGATCTGGCCGTAGCGCTCGCTCTTCCGCAGCCGCCGCGCCAGATCCAGACCGCTCATGCCGGGCATCTCGATGTCGGTGACGATGCACTCCGCCTCCTGCCCTTCCAGCATGGCGAGAGCCTCCTCGGCGGAGCTGGCGGCGGCGACGCTGAAACCCCCGTCCTCGAGTAGCCGGCGGAGCATCTCCCGGGTGACCATCGAGTCGTCGACCAGGAGCACCTTGATCCTCTTGAGGGCCACCGGTTCCGCGATCCGTTCGACATCCCGGGCCGGGATCATCCCCATGAGGAGTGGCGACAGCACGGGAACCGGCCGGCCGGAGGCGAGCAGCGCGACCGCGTCGAAGACCGGGTTGGGGCCGCCGACCGCCGGCAGGGGATGCAGGAGGACCTCCTCCTGGCCCTCGACGCCGTCCACCGCCAGCGCGAGGGCCATGCCGGCGGTGCGGAGAAAGACGGCGACCGAGGGCCTGGACGCCGCCTCGCCGACCACCGCCCCGAGTCTGTACACCGGGAACTCGCGTCCCTCGTGGACCGCCGTCCACCCGCCGCCCTCGGGCCCGCCCGGAGGGAGCTGCCCGAAGCTCAGGACCGCCGAAGCGGGGACCGCCACGAGGGACGAGCAGATCCTCATCACCCACACCCGCTCACCCCGCCGGGCGGCCGGCGCCCTCACGTGGACCGTGGTGCCGCATCGGGGGGCCGATTCGATCCAGACCTCCCCGCCGATCCGCTGCACGCCGGCGGCGACGGCGTCGAGCCCGACCCCCCGGCCGGAGATGTCCGACGCCGACTCGGTGGTGGAAAAACCGGGGTGGAAGAGAAGGGCGAAGACCTCCGCGGGCGACCGCGGCTCCGGCTGCCCGGGAACCAGCAGGCCGCGTTCGCGGGCCACCTCGAGAACCCGGGCTGTGTCGATACCCCCGCCGTCGTCCGTCACCGTCAGGTGGACCATGCGCCCCTCCTGGACGGCGCGCAGGACGACGAGCCCTTTCGCGGACTTGCCGGCCGCAATCCGCACGTCTTCCGGCTCGATGCCGTGATCCACGGCGTTGCGGACGAGGTGGATCATCGCCTCCTCGATGGCCACCAGGATCCGGCGGTCCAGCTCGACCTCTCCCCCCTCGACGCGGAGCTCGACCTTCTTGCCGAGGGCGCCCGCCAGCTCGCGTCCGTGGCGCGCGAGCCGCATCAGGAAGGGTCGCAGGGGCTGGAGCTGGAAGCGGAGCAGGCTCTCGAGCTGCCGTTCGGCCCCGCGCAGCAGGCGGCGCTGGCCGGCGTCGAGCTCCAGTGCGACGTGACGGAGCGAGGTGGCGAGGGTGGCCAGCACCTGCCTCGGCTCCCTGTCCATCACGCTCCGCTCCGCGTAATGGCTGAGATCCCGGAGCCTCGCGATGAGCCCGCCGGCGCCCACGGCCAGGGTCCGCAGGCGCACGGCACGCTCCGACAGCTCGTCCATGCGGTCGGCGGGAATGCGCACGCTCTCGACGGCGCCGCCGGACGGACGGGCGCCCGTCTCGCCGGAGGGCACCCGCCGGCCCCCGCGGGCCGGCGCTCTCCCCCCCTCCCCCTCCTTGATGCGCTGAATCTCCCGGGCGAGCCGATCCATGATCGCCGTCAGGCCGGCGGGTATCCGGGCCGGGTCCGTGGCGGCCAGGAGGTCCTCGCCGCGGTGGCAGAGCTCGGAGATGTCCTCGAAACCCATCATCCGGCTCGCACCCTTCAGTGCGTGAAGCTCCCGCCGGATCTGGTCGAGCGCGGCCGGATCCTCACCCAGCGTCGGTGCGAGCTCGACGATCCGGTCGATCCGCTCCTCGGCCTCGCCGATGAACAGCTGGAGGAGGTCGGGCGCGGGGGGAGGCATGAGAGACCGTCCCGGCGGCTAGATCCGCGTCCAGTGTTTCACGTTCACGTCGATGCCGAGAACGCCGCCGCCACCCTCACCCTTCTCCTCGGGGACCTGGGTCGCCACCGTGAAGCAGGATTCCCCGGTGAGCAGCGAATCGTAGACCGGCGTGACGATGGACTCCTGCCCGCGCGCCATGGCCTGGAACCACGGCCTCTCGGCGTAGATCTTGCCGACGCCGACGTCGGCCGGGATCTCCCTGTCCCCGAGCAGTCCCTCGTTGGTGCGAAACCCCACCATGGCACCGCGCCGGTCCACGACGTAGGCGAGCTCCACGTACGGGCACTGCTCGATGAGCTCCTTGAGGACGCCGTCGACAACCTCCCCGTGCGAGGTGAAGCCGCGGAGGCGCTCCGCCCAGGCGAGCAGCACGTGCTTGAGCGAGCGCGGAGAGTCGATCCGGAACGACTGTGTCAGCAGCTGGATCCCCAGGGCCACCTGGTTCAGCCGGTTGGCAGCTCCCGAGAACTCCTTCAGGCCCTCCGAGGCCCTCTGCACGACCTCGGCGACCTCCTTGACGGTCACCACGACCTGGTCGGAGGCCGTCCGTTGCTCCTCGGTGGCCAGGGAGATCTCCCGGGAGGCCCGGGCGGTTTCGCCGAGGGCGCCCCGCAGCTGCTCGATGGCCTCGGCGGCGGCCCGCGTCCGTTCCAGCGCCTGGGTGGCGGCCTTCGCCCCCTCCTCGGTCGCGACCACGGCGCTCCGCAGCGAGGACGAGAAGTCATTCACGAGGGCGCGGACGGATTCCACCGACTCCTTGGACCGTTCCGCGAGGCGACGGACCTCCTCGGCGACCACGCCGAAGCGTTCACCCTTCTCGCCGGCGGCCGCCGCTTCGATGGCGGCGTTGAGGGCGAGGATGTGGGTTTCCTGGGCGATCTCGTTGATCAGGTCGAGCACGCCGTAGATCTCCCGGGACCGCTTGCCCAGCGCGTCGGTCCGGGCCGCGATCACCTCCATCTTCTGCTGCACGACGTTCATGCCGGCCAGGGCCGCCTCCACCGCCGCGGCTCCCCCGTCGCCCGACTGCTCCGCCTTCGCCGCCAGGTCCGCCTGGACCGAGGCGTTGTGGGCGATCTGCGCGGCCGTGCGGGCAAGCTCCTCCATGGTGGCCGTGATCTCGACCACCGCCGCGGATTGCTCGCTCGAACCCGATGCCAGCTCCGACGAGGTCTCCAGGACCTGCTGGGCGGCGGTGGCGATGTCCACGGAGCTGATCTGGATTTGGCGGATCAGGCCGTTCAACGCCCTGACGGCGGCCCGGACCTTGGCCCGGAACTCGGGCGACATCCCCTCGCGCTCCTTTAGCGTCCGGACGAGGTCCCCCGTCCGCAGGTCCTCGAGGGCCTCCTTGAGGGCGTGGCGCTGGCGCTCGAAGGACTGCTGGATCTCTTGGGACGTCCTCTCCAGGCTTCTCTGGGGGACGAAGACCGCGAGCGCGTAGGCCAGGAGCCCGACGGCCACGAGCACCGGGAAGCCCGCCACCGCCCACGCCGGTGCACCCCGGGGCAGCGCCAGCTCCAGCAACGCGCCCTCGGCGAGGATCACGACGGCGAAGATCCCAAGGCCCCGCGTCGACAGTGACACCATCCAGTCCGAATTCTCCTTCATCGTCGTCTCCATTCACCCGGCAGCGAAGCCCGCGCGCTCCTCCGCCCGCGTCCCGCGCCCCACCTCCATCGTACCCCGGCCTCAGGCCCCCGCCCCGATGGCGGTCAGGTCGAGGGGGCGCAGGTTCCGGCCGGCGAGCCGGATCGGCGCCTCCCCGTCCCCGGCCCGCACCAGCTGGATGGCCTCGTCCACGGCGAGGCCGACGGTCTCGGTATCTCCTTCCGGCCCGGCCTCGACCACGACGACGATGGGATGCTGGCCCGTGGCGAACGTCTCCTCGTCGACGCTCGATCCCAGGTCCAGGACGAGGATGGGCTCGGCGCCGATCTGGCCGAGCCCGATGACGTTGCGCGGCGATCCCGGGAGGGGATGAATCACCATCGAACGGACGATCCTCCGGATCCGCTCCTGGGGGATGCCGAACACTGAGGTTCCCACCCTGACGGCGAGATAACGTCCCTGTTTTGAGGAAACTGTGGCGCCTGAGCTCATCACCCCCCCAGGATAGCACGAGGAGCTCCGGCCGCCGCGATACGGGACGAGCGCTGCGCGCTTTCGGTGTGGCTCCCCAGCGGCGGCGACGTCGGCGACGGCCGCGAACTCCAGTCGATTTGCGAGCCGTGCAGGCTGTGCGGGATGAGAAAGACGGCCATCATCACGAGCCATCCGCCGGCCACCCATCCCGCCCGCTGCCGGCGCCGCAGCGCAAGGAGCGTGGCCGGCAACCAGCCGAGGAACGCGATCAGGGTCTTGTTGTCGGTGAGGTCCGTGCCGTAGGGCCATCCGGTCCAGTACGCGCCGAACGCGAAGCGTTGCACGAACGGCCCGAGGATCAGGCCGCCGACCACCAGGAAGGCGGCGGCCGCGAGCACGGAGCTCCGGACGACCCGGTGCTCCCAGAACACCGCGAAGGCGGCCCGGGTGGCGAAGAGCATGCTCAGGAACATGCACAGGATGTGCGGCAGCAACACCGCGGGAGGCACCGCGCCCTTGAAACGGGCGACCACCGAGCGGCGCCCCGGGATGACCACGGATCGACCGCCGCGCGCCCGCAGCACGACGTGATACTCGATCTTCCCGGCCGGCGGCTGGTGCGGCAGCTCGGCCTCGAGC
>CAZXXL010000163.1:0-6865 GCA_964644635.1 uncultured Thermoanaerobaculia bacterium | reverse complement strand
CGCTCGAGGAGGGGGCCGCCCTCCGCGGTCCGCCAGCCGAGCTCCATCGCCAGCCGGCGCAGGGCGGCGGCGTGCGGACCGCCTCCGACCACGACCACGGCGACCGGCGGCGGAACGACGCCGATCACCAGCTCCCGCGCCGGGCCGGGGAGCGAGACCCGCCGCATGCCGGCCTCCGGGCGGGCCAGGGCGGAGCGGGCACGGGCCTCGACGGCGGCGGCGAGGCCGGGATCGGCGATGTCGGTCCGGGCGGGCTCCCCCGGGTGGACGGCGAGGTGCCCGACGGCTCCGGCGCCGCCCGGCGGCAGGAGCAGCGCGAGCGCGGTGTCGGCACGCCGCCGTGCGCCCTCGACCGTGGCCTCGACGAGGGCGAGGGCGGGACCGGGGACCGGCTCGAGGAGCACGTCGAGGGCGCCGCGGCAGCCGAGGCCGAGGCCGAGGACGGGGTCCTCGACGGCGTCCGGCGCGTAGGCGACCAGGTGGGCCCGCCCGTCGGCGAGGACCTGCCGGGCGTGGCCGGCGAGATCCTCCTCCAGGCACCCGGCGCCGAGGAAGCCGGCCATCCGGCCCCCGGGGCCGAGGACGAGGCGGGCGCCCGGCCGGCGCACGCTCGATCCCGAGACCCCGACCAGGGTCGCGAGCACGGCGCGTTCGCCGCGGGCCGAGAGCGCCCCGACCGCGGCGAGGATCTCGGCCGCCTCGTCAGGCACGCCGGAAACCCTCCGCGGCGAGGGGGAGACGGCGGACCCGGCGCCCCGTCGCGGCGAAGACGGCGTTGACGACCGCCGGCGCGATGGGCGGCAGGCCGGGCTCGCCGATGCCGCCGATCTTCTCGGTGCTGGGCACGATGTGAACCTCGATCTCCGGCATCTCGTCGAGGCGCAGGGGCTCGTAGTCGTCGAAGTTGCCCTCCACGACGCGGCCGCCGCGGATGGTGATCTTCCCGCGCAGGGCCGCCGAGAGCCCGTAGACGATGCCGCTCTCCATCTGTGCCTTCACGGTGTCTGGGTTGACCACCGGGCCGCACTCCACGGCGCAGACCACGCGCTTCACGGAGAGCCGGCCGCGCCGGCCGACGGCCACCTCGGCGACCTGGGCGACGAAGGTGTCGAAGGAGTGATGGCAGGCGATGCCGCGCCCCTCCCCGGCGGGCAGGGGCCGCCCCCAGCCGGAGCGATCGACGGCGGTCTGGACCGCCCGCCGCAGGCGCGGCGAGGGACCGAGCAGGGCGAGGCGGAGGGCGGCGGGATCGCGGCCGGCGGCGGCGGCGATCTCGTCGAGGAAGCACTCGTTGGCGAAGGCGTTCTGGGAGTTGTAGACCGAGCGCCACCAGTTGATGGGCACGGGGGTGTTGGTCATGACGTACTCGACCCGGACGTTGGGGATGCCGTAGGGCAGGTTGGCGGCGCCGTCCACCGCGCCCCGGTCGAGGCCGTTCTTCACCGAACCGGGCCAGAGCTGCTCGGTGATGGAGGGGGCGACGATGCGGTGCGACCAGGCCACCGGCCGGCCGTCGCGGCCGATGCCGGCCGCCAGCCGGTGCAGGCTCACCGGCCGGTAGAAGTCGTGGCGCATGTCGTCCTCGCGGGTCCAGGTGAGCCTCACCGGGGCGCCCACCGCGCGCGAGATCTCCACGGCCTCGAGGACGAAGTCCTGCATGGACCGCCGCCCGAAGCCGCCGCCGAGGAAGGTGGTGTGGACGACGACCCGCGAGGGATCGATGCCGAGCAGCTTGGCGGCCTCCTGCTGGGACCAGGTCGGGGCCTGGTTGCCGACCCAGATCTCGCACCGGTCCTTACCGACGTCGGCCACGCAGGTCATGGGCTCCATGGTGGCGTGGGCCAGGAAGGGGACGCGGTAGTCGGCCGTAAGCCGCCGTGCGGCCCGGGCCAGGGCGCGCGCCACGTCGCCGTCCTTCCGGGCCACCGCGCCCTTCCGCTGGGCGCCCTCCTCGAGCATGCGGGCGATGCCGGCGTCGTCGAGCCCGGCGGCGGGCCCCTCGTCCCACTCGATCTTGAGGGCCTCCCGGCCGCGGATGGCGGCCCACGTGCCGTCCGCGACCACGGCCACCCCGCGGGAGATGGGCACCACGCGCCGCACCCCGGGTACAGCCAGCGCGCGCCGGTCGTCGACCTTCTTGAGCGTGCCGCCGAAGACCGGGCAGCGGGCGACGACCGCGTCCAGCATGCCGGGACGGCGGACGTCGATGGCGAAGGTGGCGGCTCCCCGCACCTTGGCCGGGGTGTCCACCCGCGGCACCGGGGTGCCGATGATGCGGAACCGGGAGGGATCCTTGAGCTGGACGTGCTCGGGCAGCGGCAGGGCGGCGGCCGCCTCGGCCAGCTCGCCGTAGCCGGCCGTCCTGCCGGAGGGCTGGTGAACCACCCGGCCGCGCTCGGCCCGGCACTCGGCGCGGGGAACGCCCCACCGGCTCGCGGCGGCCGTGATCAGCATCTCGCGGGCGGTGGCGCCGGCGCGGCGCAGGGGACCCCAGGCCTGGCGCACGCTGGTGGAGCCGCCGGTGGACATGCGCCCGAAGCGCTCCGGGTCCGTGGGCGCCTGGAACACCTCGACCGCCTTCCAGTCGGCCTCCAGCTCCTCGGCCACGAGCATGGGCAGGGCGGTGAGCACGCCCTGGCCCATCTCCGCCTCCGGAACCCAGATGGAGATCCGCCCGCTGCCGTCGATGGCGAGGTAGGCGTTGGGCTCGAAGGTGACGCCCGGCGCGCCGCCGCCCGTCTTCTCCGTGATCCGGCAGCCGAGCACGAGGACGGCCCCGCCCGCTCCCGCGGTAAGGCGGAGGAAGTCGCGGCGGGTGATCTTGGCGAGATCAATCATCGTCCGCCTCCCCCGCCGCCCGGTGGATGGCCCGCCGGATCCGGCTGTAGGTGCCGCAGCGGCAGAGGTTGCCGCTCATGGCGTCGTCGATCTCGGCGTCGTCGGGGTGGGGGTTGCGGGCGAGGAGGGCCGCGGCGGCCATGATCTGCCCGGACTGGCAGTAGCCGCACTGGGGCACCTCCTCCTCGATCCAGGCGCGCTGGACGGGATGGAGCCCGTTGCCCCCGAGCCCCTCGATGGTGGTGACCTCGTGCCCCACGGCGTCGGCGACCGGGGTGACGCAGGACCGGATCGCCTCGCCGTCCAGGAGCACCGTGCAGGCGCCGCACTCGGCGATGCCGCAGCCGTACTTGGTCCCCGTGAGGCCGAGGGTGTCGCGCAGGACCCAGAGCAGGGGCGTCTGTGGATCGACGTCCACGGTCCGGGCCGTGCCGTTGACCGTCAGCTTCAGTGGCGCCATGACGTGTCCCTCCGGTGTCGTCACGGCCAGTATACGGCATGGCGCCGGCCCGCCGGCGGACCGGCCCCGGCGCCCGGCTGTTAGCCCGTCGCGTCGATCCGGACCAGGACCTCGCCGCTGCCGATGCCGCCGCCCACGCAGCGGGTGGTGACGCCGATGGTCCCGCCCCGGCGGTGCAGCTGGTGCACCATGTCGGCCACCTGCCGGGCGCCGGTGCAGCCCACCGGGTGGCCGAGGGCGATGCCGCTGCCCCACAGGTTGGTGCGCTCCCTGGGCAGGCCGGGCAGGAAGCGGAAGGCCGCCGCCAGGACCGCGGCGAAGGCCTCGTTGAGCTCGAAGAGATCCACCTCCTCGATGCCCAGGCCGGCCCGCTCGAGCAGCGGCGGGATGACCTTGAAGGCGCCCTCGCCCATGTACTCGCGCTCGACGCCGACCTCCTGGTACGCCCGAAGCTCGGCCAGCGGCTGGAGGCCGAGCTCCCGGGCGCGGGCCTCGGTCGTCAGCAGGACGGCGGCCGCCGCGTCGTTGACGCTGGAGGCGTTGAGCGTGGTGACGGTGCCGCCTTCCGGCTTGAAGTACGGAGGTGCGGCCGCCAGCTCCTCCCGGGTCAGCGGCCGCGGCCCCTCGTCGCGCTCGATCACGGCTGGGCCGCCCCGGCGCCGCGGCACCTCCACCGGGATGACGTAGCCGTCGAAGTACCCGCCCTCCCACGCGGCGAGGGCGTTGTGGTGGCTCCGGTAGGCGATCTCGTCCTGCTCCTCGCGGGAAAGGCCGTAGCGTTCCACCAGCCGTTCGGTGAGCAGGCCCATCAGCTCGCCGCCGCCGACGTGGGTGTCGGTGAGGGCGCCGAAGAGGCCGTCCACCAGCGTCATGTCGCCGTAGAGCTGGCGGCGGGTGCGGCCTGTGAAGAGGTAACGGGGGACGTTGCTCATGGACTCGACGCCCCCGGCCACGCCGAGGCCGATCTCGCCCAGCACGAGCCGGCGGGCGATACTGTGGATGGCGGCCGCGCCGGAGGCGCAGTTCTCGTGCATGGTGGTGGCCGGCACCGTGTGCGGGATGCCCGCCCGCTGGGCGGCGTTGCGGGCGATGTTGGGCGAGCGCGGATCCTGCATCACCCAGCCCATGGCCGTGTACTCGACCTGGGCGGGGTCGATCCCCGCCTGGTCCAGCACGCCGCGGATGGCGGCGGTGGCCAGATCCTCGGCCTGGAGCGGGGCCAGACCCCCGCCGATGGCCCCGATCGGCGTTCTCACTGCGGCGACGATGACGACCCGGCTATTCTCCATGGCGTCCTCCCCGGGGCGGCCGCGAGCGCCCCCGGGAGGACGCGGCGCCGGGACCGGTCACGCCCCTTTCGCCACCAGCTCCCGCTCTTCCTCGCGCCGCTCCCTGCGCTCGGGCTCGATGTACTCCTGCTCCCAGACCGGCTTCGTGAGCCTGGCCACCCGCTGCCCGTACTCGATGAGACCTTTCCGGTAGGCCTCGTCCTCGAGGGCGGCGGCGGCCGGCTCGTCCATCGGCCGGGCACCGGCCTTGCGGATGGCATTGTACGCGAAGGCGTAGTGGTCGCGGATGGGGCAGGGGACGATCAGGTTCTGGACCTTGGTGGGCTCGCGCCGGTAGCCGTACGCGTCCTGCCAGCGGCGAATGTTCTCGAACAGCGGGTGGGAGAGGACGTCGGAGAGGTGGCCGCCGCTGCGGTGGATCTCGTTGACGTTGGCGATGTGATAGGGGAAGAACACGCAGGGCGACACGTTGCCGTTCCAGTCGATGTAGAAGTAGCCGCCGGGGCGTCCGGCGGAGATGCATCCGTTGGAGATCGGGCCGCCGTTCCAGAAGTCGACGAGGAAGATCTTCTTGTCGAAGATGATGTGCTCCTCGCGCTCGTACATCTTCAAGCGCTGCTCGGGCGTGATCACCAGGTCGAGGGTGAAGCTGCGGCCGATGGGCATGTACTGGAACATCCAGCCGTAGACTGCGCCCTGCTCGTTGAAGTAGAAGTCGACGAACTCGTCGCTGGTCAGGATGTCGACGTTGAAACGGGTGGCGGTGGTGGAGATCCCGAACGGCACGCCGGCCTTGCGGAGGTTGGCGAAGGCCTCAAGGATCCTCTTGTGCACGCCCCGGCCGCGGCGCTCGTCGGTCTGCTCCTCGAAGCCCTCGACGGAGATCGCCGGGGTGACGTTGCCCAGCCAGGCCAGCCGGCGGGCCACCTCGGGCGTGATCAGGGTACCGTTGGTGTAAACCATGAAGTAGTTGTCGTGAAACTCCTGGAAGATGTCGAAGATGTCGTGACCGTCGTCGGTCTTGTACATAAACGGCTCACCGCCCGAGATGACGGTGAAGAACGAACCCCACTCCCGGCGCTTTTCCTCGAGAATCCACCTGAAGACATCGTAATCCAACTTTTCGTGGTTGGCGGCGGTGCTCGACGCGTAGCAGCCGGTGCAGTGCAGGTTGCAGTGCTTCGTTGGGCTGATGGTGACGAAGCTCGGCGGGCTGAACCCGTGCCGTTCGACGAACGGGGCCTGCCGGTCCTTCTCGCCAATGATGACGTGGCCCACAAAGTTGCGGATGAGGGCCCGTCGCACCTGGGGTGAGATCCGGCCCTCGCTCAGGGCACGGTCCACAGTATGGAGAAGGTTGCTCAGCACTTGGACCCGAAGCTCCTGCACGCGGCGCAGCCGGTTGCCGGAGTTGTCCACGATGTGCCGCTCGTAGAGCAGCTCATCGCCCTTCTTTAGGGCCCATTTACGGACAAAGTCTTTCTTGAGAGACGTGTCAAGAAGCCCGGTGGAAAGGGACTTCCAAACAGCGTCGATACGGAGAGAATCCAACATAATGCGCCTCCCCTCGAGGTTTGAAAATGCCCATTCCGGTTCGTCACGCGGCGGATCGGTGGGACGTTCAAAGAACGCATGGCTACACCATTTGTGGCGGAGCCACCTGAGATGAAGGTAGGTTCCGAGGTCGCAGATCGCAAGGTCCAGCCCGGCTGGGAGGGTGCTTCTCAGTCTCCGCCGGGAATCGTTCTCACCATGCGCGCCATCTCGACGGGGCGGGCGAGGGGATCCGCGGCCAGATCGAGGCGCGCGAGCAGGGCCGCGGGGGCGCGCAGGAAGACGAGACGCGCCTCGACGGTGCGGGCTTCGGCCGGGATTGGGTAGACGAAAGCCCGCCGTCGGCCGCGGGGCAGCCGGGTGTCGCTCGACACGGCGACCGCGCGCCACGGCGGCGCCGGGGTCCTGCCCGCCGCGTCCTTGAAGATCCTGGCGAAGATCTCGCGATGGCTCGCGAGGGGGCGGCCGGCGGCGTCGCGGAAAGTGACCAGCAGCACCACCCGGCGCAGGGCGGAGCCGGTCGGGATGGCGTGCCCCGCCCCCCGGTTGATCACGGCGACCCGCACGGTCCGGGCCGACAGGTCCACGTCCAGGGCGGCGGCGGCGCGCAGCAGGCGGGGGCCGGTCGCGCCGAACGTGTGATCGCCGCCGGGCATGTGGCAGGCGCGGCAGTCGCTCGAGCCGCCGGCCGCGGCCTCCGGGCCGGTGGTGCACAGGGCCACCC
>CAZXXL010000162.1:0-6902 GCA_964644635.1 uncultured Thermoanaerobaculia bacterium | reverse complement strand
AGCGGGAAGCGAAGCTTCCCTGTCTCACGGCGCTTCGCTCCGGCCCTGGCGGGCCGTCGCTCGGGACGCCGTTCGACAGCGGGAAGCGAAGCTTCCCTGTCTCACGGCGCTTCGCTCCGGCCCTGGCGGGCCTGCGCTCGGGACGCCGTTCGACAGCGGGCAGCGAAGCTGCCCTGTCTCACGGCGCTGGTATAGTGACGCCATGAAGAAGATCCTCGCGATCGTGTTCGCCGGTGTGCTGGGGGCCGCGACCCTGGCCGCCGCGGCCGGGGCGGCCGACGGCCGCCCGGAGTTCCCGAATCTCGCACTGAACCCGGTGGACGGAGGCCAGCCGGTCGAGCTGGCGGCGTTCCGCGGCCGGCCGGTGCTGATCGATTTCTGGGCCACCTGGTGCGGCCCGTGCCGCATGGAGCTTCCGGAGCTGGAGCGCCTGTACGACGAGCTCGGCGGCAAGGGCTTCGTGCTCGTGACCGTCAACATCGACCGCTCGCCGGAGCCGATCGGGCCGTTCCTCGAGGGCATGGGCCTGAACGTCCCGGTCTATCGGGTGGACTTCCGGATCCTGCGCGAGCTCGGGGTGCGCACGATCCCGATGAGCGTCCTCCTCGATCCCGGGGGGCGTGTCAGCCAGGTCTACCGGGGCTACGCGCCAGCGATGGTGCGCGACATCCGCAGGCGGGTGACGGGCTACCTGGGGGCGGCCGCGACCCCGGGTGGGGGCTCGTAGACTCACGGTGGCCGGGGGCCGACGGGTGGTGCGGAGGCTGCCCGCCGCGGCGGTGCTTCTCGTGGCCGCGGCGCTCGTCCCGCGGCCGGCCGCGGCCTGGAGCCCGTCGGTCACCCGGGAGGTGGCCTGGCGGGCCGTCGAGTTCTTTCCGCCCGATCTCGCCCGCCAGGTGCGGAAGTACCACCGCGCCTACGAGCGCGGCATTCGCGAGGGCCTGGCCGCCCCGCCCGCCTGGCGCGCCGGCCCGCCGGGGCGCCTGCTCCCGGCTCTGGAGGCGCAGGTCCGGCGCTGCGTGACCGATCTCCGCCGGCCGGTGCCCCTGCGTCGGCTGGTGGCGGAGCTGGGCGTGCTCGCGGTGCGGGTGGCCGACCTCAACGACCCGCTGGCGGTGGCCCACACGGACCCGCGCGAACCCACCTATCACCGCGCCTACGAACGCTACGTGGCGTCGATCCTCGATCGCGTGGAGATGGTGTACTACGGGCAGGATCCCGACCTGATCCGCGGTGGCCGCATTGCGTCGCTGGTCGCCGACGCCGTCAACCGCAGCCGCTCGTGGTACCCGCTCGTGGGCCAGGAGTTCTACCGGACCGGCCACCTGCGGGACTGGCGCACCTTCGACGATCGCTCGGTGGCCTTCGGGATCGCGGGGGTGTCCCTCTCCCACGCCCTGAGCGACCTGGCCAACCTCGCCGCCTACGTCTGGCGGGCGGGGGGCGGCTTCGTGCCGCCGCCGCTGCCGACGCCGGTGGGCCACGTCGGGCCCACCATCGTCGTCGGCCTCGGCGGGGGCTTCCCGGAGCGCGCGCGGCCGAAGCGGGGCGCGCCGGCGATGCCTGTCTCCTCGATCAAGCTCCCGCCGCCCTGACCGTCGCGGCCGCACGCTCGATGAGGCCGCGCAGGCTGCGCTCGTACAGGCTGTCCCACACGTAGCGGCTCATCACGCGGCGGAAGTGGCGGTGGGTGGGCATGGCCGCCAGGTAATCGAGGAGCCGGCGGGCGATGGACGCCGGGGGCTCGTCGAGGGCGAAGCGCAGGCAGTCCTGGCCGGCGATCTCGGCGAAGGGCGGGATGTCCGAGCAGGCGATGGGCATCTTGATCATGCCCGCCTCGAGCAGGGGCACGCCGAACCCTTCCTGGAGGCTGGGCAGGAAGAGTACGTCGGCGATCAGGTAGAGGTCGCGGATGGTGATCCGGCTGGCGGCGAGGCGGGTGCCGTCGGCGAAGATGTAGTCGGCCATCAGCAGGATGTCGGGGCGTACGCCGAGCTCCTCGGCCAGGGCGGCCAGCCGCCGGGCGTAGCCGGCGCTTCCCGGCTCGTGGGGATCGTAGGCGCCGGTGAGCAGGAGACGCGCCCGGCAGCCGAGGTCGGCGAGGGCGCGGATGATCCGGATCGAGAGCTCGATGTTCTTGCGCGGGTGCAGGCGCGAGGGTTGCACCAGGAGGAGCTCGGCCTCGAAGAGGCGCTGCTCGGCCACCAGGCGCGCCGTCGCCGGGTCGAGGCGGAAGAAGCGGATGGGGTCGATCCCGTCCGGGACCACCTCGATCGCCGTCCGGGCTCCGTAGAGCTCCTCGAACTGCCGGCCGCGGGCGTGGGATATGGTGACGTAGCGGATTCCGGGATGGGCCCGCCGGAGCACGGTCCACGGCTCGCGGTCGAGGTGCTCCGGGTAGGCCGGGTAGAAGTACGGCGAGTCGTGCTGCCAGGCGACCACGGCTGTGCGGCCGCGGCGGGCGAGCTCGATGAGCGCCAGGGTGAGCGGCAGGTTGTAAGGCATCGCCAGAACGTTGTGGGCGAGGAGCACGGAGAAGCCGTCGAGGAGGGCCTCGAGCCGCTCGAGCACCAGGTGCGACAGGTCCTCGAGGAGACGGGGATCCCCGGCCGCGCGCTCCGCGGCGCCGTGGCGGGATCCGAAGAGCCCGTCGACCGCCACCGGGATGTCGGGCTCGAACTTCTCGCCCGCCCCCGCGATCACCAGCACGCGGTGGCCGTGACGGGCCAGCACCGAGGCCTGCTGGCGAACGATCTCCTCGACGCCGCCGACCACCGGCGGGCACGCGTAATGGAGGAGGGCCACCGGGGGAACGTCGCCGCTCATCGGGCCCTCCCCGCGGCCTCGAGGTCCCGGATCAGGTGCAGGAGCTTGGTCTCCAGAACCTCGTAGGAGAAGTACCGCGCGGCCAGGCGGTAGTTGTGCTCCACCATCCGTCGCGTGCGTTCCGGGTCCTTGAGGAGGGCGTCCACGCGGCGCACGGTGTCCTCGGTGACGAAGCCCTCGAGGACGGGGACGTCGAACCCCCGCGGCTCGATGTCGGCGACGTAGATCGAGTACCGGTTGACGATGATCGGACGGCGGAAGTAGATGGCCTCAAGGAAGGCGTTGCCGAAGCCCTCGTAGGCGCTGGGATAGGTGACGAGATCGGCGCAGCGGTAGATGTCGGCGATGGAGAAACGGCCGTGCCCGCTCTCGGCCCCCACCAGCCGGTCGGCGCAGACCAGGCGCACGCCGAGGCGTTCGGCGTACTCCCGGATTCGCACGGCGTACTCGTCGCCCTCGTCTCCGGAGGCGTGGGAGATGACGAGCGCCGGGTGGGCCAGGCCGAGGGCGCTCACGAGCTCGATGGAGCGCTCGATCCACTTGCGCGGAACCACCCGGGTGGGCTGAAGAATGAACGGGTCGTCCGCCCCCAGGCCGACCGCCTCGCGCAGCTTTCGGCACGGGGCGCCGTCCGGGGCGGGCGGATTGGCGAAGTCGAGCACGTTGGGGATCACGGTGGTCGAGATCCCCCGCCGGCGGCTCAGCTCCGCCGCCGCCAGGGAATTGATCACCGCGTGACGGATGGCCGGGTGGACCGGCGGGAACGCGGCCGCCAGGTAGTCCGTGCAGGCGTTGACCAGGAAACGGTCCCGCTCCCAGGAGAAGTCGTGGTGGTGGGCGATGGTGGGCAGCCCGCGCTCCGCGATCAGCTCGCCGATGGCGAGGCCGAGCGGCACGTGCATGGGGATCGCCAGGGCGTTTTCCGGGATCAGGAGCTCGATCCCGAAGTCGTCGACGAAGGCGGCGAGCTGATCCTTGAGCACCTCGCGCAGCTCGTGGACCTCGCGCGTGGCGGCCGGCGGACGCGTCCGGCGCCCGAACAGGAGCCGCTGCACCTGGCGGACCCGCGGGTGGTCGAAGTGGGCCTCGGGAACGAGCCGGGACCGCTCCGGCGGCGTCTCCAGCAGACCCGCGAAGAAGAAGCACTCGTAGCCGTTGCGCTCGAGCACCTGGGCCCACTTGCGGGTCTCCAGCGACACGCCGTCCGTCCCCGCCAGCCGCGTGGCGACGAACCCGATGCGCCTGATCCGGTTCCTGCCCATGGCGTCTCCTCCCGCGAAAGATCTTACCCAACGCGGCCGCGGGCCGGGTGGTACGATCGGGCCGATGTCCGGCAATCCTCCGCCACGCGGCCGGGGCGCGGCCTCGAACCCGGCCAACCGCTTCACGCGGCTCGAAATCGAGCCCGACGAGCCCGGCGCCCGGGTGCCCACGGTCTACCTGCGGGACAGCTCGCGGACGGTGATCGCCCGCAACGACAGCCCGGACATCCCCTTCGACCGGTCGCTCAACCCGTACCGGGGCTGCGAGCACGGCTGCGCCTACTGCTACGCGCGCCCGTTCCACGAGTTCCTCGGCTTCTCGGCCGGGCTCGATTTCGAGACCCGGATCCTGGTCAAGGAAGACGCCCCCGAGCTCCTGGAGGCGGAGATCGCCGATCCCCGGTACCGCCCGGCACCCCTCGACCTGTCCGGCGTCACCGACCCCTACCAGCCGGTGGAGCGCCGCCTCGGGCTGACCCGGCGCTGCCTGGAGGTCCTGGCGCGCTGCCGGCACCCGGTGGTCGTGGTAACCAAGAACGCGCTCGTGACCCGGGACGCCGACCTGCTGGCCGCCCTCGCCGGCCACGGCGCCGCGCTGGTGTGGCTGTCGATCACGACCCTCGACGCGGGGCTCGCCCGCCGCATGGAGCCGCGGACGTCGTCACCCCGGCAACGCCTCGATGCGATCCGGGCCCTGGCCGCGGCCGGTGTGCCGTGCGGGGTTTTCGCAGCGCCCGTCATTCCGGGGCTGACCGACCACGAGATTCCCGCCGTCCTGGCCGCCGCCAGGGACGCGGGCGCGGCCTACGCCAACCGGAGCGTGGTCCGCCTGCCCGGGGCGGTGGCCGGCATCTTCGCCGACTGGCTCGAGCGCCACGAGCCGAACCGCGCCGCGTCGGTGCTGCGCCGGATCGCGGAGGTCCACGGCGGACGCCTCGACGACCCGCGCTTCGGCCACCGGATGACCGGCCGCGGCCATCTCGCTGCCCAGCTGGCCGGGCTCTTCGATGTCAGCTGCCGCCGTCTCGGCCTGTCCACCACGCCTCCGCGATTGTCGGCGGAGGCCTTCCGGCCGCCGGGCCCGCACCAGCGCCGGCTCTTCTGAGCCCCCGCCGGGCGGACCTCGGCTCAGAAGTCGTTCTCGAGCACGATCCGGTAGCGGGCCTCGCCCGCGCGCAGGTGGTCGAGAGCCTCGTTGACCCGAGACATGGGGAAGGTCTCGATCCGGGGCGCGATGCCGTGGCGGGTGCAGAACTCGAGCATGCGGGCGATCGTGGCCGGGCTGCCCAGGCCGCTGCCGGAAACCGACCGCTGGCCGGTGATGAGGGAGAAGGCCGGCACCGGGATGGGCTCGAGCACCGCGCCCACGATGTGGAGCCGGCCCTTGGGCCCGAGGGCGGCCAGGTAGCGCTCCCAGTCGAGGGGGACGTTGACGGTGGAAATGATGAAGTCGAAGGACCCGGCCAGGGCGTCGAGGGCGCCGGGGTCGCGCGAGTCGACCACCTCGTGGGCCCCGAGGCGCCGCGCCTCCTCGGCCTTGGCCGCGGTGGACGTGAAGGCGGTGACGTGGCATCCCCACTTGGCGAGGAACTGCACCGCCAGGTGGCCGAGACCGCCGATGCCGATCACGCCCGTGCGCTGGGTCGGACGGACGTCGAACTGGACGATGGGGTTGAAGACCGTGATGCCGCCGCAGAACAGGGGTCCGGCGGAGCGCGCATCCAGGCCGTCCGGCAGGGGGATCGCCCACTCGGCGCGGCAGCGGACCCGCTCGGCGAAACCGCCGTGGCGGCCGACGATGGTCTGCTCGGCCGAGCGGCAGAGGTTGTGGTCTCCCGACATGCACTGGGGGCAGAACAGGCAGCTTCCCGAGTACCAGCCGAGCCCCACGGTCTGCCCCGGCGCCAGATGCGATACGTGCCCGCCGACGGCGGTGATGCGTCCCACCACCTCGTGCCCGGGCACCAGCGGGTACTCCGTCATCCCCCAGTCGTTGTCCAGCATCGAGAGATCCGAGTGGCAGATCCCGCAGGACTCGACCGCGATCTCGACCTCGTCGGGGCCGAGCGGCCCGGCCTCGTAGGTGAAGGGCTCGAGACGTCCCCCGGCTTCCCGCGCTGCGTACGCTCTGATCGTGCTCATCGGCCACCTCCACCCGGAAAACCCGCGGCGCCGGCGGTCGATTCCCGGTCAGCCGCCGTCGCGCCGGCTGAGGACGTGGATCGTCCTTCCCAGGCGGGGCCCGCCGGGCAGGGAGATCACCTGCCGGTAGCCGCGAAGGGCTCCCGGATGGGCCCTGAGGTCGCCGGCGAAGGCATCGGGGACCACCAGGAACGCCGGCCGCAGGGCGGCCACCAGCTCGGCGCTCACCTGTCCCCGGCCGACCCTGCGCGCGAAGGGAACCGCCCGCGGGGAGACCAGGCCCAGGCAGTCCAGGACCGGCACGTCCGCCAGCCGGTAGCCGATCACGCCGATCTCGGGGGCGGCGACGACGGTTCCCGGCCCGGCGCCCATGCGCCGCAGGGCGGTGGCCGCGGCCTCGTACCGCGCCTCCCGCAGGGACGGTTCGAGAGCGATCCCGATCCTCCCGGTGCCGGGTTCCCGGGCCAGGAAACCGGTGGTGCCGAAGACCGCGACCGCGACCATGGCCGCCGCGGCCGGCAGCGCGCCCCGGCGGGCGCCCGCCCGCGACAGCCGCGACAGGCCGGCGGCCGCGGCGACGACCACGCCGGCGGCGAGCGGAACGTGGTACCAGAGGAAGAGGTTGGGCGAGGCGGCAATGTACGCGCCCGCGTAGGCGAGGGTGAACAGGGC
>CAZXXL010000161.1:0-7009 GCA_964644635.1 uncultured Thermoanaerobaculia bacterium | reverse complement strand
GGTAATCTTTCTCATTATGTCTCCTCGGCGCTTGGCCACCGCGTTCTGTCAGGGAACCGCCGCCCCTCGCCGGCGGTGGGGGGTGCGGAGCGCCGTGCGTGTCCTGGCGGCGGTCCTGGTGGCGGCCGCCTGCGCCGGCGGCGCCCGGGCCCAGGAGCCCGGCCGCATGACGATCCGTTCCCTCCCGCAGAGCCTGGCCGGAACCTGGCTGTTCCGGACCGGTGCGTCGGGGCGGGCGGGGGGAGCGTGGCGTCCGGTAGAGGTTCCCGGACCGTGGGAGGCGAGCGCTGCCCCGGGGTACGACGGCCACGCCTGGTACCGGCTGCAGGTCTATGTCCCGGAGGAGCTTGCCGAGCGCGTCCTCGGCATCGCGTTCTCGCGCATCCGCGATGCGGACGAGCTCTTTCTCAACGGCCGCCTGGTCGGCAAGACGGCCGACTTCCCGCCCCGTTTCGCGAAGGGGACCTTCTACCGGAGGGTTTACCCCCTGCCCTCGGCGCTGACCAAGCCGGGGGCCTGGAACGAGCTCACCCTGCACGTGTACAACCACGCCCGCGACGGCGGTATCACCGGCCAGGCGCCGCTGATTGCGCCCTACCGGCTGCTCCTCGATCGGGCGGCCCTCGACTCCTACGTCCTGATCGGCTTCGTCGTGTTCTTCCTGATGGTCGCCGCCAATCATTTCTTTCTCTTCGGGCACCGGCCCAAGACCCGCGCCAACCTGACCTTCGCCCTCTTCTCGCTGGCGGTCGCGCTGTACCTGCTCACCTTCTCGCCGCTGGTGGCGGGCCACCTCGTGGGTTTCAACCTCCTCTTCCGCGTCAACGTGGTGCTCTTCCCGCTGGTCATGGCGCTGTTCTTGGCCTTCATCGTGGCCTTCTTCGGAACCCCGGCGCCACGGGCCGTCCGCGTCCTGCTCGGCTTTCTCGGCCTGACGGCCGCCGCCGCCGCGGTCTGGCCCGACATCACGGCGCTGTATGCGTGCGTCACCGCGGCCGAGCTGGCGGCGATTCCCGCCGCCGGGGCCGTGCTCTGGATGCTGGTCCGCGCCGTGTTGCACAAGGCGCCGTACGCGAGGGCGGTCGGGGCCGTGGGCGTGCTGACGGTGGCGACCGCCCTGTATGACATCGCCAACGACGTCAACCTGGTGTCCCCGCCGTCGCTCAACGTGGCGGGCCTCCTCTTCCCCTTCGGCTTCATTCCGTTCTACGTGGTCATGGGGCTGATCCTGGGGCACCGGTACGCGACGTACTACGACCGTTCCATCACCGACGGGCTGACCGGCCTGATGCAGCGGAACCACTTTCTGGAGCGGCTGGGCCGGGAGATGGAGCGGGCCGGTCGGGGGACGGGCTGCCTGGTGGTGGGGATGATCGACCTGGACGAGTTCAAGCAGATCAACGACCGCGTCTCCCACCGGGCCGGCGACGTCGTGCTGGCCGAGGTCGCGCGGCGGATCAAGGATTGCCTGCGCGGTTTCGACCTGGTGGGGCGGTACGGTGGTGACGAGATCTGCGTGGCGATGGCGGTGGGTGACCCGGACGAGGCCCGCTCCATGCTCGAGCGGATCAGGTGGGGCGTGGCCGGCCTGGTGTGCCGGGCGGATGGCCGCGAGCTTTACGTCACGGTCAGCGTCGGGGCCGTGGTTTGCAATCGGCCGCAGGAGACCCATACGGACGAGGTCGTGGCGGCGGCGGACCGTGCCCTGTACCGGGCCAAGACGGCCGGGGGCAACCGCGTCGAGCTCGCGCGGTGGAACGCCTCCGGAACGGCGGACGTGATATCTTCCCGGGGATGACGGACGGCGTCTCCATCACCTTCCAGGCACTGGCCAAGCGCTTCGACATCAGGGTGATCTTCCGGAGCATTTCCGGCGAGGTCGGACCCGGCGAGGTGCTGGTGATCACCGGTCCCAACGGGTCGGGCAAGTCCACCCTGGTGATGATCCTGTGCGGCCTGCTGCGCGCCACCCGCGGCAGTATCGCCTACACCACCGCCGGCGGCGAGATCCCGCGCGAGGCCTGGCGCAACCATCTCGGCGTCGTCGCGCCCTCCATGAGCCTGTACGAGGAGCTGGACGCCATGGAGAACCTCCGTTTCTTCGCCCTCGTGCGGGGGCTGCGGGACGCCGGGCCACGGTGCCGGGAGTGCCTCGAGCTGGTCGGCCTGGATCCCCGGCGGAAGACCCCGGTGCGCGGCTTCTCGACCGGCATGCACCAGCGCCTGAAGATCGCGCAGGCGCTGCTCCACGACCCGGCCGTGCTCTTCCTGGACGAGCCCGGCTCCAACCTCGACCCGGCCGGGCAGGACTGGCTCGAGGGGCTGGTGCGGGAGCAGCGGGACGCCGGCAAGACCATCGTGCTGGCCACCAACGACCGCCGGGAGATGGAGTGGGGGACACGCCGTGTTGCGCTCGCTGGCTGAGATCGGGGCGGTCTTCGCCAAGGACCTGCGCACCGAGTTCAGGACCCGGGTGGCGCTCAACGCCCTCGGCCTTTTCGCCATCACCACGCTGGCCGCCGTGTCCTACACCATCGGCCCCTACCGGATCGCGGCGGAGGACCGGCCGTACCTCCTCGCCGCGCTCCTGTGGATCGTGATCTTCTTCGCGGCCATGGCCGGCCTCGACCGGTCGTTCGTCAAGGAGGAGGACTCGCACACGGCCCCGTTGCTGCGCCTGTCCGCCGGGCCGATGGTCGTCTGGGGCGGCAAGCTGCTGTTCAACCTCGCCATCCTCTCCGTCTTGATGGCGATCCTGGTCCCACTGTACTGCGTGCTCATGGGCTTTCAGGTGGTGCTTCTTCCCGGCTTTCTTCTGATTCTCGTCACCGGCGGGTATACTCTTGCGGTGACGACGACCATGGTGGCGGCGATCATCGCCCGCGCCTCTGCACGCGGAGCGCTGTTCTCGGTGCTCTCGCTGCCGCTCCTGCTGCCGCTGCTGATCTTCCTGATCCAGGGGACGCGGGCCGCGACGGACGGCTCGGTGGAGGGGATCGTGAACACGGTGCGGGCCGTCGTGTCGCTCGGAGGAATCATGACGATCGTTTCGGTGGTGCTGTTTCCGGTGGTGTGGCATGAGTGACCGGCCGGCGTTGGGCGAGGCCGCGCGCTGGCTGCTGTTCGCGTGGCTGGGGCTGATCATCTGGGCGGCGTTCTTCTACGCGCCGGCGGCGGCGGGCTTCCAGGGCCAGTCGAGCCGCATCGTGTTCTTCCACGTGCCGATGGCCTGGGTCGCGACCCTCGCCTTTTTGGTCTCGTGCATCGCGTCCATCCGCTATCTCCGTTCGCGCAACCCCAAGGACGACATCCGGGCGCGGAGCGCGAGCTCGCTGGGGCTGCTCTTCGCCATCCTGGCCACCATCACCGGCTCCATCTTCGCGCGGATTATGTGGGGATCGTTCTGGAACTGGGACCCGCGGGAGACCTCGATCACCTTCCTGCTCCTGATCTACGCGGCCTACTTCGCCCTCAGGGGCGCGGTGGCCGACCCGGAGCGGCGGGCGGCCCTGGCGGCCGTGTACTCGATCCTGGCCTTCGTGACCGTCCCGTTCCTCGTCTTCGTGGTGCCGAGGATCTACTGGTCCCTCCACCCGGACACGATCATCAACACCCAGGGGAGAATCAAGATGGATTCCCGCATGTTCCAGGTGCTGATGGGATCGCTGGCGGGGTTCACGGGACTGTTTGCGTGGTTGTACAATATTGAGTGCCGGCTGGATGGGATCCGCCGGCGGCGGCAGCAGGAGGAGCTGTAGATGAACGACCTGCTGGGCATCATGCTGGTCTCGCTCGTCATCTGGGTGGGGCTTTTCACCTACGTCTACCGCCTCGACCGGAGGGTCAGGCGTTTGGAAAGGGAGTGATCATGACTGATCACAGGAAGAAGCGGCGAATCTGGTACGCCGTCGGCGGAGCGCTGGCGATCGCCTTTCTGGCGTTCGGCGCCTCGTCGTTCAAGTCGAACCTGACGCCGTACGTCTCCTTCGACGAGGCCGTGGCCGGCCACAAGCGGGTGCAGGTGGCGGGTGAGCTGGTGCCCGGGTCGACCAGCTACATCCCGGCCTCCAAGGAGCTGAGCTTCGAGATCGCCAACCACGAGGGTCAGCGGATGCACGTGCTGTACGAGGGCGTCAAGCCGGGCAACTTCGAGGACGCCAAGCAGATCGTGGCGATCGGAAGCTACGAGAACGGGGCCTTCCATGCCGAGCAGCTGCTGGTGAAGTGCCCGTCGAAGTACCAGGGACTCGAGGAGAAGGGCGGCAGCGCCGCCTCGTGATGAACCGCGCCGGGGGCCGTCCCCCGGCGCTTGACCAGAGCGTCCGACGGCGGCCGGGCGGGGAGTGGATCCCGCCTCCGCGGCCCAGGGCGCAGGCGCGGAGGAGCTCATGTATTACCCGGGGTCCATTCTCCTGTGGGCATCGTTCATCTTCGGGATCGCCTCGACCGCGGCGTACGGCCTTTCCCTGAAGGAAGATCGCTGGCGCGGGCTGGCCCGCCAGACCTACCTGGTGATGACCGTGGCCGTGGTGCTGGCCTCGGCGCTGCTGATGTACCTCTTCGTCACCCACGACTACCGGCTCTTCTACGTGACGGCCTACTCCGACAACAGCCTGCCCTGGCAGTTCCTGGTCTCCAGCTTTTGGGCCGGCCAGGAGGGCAGCTTCCTGCTCTGGGTGTTCTGGGGCGCCGTACTCGGCGTTCCCCTGATGCGGTTCGCCAAGCACTACGAATCCCGGGTCATGATCTTCTACAACCTGACCGTGCTGTCCCTCGTCATGCTGCTCCTCAAGCAGGATCCGTTCCGCTTCCACCAGGGGCTCACGGCGGGCATGATCCCCATGGACGGGCAGGGCCTCAACCCGCTGCTCCAGAACCCGTGGATGGTGATCCATCCGCCGATCATGTTCCTCGGCTACGCCTCCCTGGCGGTTCCCTTCGCGTTCGCCATGGCGGCGCTGTGGATGCGCCGTTACGACGAGTGGACGAAGGTCTCCATGCCGTGGGTGCTGCTCTCCCTGGTCACCATGGGAACCGCCATCATGCTCGGCGGCTACTGGGCGTACGAGACCCTGGGCTGGGGCGGCTTCTGGGGCTGGGACCCGGTGGAGAACGCCTCCCTCGTGCCCTGGCTGATGACGGCGGCGCTCACCCACGGCTTCCTGCTGCAGCGGGGGAGAAAGCGTTTCCGGCGGCTCAACCTGGTCCTCGCCGTGCTCGCCTACCTCTTCGTCGTCTACGGGACCTTCCTCACCCGCTCCGGCGTGCTGGCGAACTTCTCGGTGCACTCCTTCGTGGACCTCGGCATCACCGCCTGGCTGGTCTTCAACATGATGTTCTTCCTGGTGATCTCGGTGGGGCTGCTCGCGTACCGCTGGAAGGAGATCCCGACCCAGGTGGGCGAGGAGCCCTTCCTCTCGCGCACGATCTTCTTCGTGGTCGGCATCCTGCTGCTGCTGGCCACCGGCATCATGATCGCGCTCGGCACCTCGGCGCCGCTGATCACCGAGCTGTGGACGAAGCCGGCCCAGGTCGGACCGAGCTTCTACAACCGTGTCGGCCTCCCGCTGGCCATCGCCCTCGGCCTCATCCTCGGCGCCATCCCGTTCCTGGCGTGGAAGGGCCCGGCCAAGGCCGCCGGCAGGAGGCTCGCCGCCGTTCTCGCCCTGACCGTGGTCCTGACCGGCGTCGCCGCCGTGCTCGGCGCCCGGCAGGTGCTGTCGGTGGTCTACCTGGCGTCCGCCTTCTTCGCCGTCACCGCCAACGCCTGGGCTCTGGCCGACCGGGTCCGCCGCGGCGCCTGGAAGGCGGCCGGCGGGTACCTCACCCACGTCGGCCTCGGCCTGATGCTGGTGGCGTTTCTCACCTCCGGGCTGTACGGCCACAAGACCAAGCTGAACCTGGTGAAAGGCAAGCCGGCCAAGGCCCTGGGCTACACCTTCACCTTCCAGGGCGTGGAGAAGCCGACGCCCCGGGCGCGGGACGCCATGGTCGTCCGGGTGACCGAGCCGGGGGGCAAGAGCTTCATCCTCAAGCCGAGGATGTGGGTGAACCGCAAGACCAACCAGCTGGTCGCGAACCCGGACATCAAGAGCTTCCTCAAGGGTGATCTCTACCTCGCTCCCGCCGAGTACAACCCGGAGAAGGAGCCCCCGGTCAGCGGCTCGGTGATCGTGGCCAAGGACCAGAGCGCCACCTTCAAGGACTGGAAGATCACCTTCAAGGGCTTCGACCTTTCCGGGCAGCACGCGGTGGCCGGCGCGGTGACGGTGGGCGTCGGCGTCGAGATCGAGCGTCCCGGCGAGAAGCCGGTCCGGTTGGAGCCGTCCATCATCTCCACCGACGAGGGCGTGCAGGCCATTTCCGTGCCGATTCCGGGGACGCCGGCGGGCAGGATCCGGGTCAGCGGCATGGACGCCTCCAACGGCATCGTCCGCCTCGAGCTGCTCGGCCTCGGCGGCGGCATCGCCAGGACCGCCGTCCTCCATCGCGGGGAGGCCGTGCGCTACAAGGACACGGCCGTCACCTTCGACGATTTCGACCTGTCCGACTTCGACCCGAAGGCGGGCAAGATCCACATCGGCGCGGTCTTCACGGTCGCCAGGGGCGGCAAGAGCTACCGGCTCGAGCCGCGATACCTCCAGGACCGGGGCGGCCCGCCGGAGGTCAAGCCGGCCGAGATTCCCGGCACCGGCGGCCTGTCGCTGACCCTGGGGCGGATCGACGCCAACGGCGGCGCCGTCGAGCTCAAGATCTACGATCCGACCCTGCCGCCGCAGCCACCGCAGCCGGCGAGCCTGGTGCTCGACGTGTCCACCAAGCCGCTCATCTCGCTGGTCTGGCTGGGCACCCTGCTCGTCATCGGCGGCATCATCGTCGCCCTCGGCCTGCGCCGCCGGGACGTGGCCGCCATCACCGTCCGCCAGGACTGACGTGCGCGCGTCGGGGCGGGGGTTGGAGTTTCCCCAAGATTGAGCGAGCGATCTCCGGAAGTCATCGTGTCATCGAA
>CAZXXL010000160.1:0-7022 GCA_964644635.1 uncultured Thermoanaerobaculia bacterium | reverse complement strand
CGCCGAGTCCCCTTCGTCGCTTCGCTCCTCGGGGTGGCGTGCGCGCAGGCGAAGCAAAGCTTCGCGCGCTTACGCCACCTCGCGATGACAGCGGCAAGGCCTTCGTCGAGCGCCCCGCACCCCCCTGGGTGTCATTGCGAGGAGGATTCCGCAGGAATCCGACGCGGCAATCCCCTCACGATTGGACACCGCAACGGAGAACGTCGGAACGCGCTCCAACGCTGTGAGGGATGGCCACGTCGCGTGCCTGCGGCACGCTCCTCGCCATGACAAGAATGGGCATGGCGGGGCTGGAGGGACTCGAACCCCCGACCAAAGGTTTAGGAAACCTCTGCTCTATCCGCCTGAGCTACAGCCCCCCGCGCCCGAGAATCGTACGTTCGGGGCGGCCTCCTGTCAACGCATCCCGCCCGTCATCCATCCCCGGAGCCGCCGCGGAGGATGACGCCCCTGGCGCTCCGGCCGTCCACCATCACCCGCAGGGGATGCTGGACCCGGATGTGACGGATCACGCCGTCCATCGCCTCGCTCTCGGCCGGCCGGCTCATGAGCCACTCCCAGTCCACGTGGCCGAGGCCGCGGGAGGCGTGGACCGTGAAGTAGGCGACGCCGAAACACGCCAGGTTGTGGAAGAAGTGCGAGCCCTGGGAGGGCTCGACCTCGAGGTCCGCGAAGTCGGTCTCGACGATGGCGCGGGCGCTGGTGATCTGGCCCCACGCCACCGGGATGCCCAGCCACCGGTCCTGGGTCCCCCACCGCCCCGGGCCGATGAGCACGCAGCTCCTGCCCGCGGCGAGAAGCCGGGAGTTGATGCCGTCGATGATGTCCACGGCCTCCAGGGAACGCGCGCGGTCGAAGCGCCGGGCGTCGATCACGACGAGATCCCGGAGGTCCTCCTCGCGCCCGTGGCCCATGGCCATCTCGGACGACACGATGGCGCGCCGGTACTCCTCGGGCCCGATCTCGACGTCCTTGGCCATGTGCTCGACGACCATCGGCCGGATCTGGAGGAGATGGAAGACCTGGCTCGCCCCGAGCCGGGGATCGAGGTCGACGGCGAACTCGATCTCCACCGGCGCGCCCATGGCGTCGCTGGTCCTCGCCAGAAGCTGCCGCAGGAGCTCGGGAAGCGGCATGGTCAGACCCTTGAGGACCGACGAGAACGTCACCAGCGGCGTGCCGCCGGGCACGAGGCCGCTGGTGACCGAGTCGTTGCCGGGCAGGTACGTGGAGGCGATCCGGTCCGTGACACCGTCGCCGATGGCCTCCACCACCTCCAGGCGGCGCAGGTTGGCGTCGTAGTCGAGGCTCGGGATGACGTCGTCCCGGGCCAGGTCCAGGGCGTAGAAGTGCCGCTGGGCGTTCTTGAGCATGTCCTTGGGCGTCGAGAACTGCGGCAGGACCTGCGGGTATGCGGGGCAGAACCGCAGGGCCTCGAAGCCGTCGACCACCGACTTGCCCAGCCCCATGGCCACCAGCGCGACCCCGTCCTCCGGCCGCATGTCCCCGAAGGGATAGAAGTTGTACGACGACGCGATGCCGGCGAACGTGGGGTAGAAGAGATCGCCGTGCCGGCTCCCGACCAGCTCCTGGAGGAGCACGGCCATCCGCTCCTCCTCCACCCGGTGCGGCGTCCCCCGCAGGTAGTCCCGGGCCCGCTTCTGGAAGGTGGAGGCGTACACGACCTTGACCGCCTCGAGCAGCTGGGCGAGGCGGATGTCCAGGGAGGGGTGATTGTTGGGCAGCATCACGGTGGCGTACACGCCGGCGAAGGGCTGGTACAGGGAGTCCTCGAGGATGCTCGAGGAGCGCACGGCCAGCGGGGTGCGCACCGCCTCCAGGAAGCTCGCCAGCTGGGCGCGCCGCTCGTGCGGAAACCGGCTCCTGCGGAAGGCGTTGAGGATCTCCTCGTCCGACAGACCCGCCGCCTCCCGCACGAGGTCCCCGAGATCGTTGGCGACGAGGAACTGCTCGAAGAGATCGCCGGCGAGAACCACCGTCCTCGGAATCGCGACCTCGGTCCGGGGGACCCGGGGATGGTCGCGCGCGAGCAGCTTGTGCACGAACGCCAGCCCCCTCCCCTTCCCGCCCAGGGACCCCGACCCGATCTTGGCGAAGGCGACAAACGCGTCGTACCTCCCGGGATCGAAGTCGGTGATGGTGTGGCGCTGGATCTCCTGGAGGTAGCTTCGTAGCGTGCTGACGAGGAAGTTGCGCAGCGCGGCGATGGATTCGAACTCGGTCACCTGGCGCGGCCGCAGGATCGACGCCAGCTCGAATTCGGTCCGCGCCTTGAACCACGACGAGAAGTGGTTGCGGCCGGCGTGGTAGACGATGGACTCGTCCGGGATCTTCTCGAGCATCGCCACCAGCTCGCGCATGTCCCGGGCCCGGCCCACCTCCCGGCCGTCGGGCAGCCGGAAGACGAAGTCCCCGAAGCCGAACTTCTCGGTGATGAAGCGGCGGATGTCCTCGAGCAGGCCGGGAGAGTCCTTGGACACGAAGGTGGCCCCGACCTCCTCCGCCCGGGCGGCGAAGGCCAGGTCCGAGGACTGCAGGAGAATGGGCACGTCGGGGTTCCTGCGCTTGATCCTGCGCGCCAGCTCCAGGCCCGCCGCGCGGTCCTGCCTGCCCGCCCGCGGGAAGCTCACGTCCGAGATGACCCCGAGGATGTTGGGCGAGTAGTGCTCGAAGAGCTCCCACGCCTCCTCGAAGGTTCTGGCCAGGAGGATCTTCGGGCGGGCCCTGATGCGCAGCAGGCGGTGGGAGAGGTTGAGCCCCTCGGCCATGAGGCGGCTCGTCTGGCTGGTCACCTCGGTGTAGATGTGGGGCAGGTAGGCCGAGTAGTAACGGGCCTCGTCCTCGACGAGGATGATCACCTGCACGCCGCTTTCGAGCACGTCGTGATCCGCGTTGCGGCGGTCCTCGACCTGCTTGATCATGGCCAGCAGGGCCTTCACGTCCCCCTGCCACAGGAAGAGCCAGTCCACCACGCCGCTGGTGGTCAGCCGGTCCAGGTGGGGCAGGTCCCAGGCATGGGCGGCGAGCACGCCGAGGGAGAGATCCGGGTGCTCGCGCTTGAGCCGCTCGGCGAAGACGGCGAGGTCGGCCCCCGGCAGGCGCGGCGTGGCCACGACGAGGTCGAAGCTCTTCTTCTCCAGGAGATCGAACGCCTCCGCCGCGTCGCGCACGCGGGTGAACCGGGGCACGTACCTGAGGTTGAGGTCGAGGTTCCTGTACTCCTGGAAGATCAGCTCCGTGAGCTGGCCGTCCTCCTCGAGCACGAAGGCGTCGTAGCGCGACGCCACGAGGAGGATCTCCCGCACCCGGTACGCCATCAGGGCCGAGAACTCCTCGGTGCGCATGCCGTAGCGGCTTCTCAGCTCCACGTGCTCGGTCATTCGCCGGCCTCCCCCTCGGTGTCGAAGATACCAGAGCGCGCCCGCCCCTCCCGGGGCGGGCGCGGGCCTATAATGTCGTTCATGGAAACCTACCGGCGCCGGGTCTTCGTCATCGGGGAGCAGCGGGCCCTGCACCCGAGCATCGCCCGAATCCTCGAACGCTGCAACATCGCCGTGGACAGCTCCCTCGTGGCCGCCGCCGCCGTGCAACGCGTCCAGCAGGCGCCCTACGATCTGGTCATCGCCCACCTGCCCACTTCGGGAGTCGACCCCGCCGCGCTGGTACGGGACCTCCGCTCGACCCGGTCCGCCAGCCGCAAGGCCGGCCTCCTCATCACCGGGGACGAGGCCGGCGGGAAGGCCGCCACCCCCCTTCTCGGGCGGGGCCTCAACCGCTTCCTGCCCGTCACCGCGCCCCCGGCCGAGTGGCTCGACGCCCTTGCCGATCTCCTCGCCGTCGCTCCCCGGCGTTCCGTGCGGGCGCTCGTCCAGGTCGAGGTCGAGATGGGCGGCTCCCGTAACCGGACCCTCGCCCAGACCCAGGACCTCTCCGCCAGCGGCATGCTGGTCCGTGGCGATCCCCGCCGCTACCCCCTGGGCTCCGAGATCCAGTTCGAGCTCATCCTTCCCGGGAGCCCCGCCCCGGTGGCCGGGACCGGTACCGTGGTGCGGTACACCGACGGCGAGCGCGAGAGGATCGACGGCTTCGGCGTTCGCTTCCAACGGTTGGCCGCGGACGGCCGCCGCCGCCTGGGATCCTTCCTGAGCGGGAGGTGACCCGGCCGGCGGGCGATCCGGCCCGGGCATCTCGGCTCAGAAGAAGCGCCGCCTGACGATGATCACGTCGTTGGGGGCAATCCTCGGATCCTTGACCTTGCCCTGGCGGATCCGCTTGAGGTTCACCGTGGTGATGGTCTTCTTGCCGGCTGCCTCGCGGTGGATCTCGACGTTCTGCGAAGCGAACTTCCCCAGGCCGCCCGCCTGCGAGATCGCCTGCATCAGGGTCTCCTTGTCCTGGAGCTCGTAGCGGCCCGGGCGCATGACCTCGCCGGTGATGAAGTAGAGCTGCCGGGCGGCCACCGAGATCACGTCACCCGCCTGCACCACGGGATCGCTCCCCATCTGCGCGAGGTCCCTGGCCTCGACGACGATCGTCTTCTCCTCACCACCGGGCGTCCGCGCCGGCCGCCTGATCTCGATCTTGTGACCCGCGGTGGCCTTCAGGCCGCCGGCCTCGGCGATGATCTGCGGCAGCGTGGTCCTGCCCTTGAGGAAATACGTCCCGGGCGATCCCACCTCGCCGATGACCGTCACCGGCCGCGAGCCGTACTTGGCCACGCTCACCTGGATCTGGACGCTGACGTAGAAATCCTTCTCCAGGGCGTTCTTCAGCCGGTCGGCGATCTGGCCCACCGTCAGGCCGGCGACCGGCACCCTGTCGAGAAGCGGGAAGGAGATCTGTCCCTTCTCGTCGACCGGAAACTCACCCGAGATCTCGTCGTGCTGGAACGATTCCACCTTGAGGACGTCGCCGGGACCCACCGTGTACGCCGGGGCGGTGTCCGATGCGACTGCCTGCAGGGGAACGAGCGCCGGGAGCACGAGGAGCGCCGCGACAAGCCAAGCCACACGCCTCGTCATGGCGTGGAGGCTACCACAAACCGGGGCCGGCGGAGCGTCCGCCCTCCGGCCCCCGGACGGCCGGGGCCCGGCCGGCCTCCCGTCACGCGCCGGCGGTCCAGCGCCGTCCGTCCGCAGCACCACGCGCACCGCTGCCCGGCCCACCTCAGCCGGCGGAATCGATCATTCCGGGTCTCAGAATCCCACCATCAGTCCCAGGAGGAACATGTTGGCGTCGTACGAGTAGCGATGCAGGGAATCTCGTTTCTGGTGGGTGTAGCTTCCCCTGAGCGCCAGCAGGTCGGTCAGGCGGTAGCCCACGCCGACACCGTACGTCGTCAGGTCGTCGGAACGGCTCCTGCCGGTGACGGTGTCCGGAACCTCGTAGTCGTTGTTCTGGTAGTCGGCCCGCAGGTAGCCGAAGAGCCGGTCCCGCTCGAGGCGGTAGGTCAGCCCGCCCTCGGTGGCCGTGTAGAAGGCGTTGCGGTCGAAGTTCGACGGATAGTCCATCCGCGTCACGTGGAGCGTCAGCAAACCACCGTGGGCCAGTGCCAGGCTGAGGGAGCCCCGCGCCACAAGGCCCGAGTAATCGGAAAAATTCGGCTTGCCCGGCGCATTGTCGAAGTTCGTCGAGCGGTACCCGAGCTCCAGGGTGCTCGAGAGGACCGGGGAGACCTTCCCGTCGAGGGACAGGGTGACCTCGTCCGAGCTGGAGTCGCGGTAGTCCGCCGTGTCCTCGGCGTTGAAGTTCTCGTGCCGGTACTTGAGCCCGAAGGTCAGCGTCGGGCTCACCTGGTGGATCCAGCCGATGCCGGCCCGGCCCCGGCTGTAGTCGTAGAACAGGGTCCGATCCGGGTAGTTCAGCTTGTCGAACGACCCCTCGATGGCGATGCCGTTGGTGGGAGAGACCCAGTAATCGGCCTCCACCTTGGCCTCGTGCTTGGTGAACTGGCGGTCGCCGAACGCCAGCTCGCCGCCGGGGTCGACCTCCCGCGTCTCCAGGTTCCCCGACACGTAGCGGTATCCCACCTTGAGCTTGAGCCCGCTGGAGAAGTCGAAGGCGCCGTCCAGGTTCACGAAGTGGGACCAGTTCTCGCGCAGGTTGTACGTGCCGTAATCCCGGTACTGGGGCGTGTAGCTGAGGCGAATGTAGGAGTCGTAGACCGGCAGCTCGAACATCAGGCGGGCGCGCGCGACGTAGACGTCGTCGGAAACCTCGTTGTCCGGCGTAAAGAAGATGTTGTCTCTGTTCTCCCATTGCAAGTTGACGTTAGGAGTGAAGATGAACGGCCCGACGGCGACACCCTCGCTCGACCCGAGCGCCGGAAGGGCCTCGGCCGGGGCCTCCATGGGCGTCTGCGCGTAGACCGTCCCGGCAACAAACGCGAGCCCCGCCACGAGGAGGCATGAGAAGAACTGTTTCGACATTACACCCCACCTCCTTCTAGTACTGTATTTATTCATACCACAATCTCGTGAAAATATCCATCGGCCGGTCCTGCAACCACCTTCCGCCCTCCAGGCATCGCAATGATACGGAGGCTCAAAAGAGGCGCTCGGCAAGCAGTGTACACTCCCCCGGCGACAACGACCGCCCGTCGCGTCTTTCGAGCCGGCGCTCCGGTGGTATGATTGTGGTCAGCATGTGTGGACATGTGCATCCTGCCTTACAAACCCGGGCACATCATGTCCGGAGTCTCGTCCAACCGGCCGGGCTTTCCCGGCAGAGAGGAAAAACCCATGCACCATGAGCAGTCCGGCGTCTGGGACGCCAAGCTGGCGGCTTGGCTGCACGATCCGGCGGAAAAGGCACTGATCCTGCTGCGGGCCAGAGGCGGGCATGAAGAGGGAAGCTCGGTGGCCAGGCTGCGGGAGCTCTTCTTCTCGAAAGGACTCGAGGAGAGGCTGGTCCGCATCGCGCGGCTCGCCGACCACTGGGCCTCGGCGGCCGATCGGCCAACCCTGCCCAAGCCGGGCGATCCCGAGCTGCGCCGGGCATTC
>CAZXXL010000159.1:0-7064 GCA_964644635.1 uncultured Thermoanaerobaculia bacterium | reverse complement strand
TTCTGGCTACCTCGCGAATAACCTGCCCGCCTTTGTCCAGTAAACTCGCGCTAGAGGGCGTTCAAGAAGCCGCGCACCGCGGCGTTGAACGCCTCGGGGGCCTCGAGGTTGGCCAGGTGGCCGGCGCCGGGAATCTTGACCAGCCAGGCGTCCGGGGCGTGGCGGACCATGGCCTCGGCCTCGGCGGGCGGCGTCAGCTCGTCGGCCGCCCCGACCAGCACCAGCAACGGCACGCGAAGGTCGGCGAGCACGGCCGTGGAATCGGGACGGTCGCGCATGGCCTCGAGGGCCGCGATCACGGCGGATGGGGACTGTCCGCTCATGAGGCCGCAGGCGAGCTCCACCGTCGCCGCGTCGGCCCGTGGCGACAACAGCCGCGGCAGCAGCTGATCGACTAGGGGCGCCACGCCCTCCCGGCGCACGGTGTCGATGGCCTCCTCCCGCGCCCGCCTGCCCTCCCCGGAATCCGCCCCGGCGCGTGTGTCGGCGAGAATGAGGGCCTCGAGGCGGCCGGGATGGCGCTCGGCGAGCCGGAGGGCGACGTAGCCGCCCATGGAGAGGCCGGCGACCGCCACGGGCTCTTCTCCGACGAGCTCCTGCAGCGTGCCCTCCACGAAGTCGGCCCAGGCGTCGAGGCTGTGGGGCGCCCGGATGTTCCGCGACTCGCCGAACCCCGGCAGATCCACCGTGATCACGCGCGCGACGGCGGCCAGAGCCTCGCACTGCGACGCCCACATGCGGCGGTCGAAGGGGAAGGCGTGGATCAGGACCAGGGTGGGGGTGAGATCCTGAACATCCCAGGCCAGGACGGAGGCGTGCGGCATGTTCATGGGCCGAAGTGTAGCGCAGCGGGTATACTTCCGGCTCATGGCACGGGAACTGGTGGTCGCCCTGATGTTGCTCGGCTCGTTGACCGGTATCCCGCCGGCGGCGGCCGCCGGTCCCGGTTCCCCGGCGTACGGCATGCGCGTGGTGTCGGCGGCCGGCATGCCGGCGAAGGCGACCGGCGGCGAGACACTCACCGTGGCCATCACGCTCGAGAACACGGGAAGCGTCGCCTGGGATCCGGCCCGGAATTTCTTTCTCTCCTATCACTGGCTGTCACCGGACGGAAAGGTCCTGGTCTGGGATGGACGGCGATCCCGGCTGCCGCATCCGGTGCAACCCGGCGGGCGCGTCACCGTGCGCGCCCGGGTGGAGGTGCCGCGGAGGGTGGGGCGGATGGCGCTCCAGTGGGACGTGGTCGAGGAGCACGTCTACTGGATCTCCCGGCGGACCGTCCATCCCCCGAAGCCGGTGCCCGTCCTCGTCGAGGCCGTCAGGCCCGGCCACGCTTTCTCCGTGCTCTCGGCGTCGATCCCGCGGCTGTGGACGGCCGGCGGCGTGCGCCGGGTCCGGCTGACGCTCAGGAACGACGGTACCGTCACCTGGCGGCCCGACCGGCCGTTCAACGTGGCGTATCACTGGCTGAGCGGCCGCGGGCGGGTCCTGGTCTTCGAGGGCAGGCGGACGCGGATTCCGCGGGTCGTGCCGCCCGGCGGCCGGGTGGCGGTGACGGTGACGGTCCAGGCCCCCCGCCGCATGGGACGGGCCTTGCTCCAGGTGGACATGGTGCACGAGGGCGTCTGCTGGTTCTCCCAGCAGGATCTCACACCGGAGCCGGCGACGGCGGTCCTCGTCGTCCCGCGCCTTTGGGGCTACCCGGCGCTGCCCCTGATCGCCGTGGTGCTGCTTCTCGTCGCCGCCCTCCTGGGGAGGCGCAGGATGCGCAGCGACGCCGCCCGGAGCATCCTGGCGTTGGCCGACCTCGCCTGGTTCCTCGTGGCCCTGGCGGCGAAACAGCGCGCGGTCCTCGACGCGGCGGGGATGTTGCCGGCCCCCGGGTCCGCCTGGGTGGCCATGTCGGGTGTCGCCCTGTTCGGCCTGGTGCTGGCGGCCCTCCCGGCCCGGGTGCGGCCCTGGGTGACCTGGGCGCTCTCGGCGGCGCTCAGCTTCGTGATTCTGGCCGACGTGGTGTACGTCAGGTACTTCGGCGACGTGCTGTCGTTGGAGGCTCTCGGGGCGGGACACCAGGTGGGCGACCTGGGGGAGAGCATCGCCGCGCTGCTGCACTGGCGCGACCTCTGGCTGGCCGCCGATCTCCTTCCCGGGCTGTTCCTGGCCTGGATCGTGTCGCGGCCCGGCATGAGGCCGCGGCGGTGGCAGCGCGCCGTTGCCGCCGTGCTCCTGGCCGCGGCGCTGATCCCGGGCCTGGGCGCCGCCTGGCGCGCCGGACACGCCCGGAGCGGGCTCCTGGTGCAGGTCTTCGATCAGCTCTTCGTGGTCAGAGAGGTGGGCGTGATCAACACCCACCTCGTCGACCTGTGGTCACAGCTCCACACGCGGGTCCTCCGCCGCCCGCTCAGCCGGCGGCAACGCGAGGAGGTGGTGTCGTGGTTCGCGGACCGGGCGCCCGTCCGCCGGGGAGGCGGCCGGTTCTTCGGGGCCGCCGAGGGCATGAACCTGCTCATGATCCAGGTCGAGTCCATGCAGGGGTTCGTTGTCGGCCTGAGGATCGGGGGGCGCAAGGTGACGCCGAACCTCGACCGCTGGCTTTCGGGCTGTGCCTGGTTCCCGCACTGCGTGGACCAGACCGGCCAGGGACGCACGTCGGACGGCGAGATCACGACCCAGGTGTCGCTCCTGCCGAGGCCCCGCGGCGCCCTCGTCTTCGCCTACCCGAACAATCACTACGTCGGCCTGGCCGGGCTGCTCCGGGCCCGGGGCTACCACACCCTCTCGGCGGTGGCCTTCCAGCCGAACTTCTGGAACCGCAGCATCATGCACCCCGCCTTCGGGTACGCCGAGAACCTCTTCGCGGCGGACTTCGCGCCGGGCGAGAAGATCGGCTGGGGCCTGAACGACCGTGATTTCCTGCTCCAGATGGAGGCGCGGCTGGCGCAACTGCAGCAGCCCTTCTGCGCCTGGCTGATCACCCTCTCGCTGCACTACCCGTTCGAGGGCTTCCCCGATCATCTCAAGGAGCTCGACGTGGGCCGGTGGCGGGGCACCCCCTTCGGCGAGTACCTGCACGCCATGCACTTCTTCGACCGGGCCCTGGGGGACATGGTGAACCGCATGGCCCGCGACGGGCTCCTCGACAATACGGTCATCGTCCTCTGGGGGGACCACGACGCCGGTTTCTCCTGGACGCCGGAGCTCGCCCGGGCGGTGGGGCGCCGGTACACCGAGGCCGACTGGTATCTCTTTGGCCGGGTGCCGCTGATCATCAGGATTCCCGGCAGCCGGGGTCCGCGAGGTACTTTCCCCGCCGTCGCCGGTCATACCGACGTCGCTCCCACCGTGGCAGCGCTGATGGGCGTCGATCCGGCCGGTGTCGCGTGGGTGGGCCGCAACCTCTTCGGCACCCCCGGGCATGCGCCGGTTCCACTCCGCTACGGGAGCTGGATCTCGGACCGTCACGTCTACGCGAATCACGGTCCCGGCTGGGCGGACGGGGCCTGCTACGACCTTGAAACCTTGCGCCGGCTGCCGGTCCAGGCGTGCCGCGAGGAAGACGCGGCGGCCCGGCGCGAGGCGGAGGTCTCCGACCTGGTGGAGCGGTACGACCTGCAGCGCCGGGTGACGGCCGTCCTCGGCGGGGCGGGGTCGGGCCCCCGTTGAGGGGAAGGGGAACCCGGGCGATCAGCCGGAAAAGGCGCTCTCGGGCTGGGACTCGATGCCGAGGCGCCAGGCGACCTCCCTGAGCACGGCCTCGAGGAAGCCCGTCTTCTCGACCTCCTCCCAGGAGACGTACCGTGCGATCTCCGGGATCAGCACGTCGCAACCCGGGTTCGTCACCGAGCCCGCGCCCACCGTCACCCGGCCGGCCGCCATCAGCCGCGGGAACATGTCGCGAACGGCGTTGACGCGCTCGGCGAGGGATTGATCGCTTCCCGGAGCGGGGCCGTTCTCCATGTCGTTGACGAGCAGCAGGAGATGGCAATTGGTGACCAGGGGAGCGGCGATTTCCGGTTCGAAGGTGTCGGAACGAAAGCCGAGCACCTCCATCTCGATTCCACCGGGCAGCGTTCCCCGCTCCTGGATCACCCGGTACTGCGGCAGGTTCTCGATGTCCGCCGGTGGCTGCCCCGGCCGGCCGAGCAGCGCCTGGACGGAGCGAAAGGCCGTCCGCGCGTCCCACGCCACCACCGCGATCTTGAGAAACGCGCCGTCGCTCCCTCCGTCGAGGGCGGCGAGGAGCGGCGGCAGGAGCTCTTCGAGCCGGCCCGAGCCGACCGGGCGGAACTCGTCGCCCAGGCCGATGGAGACGACGGACCGGGCGGCCAGGGCGAGCACCGCCTTGAGCACCAGATGATCGTCGGCGCCGCACCGGACACCGATCTCGCGCAGGGGCAGGGGGCCGTCCAGTACCTGGAGGACGGCCTGCTCGACGGGATCATCGGGGAGCGAAGCGATGGTACCCGGGCTGACCGACACCTCTCCGAACGGTCCCGGCAGCCGGCGGGTGAGGCCGGGCCAGAGCTCGGCCCGTTGCCGCGCGGCGGCGAGAAGCTCCTCCGCCGTCCCCAGGGCCTGCTCCGGGGCCGACTCCGGGACCGGCATCTCGTCGATCCTGAAAGAGCCCATGGACCAGGTGAGGGCCTCGAGCAGGAGCTGGCGCGCCCGGAAGGCCTGCCGTTCGGGCTCGACCCCGGCCGACACGCCGCTCGCCAGGGCGACGACCGGGGAGCCGTCGGCCATGTGGAGGGCCACGACCCGCTTGGCTGCGCCGGCGGAGATCAACGCCAGGCGGCCGGTGAACCGGATGGCCGCCAGTCTCTCGACGAGCTCGGGGCCGCTGAAGAGCTGGAGCCTGCCCTGTGCCCACACCTTTTGTCCGCTCGTTGCGACCATGCCAATATCCTAGACACTTTGAGAGGCGCATGCAAGTGTCTCCGAAAAAGGGTGCCCTCCCGGCGCCCCAGAGCGTGAAAAGACTCGAGAGGCACCGGCGATCGCGGGGCCTGGAGCTGTCGTATCATAACCGGCGGAGGCGCGGCATGAAGAGGATTAGGTCGGCTGGGTGCATCGCCGTCGGCTCGGAGCTGCTCGGCGGGACCCGGCTCGACACCAACTCTCTGAAGATCACCCGGTCGCTGGCGCGGTTCGGCATCGAGATCCGGGAAAAGCGCGTGGTCGGGGACGACGAGGGAGCCGTCGCCGGCGCCATCGCCGAGTGCCTGGAGAAGCTCGACCTGGTGGTCGTGACCGGGGGCCTCGGGCCCACGGCCGACGACGTGACCCGGGGGGCCGTGGCGCGGGCCCTCGGGCGCACGCTTCAGTTCGACCCCGGCATCGAGCGCTGGATCCGCGACCGCTACCGCCGGCTCGGGCTCGAGATGCCGGACACGTGCCGGCGAATGGCCTGGACCCTGCCCGGCGCGCGCATGTTGCAGAACACCCGGGGCACGGCCCCGGGCATGCTGGTCGAAATCGAGGACCGCCTCCTGGCCGTGTTCCCGGGCGTGCCCTGGGAGATGGAGCTGATGCTGGCGAGGGACCTGGAGCCGGAGCTCGAGCGGAGAAACCCCGAAGAGCTGCGCCTGACCCGGACCGTCGTGCTGTCGGGGGTCGTGGAGTCGGAGATTGAGAGCAGGATCCGTCCCCTGTACGAGCAGTTCGGCCGGGAGAACATCACCATTCTCGCGTCGCCCGGGGTCGTCCGCCTTCTCCTGACCGCGGGCGGCTCCCGGGGAGAGGCCGAGGAACGTCTCGAACGGATGGTGGCCGCGCTGCGCCCCGTTCTCGGTGCCGACCTGGCCGGCATCGACGCCGGGGACCTGCACGAGATCGTCCTCGACGGGTTGCGGGAGCGCGGGTGGACGCTCGCCACCGCCGAGTCATGCACCGGCGGCCTGGTCGGGAAGCTGCTGACGGACGTTCCGGGCTCTTCGGACGTCTACCTGGGCGGGGTCATCGCCTACTCGAACCGGGCCAAGGTCCGTCACCTCGGGATCGATCCGGCGATGCTCGAGGCCGAGGGGGCGGTCTCCGAGCCGGTGGCGAGGGCGATGGCGGAGGGCGTCCGGGAGCGGTTCGGCGCCGACTGGGGGATCGGGATCACCGGTATTGCGGGCCCCTCGGGAGGAACGCCGGAAAAGCCGGTCGGGCTCGTCCACTGGGCCCTGGCCGGCCCCCAGGGCGTGCATCACCGGCAATGGGTGTTCCCCGGCGACCGGGGGCTGGTGAGGACGTGGAGCGCTCACGCCGCCCTCGACCTGCTGCGCCGCAAGGCCCTCGGTGGGAGCTCATGACCAACCGGAGCCCTGCTGCGGGCGACACCGTCCGGGCCTTCCTGGCCTTCGACATCCCGGCCTCCCTGAAGCGGCGGCTGGGGACCGCCGTAGGCCGGGTGCGGGGGAAGCTGCCGCCCGCCCGCTGGGTCCGGATGGACGGTCTTCATCTGACCGTGAAGTTCCTCGGCGAGGTGCCGGCGTCCCGCCTGGACTGCCTGGCCGCCGGGCTGCGGCCCGCCCTCGCCGGGCTCGGAACGGTGACCGTCACCCTCGCCGGAACCGGCTTCTTCCCCTCGCGGTCCCGCCCGCGGGTGGCGTGGATCGGCGGCAAGGCCGACGGTGCGGAGGCCGTCGTGCCGGTGGTCGAGGACGTGTCCCGGGACTGCGGCTGGGAGCGCGAGACGAGGCCGTGGAGCCTTCACCTGACGCTCGCCCGTCTCAAGGCCCCATGGCGGTCCGAGTCGGTCGACCGCTTCCTGGCCTGGGGAGAGGAGCTCGCTCTGGAACCCTTCGCGTGCGACCGGCTGGTGCTCTTCTCCAGCCGGCTCGGGCCGGGGGGGGCCAGGTACACGCCGCTCGATGACTTCCCGCTGGCGCGGGCCGGGGGTTGAGGGTGGAGATCGCCGTCGTCGCCGTCGCCTACCTGAGCGGCTCGATTCCATGGGCGCTCCTCCCTGTCCCTTATACACCTCTCCGGTCCCACGCGACTCCTGCGCAGTTCGGCTGCAGGCTTCAGATTGGAATAAGCGACAGAACTGTTATGATCAACACAATCTGACGGATCGG
>CAZXXL010000158.1:0-7146 GCA_964644635.1 uncultured Thermoanaerobaculia bacterium | reverse complement strand
CCTCGTCGTGGCCGGCGCTCCCGCTCTCCCGCCTACCGCGCCGGGCGCGCGTGCTGCCCGCGGACCGGGCGGGGCTGCCGGCGACGCGCCTGCCCGGGCCGAGGGCGCGATCGATCACCCCGGCCGCCGAGGCGGCCACCAGCGTGCCGGCGGACGTCACCCCCGGCAGGCCGGGCGCCCCGCAGCCGGCGGCCTCCCCCACCGCCACCCACCCCTCCCCCGCCGACGCACGGTGAACCGAGCCCACGCGTGCCGGCAGGAGCTCGGCCCTCAAGACCCGGATCTCGGAACCGAGGTGGGCTTGGACGACGGCCTCCACATCGGCCTCCTCCGCCGCCGGGGATGTCTCCGGGCAGGGCACCAGGCCGCACGCCAGGGGCGGATCTCCCGGCAGCGTCAGCAGCCAGCTTTCCCCCGCCACGGACAGCCGCGGGTTCCCGAAGCCGACGGCGTCGAGCGTGGCGAAGAAACGCCCCCTGGCCCGCCCCCTGCGGGGCAGGAGCTGGCCGAGGGCGACGGCGAGGAAGGACGCCGGACCGCTGGCGTCGACCACGACCCTGGCCCCGAGCTCGAAGGTTTCCCCGGCCCGGTCCCGGCAGCGGACGCCGCTGACCCGCCGCTCCTCCCAGACCGGCACGGTGGCCGTGAACCCCCCGATCACGACGGCTCCCATCGCCATCGCGCGCTCGCGCAGGACGTCGACGGCCCCGGCGCGCGGCAGGACCACCAGCTCGCAGCCCTCCACGGACGCAGCACCCTCGGGCTTGCCGGCCAGCTCCAGGCCGGGCCATCTCCGGACCCCGGGCACGGCCTCGAGGACGGGCACCAGCCCGAGCTCGGCCAGGACCTCGAGCCCGGGCGCGGTCAGAACGAGGAGACCTGCCGGCTTCCCGGAGCCGGCCTCGACCACCGTCACACGATGACCCGCCCGGGCGAGAAAGGCCGCGGCAACCAGGCCGCTCACACCCGCGCCCACCACCAAGACGTCGCTGAACCGATCGGCCATGATCCGAGTCTACCCTGCCGCGCCGCAACGAAGCGCCGTGAGACAGGGAAGCTCCGCTTCCCGCTGTCGAACGGCGTCCCGAGCGAGGGCCCGCCAGGGCCGGAGCGACGGGACCCCATCACGCCCGGAGCGCTCCCCGCAGCACCGCGCGGCGCACTCCGCTTCCTCTGTCATTGCGAGGAGGCTTCCCCCGGGGAAGCCGACGAAGCAATCCCATCACGATTGGACACCGCAACGCAGAACGTCGGAGCGCGCTCCACCGTTGTGAGGGATCGCCACGTCGCCGGGCTCCGCCGAGTCCCCTTCGTCGCTACGCTCCTCGGGGTGGCGTGCGCGCGAGCGAAGCAAAGCTTCGCGCGCTTACGCCACCTCGCCATGACAGCGCAAGGGGTGCCCTCACCGGAAGAGACCTCCCGGCGGCCCTTGCATTTTCCCTCCGGTTGGTGGAAAATGAATGAGTGTTCATTCACTGCCCGCGCCCGTCGCCGTCGCGTCCCAGCCGGGACGGCACCGGGGCATCACTTCATCTCAACACACCGGGAGGTTGATCCATGCGTCAAGAATTTCGCAGGGTCGCGGTACTCGGGGCAGGAACGATGGGTTCCGGCATCGCCGCCCACCTGGCCAATGCCGGCGTCTCCGTCCTGCTCCTCGACATCGTGCCGCCCAAGTTCACCGATGACGACAAGAAGATGGGCTTGACCCCGGAGGACCCGCGGTTCCGGAACAAGCTCGCGCTCGCCGGCCTCGAACACATCAAGAAGTCCAAGCCGGCCGCCCTGTACTCGAAGCGCTTCCTCCCCCTCATCGAGGTCGGAAACTTCGAGGACGACTGGGACAAGCTGGCCGACTGCGACTGGATCATCGAGGTGGTCGTCGAGCGCCTGGACATCAAGCAGAAGGTCTTCGCCCGGGTCGACGAGGTCCGGCGCGACGACGCCGTCGTCTCGTCCAACACCTCCGGGCTCTCCCTGGCCGCCATGGCCGAGGGCCGGTCGGAAAGCTTCCGCAAGCACTTCCTGGTCACCCACTTCTTCAACCCGGTGCGCTACATGCACCTGCTCGAGCTGGTCGCCGGAGAGGACACGCTTCCGGAGGTGGTGGAAGCCGTCGCCGATTTCGGCACCTTCCGCCTCGGCAAGGGGATCGTCTACGGCAAGGACACGCCCAACTTCGTCGGCAACCGGATCGGCGTCTACGGCATCATGGCCACCATCCGCGCCATGATGGAGATGGACTACCAGGTCGACGAGGTGGACGCCATCACCGGCCCGGCCACCGGCCGCCCCCGGAGCGCGTCCTTCGGCACGGTGGACCTGGTCGGCCTCGACGTCCTCGCCCACGTGGTCAGGACCCTCGAGGAGGGTTGCCCGGACGACGAGGAGCACGACCTGTTCAAGGTGCCTGAATTCCTCCAGAAGATGATCGAGAACGGCCAGCTCGGCCGCAAGGCCAAGGCCGGGTTCTACAAGCGCGAGAAGGACGCCAAGGGCAAGAAGGTCACCCTCGCCTTCGACTGGAAGACCGGCGAGTACCGTCCCAAGGTCCGCCCGGACATCCCGTCGATCAAGAAGGCCAAGGGCATCCACGACGTGGAGGAGCGGCTGCGCACGGTGGTGTTCGCGGACGACCGCGGCGGCGCCTTCGCCTGGCGCGTGACCCGGGACACCCTGGTCTACACCTCGCACCGCTTCGGCGAGATCGCCGATTCGCTGGTCGACATCGACAACGCCCTCAAGTGGGGGTTCAACTGGGAGCTCGGTCCCTTCGAGATGTGGGACGCCCTCGGCGTGAAGCGGGTGGTCGAGCGCATGCAGGCGGAGGGCAGGGAGCCCGCCGCCTGGGTCCTGGAGATGCTCGCGGCCGGCAGCGAGTCCTTCTACCGGGACGGCCTGCACGGGCGCGAGGTCTACGACCCCGCCTCCAAGAGCTACGTGCGGGTGCGCCGGCCCGAGACCTTCATGGTCCTCAAGGAGATCAAGAAGGACGGCAAGGCGGTCATCTTCGAGAACAAGGGCGCCTCGCTGGTCGACCTCGGCGACGGCATCGCCTGCGTCGAGTTCCACTCCGCGCTGCAGCCCAAGCTCAACCCGGTGGACGACGACATCATCGAGGTCATGCAGAAAGGCGTGGAGATCGGCGAGCGTGATTTCCGCGGGCTGGTGATCCATCACCAGGGCGAGCAGTTCTCCGCCGGCGCCAACCTGCTGATGATCCTCGACGCCGCCACCACCCACCAGTGGAAGGCCATCGACCAGGCCGTGCGGGTCTTCCAGGGCATGACCACGGGCCTCCGCAAGGCCCGCATCCCGGTGGTGACCGCGCCCTTCGGCTACACCTTCGGCGGCGGCTGTGAGATCACCATGGGCGGCGATCGCGTCTGCGCCCACGCCGAGTCCTACATCGGCCTGGTCGAGGTCGGGGTCGGGCTGATCCCGGCCGGCGGCGGTTGCCGCTTCCTCCTCGAGCGCGTCCTCGAGGGCATCGACAAGCCCGTCCTCTCCAACCTGCCGTTCATCCAGAAGGCGTTCGAGAACATCGCCATGGCCAAGGTGGCCACGTCCGCCGAGGAGGCCCGCGATCTCCACTACCTGCGCCCCTGCGACCACGTGGAGATGAACCGCGAGCGCCAGCTCTGGACGGCCAAGCGCATGGCCATCGTCATGGCCGAGGAGGGTTACCGGCCGCCGTTGCCGGCCACGTTCAACCTGCCCGGCAAGGAGGGCGTCGCCACCATCAAGACGCTCCTCCTCAACATGAAGGTGACACACTGGATCAGCTCGCACGACGAGAAGGTGGCGACCCACCTGGCCAACGTCCTGTGCGGCGGTGACACGACCATCAACGATCCGGTGGACGAGCAGACGATCCTCGACCTCGAGCGTGAGGCCTTCCTCTCCCTGTGCGGCGAGCCGAAGACCCAGGATCGCATCAAGTACATGCTCGTCAACAACAAGCCGCTGAGAAACTAGAAAGGAGCCATACGATGCGAGATGCCGTCATCGTTTCCGTGGCCCGCACACCGGTCGGCAAGGCGAAGAAGGGCAGCCTGCGGGACACCCGTCCCGAGGTCTACGGCGCGGCCGTCCTCGACGCCCTGATCGAGAGAACCCCCGGCCTCAAGCCGGCGATGGTGGAGGACGTCATCCTCGGCTGCGCCATGCCCGAGGGCGAGCAGGGCATGAACGTGGCCCGGATGATCGCCTTCCGCGCCGGCTTCCCGACCTCGGTGCCCGCCATCACCATCAACCGGTTCTGCTCCTCGGGCTCCCAGTCCATCGCGCTGGCCGCCGACAGCATCAAGGCCGGACACGCCGACATCATCATCGCCGGCGGCGTCGAGTCCATGTCCATGGTGCCCATGGGCGGCTACAAGCTCATCGCCGAGCCCGGCCTGGTGGACATGCTGCCCACGGCGTACTCCTCCATGGGCATGACCGCCGAGGTCGTCGCCCGCCGTTACAACATCACCCGCGAGGACCAGGACCAGTTCGCCTACCAGTCCAACATGCGCGCCTCGGCCGCCGTCGAGGAGGGCAAGTTCAAGGACGAGATCGTGCCGCTGAAGGTCCGCAAGCGGGAGAACGGCGCCTGGAAGGAATTCCTCTTCGACACCGACGAGGGTCCGCGGCCGGACACCACCCTCGAGAAGCTCGCCAAGCTGAAGCCGGTCTTCGACCCGCGCGGAACCGTGACCGCGGGGAACTCCTCCCAGACCAGCGACGGCGCCGGGGCGGTGGTCGTGATGTCCGCCGGCAAGGCCAAGGAGATGGGCCTTGCGCCCATTGCCTTCGTGCGCGAGTGGGCCGTCGCCGGGGTCGATCCCGACGAGATGGGCGTGGGACCCGCCTACGCCGTGCCCAAGCTGCTCGAGAAGACCGGCCTGACCCTCGACGACATCGACCTCGTCGAGATCAACGAGGCCTTCGCCAGCCAGTCGGTGTACTGCATGCGCAAGCTCGGCCTCGACCCGGAGAAGACCAACGTCAACGGCGGCGCCATCGCCACCGGGCACCCGCTCGGGGCCACCGGCGCCATCCTCACGGCGAAGATCCTGGGCGAGCTCAAGCGGCGCAACGCCAGGCGGGGCATCGTCACCATGTGCATCGGCGGCGGCATGGGCTTCGCCTACCTGCTCGAGATGGCCTGACCGGCCGGTCGCCGATACTGGCAAGCCCCGGCCGCGGCCGGGGCTTTTCTTCGTTCCGGAACAGTTGGGAAGGCTACGGCTTGAGGCCGAGCTGGCGGCGGATGTGGCGGAGGATCTGCTCGGAAACCGCCTTGTCACCGATCCTTCCGACCCGGATCCGGGTCTCGGTGACGTGGAAGTCCACCGCCTTGACCTGGATCACGACCTTGGTGCCGTCCGCCATCCGCGCCGTGATCTTGCCCTTCAACTTGTCCGTGCGCTCCTCGATGCCCACCAGGTCCAGGTCGGCCAGGGCCGCGTGAGTGGCCTTCACCACCCTCGGCAGCGGCGCCTCGATCGTCGCCTTCATCTCGCCGTTGATCCACACGTAACCGGCACCCGCCGCGGCGCCGACGGCGGCGACGGCACACCCGCCGAGGGGCACGAGCAGGGCCAGGGCGAGCAAACACATCAATCTCTTCTTCATGGCACAAAGCCTACCCCGCCGCCCCCGGCTTGTCGAGTACCGGCGTCACAGTTTTCGATCCCCGCCCGATCCCCGGGCCGTGACGGGCCGGACCGTAAGGCCCATGCGCCCCTCACCCGTGCGGTCCCACGGGAGCTCAGCCGCCGCCAAGCCTGCGATTGATCTCCTCGACGTCGAAGCGCTCCGGATCGATCTCGCCGCCCAACCATTCCAACATCTCCTCATGTTCCGGATGATCCGGTTGGCCGAGCACCTCCAGCAGGCGGTAGTAGCCGAAAATCCCGCCGCAGTCCTCCGGCGGACAGGCGCGCCGGCCGCCGGTCACCAACGGATATCGCCTCCCTCCCGAATCGATGGGCAGCACCTTCTCCACCACCACGTCATGCACCCAGCCGTCGCCGAAATCATACTTGTAGACCAGCTTGTCCTTTGGCTTTCGCAGCACCTGATCGAGCCGGGTGTTGTCTTCGTCTTCCAGATCCAATCCGATTCCCCAATCAGGTGCCCCGTAGCGCCTCCCACTCGCCACGAACGCGTGCAGGTGGCTGTTCGTCCACCCCATGGCGACCTGGAGCACAACATGCAGCTCGCCCAGGGTCATATCACCTCGAACCTCCAGCCGCCTCCAGATGGGCGGCATTGAGTGGCGCAGTTTCACCTTGAGTTGGAACACCTTCGTCTCCACTGATCTGCTCCCAGTGTCATTCCGTCATGCAAAACCCCTGCACCGGCGACGGCGCGGGGGCCGTCCGCAACAGACGAGAACGGCCAGGTTCGCGGCAACGCCGAGCAGCAGCCACAGTGTACTCCTCTCCCGCGTCCGCCCGACGGGCGCATTCCCGGGCGCTTGCGTTACCACCGACCTTCTCTCCAGCGCTTGGCCGAGAGCTTTTTCAGGCGTTTCCGGTACTTCTCGGGGTCATGCGACCCAACCTCGCCCTGCAAGATATCGAAAATTCCTCCCGAAAGCACAGCACCTATTGCGTGAATTGCGTCGTGGCGATCCAGGCCCTGGCGCATGAGCTTCTTCACTACCGCCGGCACAGGATCCATGTCCAGGGCAATCTGGTTCTCGACGACCACATGAATGACTGCATGGAGCTTGTCTGACCCCTCTTCCAGCTTTTCCCCGGCAGCGACGTGAAACTCCTCGACGATCGCGATGCGGTCTGATTCGTCGGTCTCGAGCCACTCGACCGGATCCGGTGCTACCGATGGATCGTATCTTCCCATGAGCCCGTCCATCCCTCCTTGTGCCAGAGCCTACCGCCGGAGTCCAGCGGACGGCAACCCCCACCTGGGTGGGCCGGTATTGAGCGGCGGTGGTTGCGCTTTCCCGCATCGACTCGTTGGGTGGCTCGGAGGAACCTGTTAGCCATTCTTTTTCATACACTTCTCGGTTTGTTCATTCGCCCAGCGTTCCAGGGAGCCCTCGGCATCCATGGCGAGCAGTCGATCTAGAAAACCGGAGTGAGCTCTCGGCCTCTTCTCGAGGATCGACTGGTATGCCCTCAGCATGCCGCG
>CAZXXL010000157.1:0-7168 GCA_964644635.1 uncultured Thermoanaerobaculia bacterium | reverse complement strand
GCGGGCCCTCGCTCGGGACGCCGTTCGACAGCGGGAAGCGGAGCTTCCCTGTCTCACGGCGCCTCGGTCTCTTCCATGGGGATGGGTGATACCGTAAGAGCGTGCTGGTCGCCGAGACGTTCGCCAGTCTCCAGGGGGAGGGCCTGCTGGCCGGGACGCCGTCCTTCTTCGTCCGGACCTCCGGCTGCAACCTCCGCTGCCGGTGGTGCGACACGCCGTACACCTCGTGGGTCCCCGAGGGCCGGCGGCGGAAGGTGGCGGAGCTCGTGGAGGAGGCCGCGGCGTCGGGACTGCGCCACGTCGTGCTCACCGGCGGCGAGCCGCTGCTCCAGCGCGAGGTCGGGGTGCTCACCCGCGCCCTCGCGGGGGCCGGTCTCCACGTCACGGTGGAGACGGCGGGGACGGTGGCGCCGGACTTCGTGTGCGACCTGCTGTCCGTGTCCCCGAAGACGTCGAGCTCGGATCCGCCGGGGCGCTGGCGCGGGCGTCACCGGGCGACCCGGTCCCGGCTCGCCCCCCTCCGGGAGCTGCTGTCCCGCTTCCCGGAATACCAGCTGAAGTTCGTCATCATCGAGCCGGACGACATCGCCGAGGTTGAGGAGCTGCTTGGCCGGCTGGGGTCCCCGGACCCCGGCCGGGTCCTCCTCATGCCCGAGGGCAGGACGGCGGCGGAGGTGGCCCGGCGGGCGCCCATGGTGGCCGCCTTGTGTCTGGAGCACGGCTTTCGGTACACTCCGCGTCTCCATCTGGACCTCTACGGAGGTGGGAGGGGAGTCTGATGGGGTTTTACCGAGTCGCCAAGGTCTTCGAGGTCGAGTACGCGCACCGGCTGTCCAAGCACCCGGAGAAGTGCCGGTGGCTCCACGGTCACCGCCTCAAGATCGAGGTCGTGGTCCGCGGCGACCATCTGGACGCCAACGACATGGTCTGCGACTACAAGGCCTTGAAGACCCTGGTGCTGGATCTCGTCGAGGAGCTCGATCACGGCATCGCCCTGAGCTCGTCGGATCCCCACCGCTCGTCGCTAGAGTCGCTGAGTGAGCGGGTCACCGTCTTCGAGGGCCAGGATCCCACCACCGAGGCCCTGGCTCGGCGCCTTGCCGGGGCGATCGCCGCCCGCCTGACCCCGGGCCGGGAGGTGGTCACGGCCAGCGGCGCCCGCTACCGGATTCCCGAGGGCCTGCGCCTGGAGCGGGTGCGGGTGTGGGAGACGGCAACATCCTGGGGGGAGTACGTCGCCGATGACTCGTGAGCGCATTCCGGCGCCGGCCCGCCGGCTGCCCGTCGGCCGATGAGCCGGGAGGCCCCCTTGGTCGACCCGGCCGCCCTCGGGCCCTGGCCGGCGTCCGTGGCGCGCCCGGTGGCCGTGACCGGGGGCACCGGTTTCGTGGGCTCCCACCTGGTGGAGACCCTGCTCGCGGCCGGGATCCGGCCCCGGGTGCTGGTCCGCAACCCGGCCTCGCCCCGCTGGATCGCCGGGCTCGACGTCGAGTGGGTCGCCGGGTCGCTGGAGGACGTCGACGCCCTCCGGCGGCTGGTGGCGGACGCCGGGACGGTGATCCACCTGGCCGGGGTGCTCCGGGCGGGCAGCGCCGGGGAGTTCGACCGCGGCAACCGGCTGGGGACGGCGAACCTGGTCCGTGCCGTCCGCGAGGCGGCGCCCGCGGCCCGGCTCGTGTACGTGTCGTCACTGGCCGCGGCGGGGCCGTCGGCCGAGATCGAGGGGATCGGACCGGAGGCGGAGCCGCGGCCCGTCTCGGCCTACGGGCGGTCCAAGCTGGCGGCCGAGGAGGAGGTCCGGGCGTTCGAGGGCTCGTGGGTCGTGCTGAGGCCGCCGGCGATCTACGGCCCGCGGGACGTCGACGTCTTCCAGTTCTTCCGCCTTGCCGCCCGCGGCGTGGTCCCGATTCCCGCCGGCGAGCGGTGGGTCAGCGTGGCCCACGTGGCCGATGTGGTGAGCGCGGTCCTGGCGGCGGCGTCCGGCGCCGGCGGGCGGGGAAGGATCTATCATCTCGGCGAGCCGGAGCCCTACCGGCTCAGGGCGCTCGTCCGCCTGCTGGCGGACGCGGGCGGCGTCCGGGCGGCGATCGTGCCGGTGCCGGCGGCGGTCCTCGCCGGTGCGGGCCTTGCGGGAAGCCTCCTGCACGGCCTCGGCTTCCACGACGTGGCCATGACCCGGGACAAGGCGCGCGAGCTGACCGCGCGCCACTGGACGGCGCGGACCCGCGACTCCCTCGAGGCCCTGGACATCAGGGGCTGGATCGCCTTTCCGGAGGGGGCGGCGGCCACCTGGGCCTGGTATCGGGACAAGGGCTGGTTGCGGTAAGATGCGCCAAGATCCGCGATGCGAAGGAGGGGACGTGGACGTATTCCAGAAATGTTTTGACTTCAACGATGCCAACGCGGTGCGGGAGCTGGGGCTCTATCCGTACTTCCGGGTGATCTCGTCGGCGCAGGACCCCGTCGTGACCATCGACGGTCGCGAGCTGGTGATGCTGGGGTCGAACAACTACCTGGGCCTGACCAACCACCCCGAGATCAAGCGGGCGGCGACGGAGGCCCTCGAGAAGTACGGCACGGGCGCCGCGGGCTCGCGGTTTCTCAACGGCACACTGGACATCCACGTCCAGCTCGAGGAGGTGCTGGCGGACTTCGTGCAGCGGGAGGCGGTGCTGACCTTTTCCACCGGCTTCCAGGTCAACCTGGGGACCATTTCCTGCCTCCTCGACCGCCGGGACCTGGTCTTCCTGGACAACCTGGACCACGCCTGCATCATCGACGGGGCCCGGCTCGGCTTCGGCAAGGCGATCAAGTACAGGCACAACGACATGCAGGACCTCGAGGAGCGGCTTGCGGTCAGCGACGACGCCAAGGGCAAGCTCATCGTGACCGACGGGGTCTTCTCCATGGAGGGGGACCTGGCGAAGCTGCCGGATCTGGTCCGCCTCAAGAAGAAGTACGGGGCGCGGCTGATGGTGGACGACGCCCACGGCGTCGGGGTGTTCGGGGAGCACGGCCGGGGCACGCCGGAGCACTTCGGGGTCGAGGATGAGGTGGACCTGCTGATGGGGACGTTCTCCAAGTCCCTGGCCGCGGTGGGCGGCTACATCGCCGGGGACCGCCGGATCATCGACTACATCAAGCACCGCGCCCGGGCGCTGATCTTCTCCGCCTCGCCGCCGCCCGCCTCGGTGGCATCGGTCATCAAGGCGGTCGAGATCATCAAGCGGGAGCCGGAGCGTCGCCAGCGGCTGTGGGAGAACACCGAGTACATGAAGCGTGAGTTCACCAACCTCGGCTACGACACGGGGAGCTCGGAGTCGCCGGTGATCCCGCTCGTCGTCGGGGAGGACATGACCGCCTTCCAGATGACGCGCCGCCTCCAGGAGGAGGGCGTCTTCGCCAACCCGGTGGTCTCGCCGGCGGTGCCCCCGGGCCGGGCGATGATCCGGACCTCGTACATGGCGACCCACACCCGCGAGCACCTGGACCGCTCCCTCGAGGCCTTCGCCAAGGTGGGGCGGGAGCTGGGGGTCATCAAACAGTGGGCGCGCTAGAGGTTCGGCCCGTCCGGAGCCGGACCGACCGGGCGGCGTTCTTCCGCCTGCCGAGACGGATCTACCGGGGCGACCCGAACTGGGTGCCGCCCCTGGAGTCGTCGGTCCGGGAGCTCCTGGATCCCGAACGCCACCCCTTCTACGGCGGCGGGAGGAACGCCGAACGGGAGCTCTTCGTGGCCTGGGACGGCCACGACCCGGTGGGACGGGTGGCCGCCATCCTCAACCACGCCCACAACCGTTTCCACGACGAGGAGATCGCCTTCTTCGGCTTCTTCGAGACGAGCGACCGGGCGGACGTGGCGTCGGCGCTGCTGGGCGCCGTGGAGGCGTGGGCGGCCGAGCGCGGCCTGGAGGCGGTGCGGGGCCCGGCCAACCCGTCGACCAACTACGAGTGCGGGCTCCTGGTGGAGGGCTTCGGCCGGCCGCCGGTGCTCATGATGACCTACAACCCGGAGTACTACCCGGCCCTCATCGAGGGGGCCGGCTACCGGAAGGTCAAGGATCTTTACGCCTACATCTCCCCCGTGCACGGCCGACACCTGGACCGGCTGATCCGGCTCGCGGCCAAGACCCGCGAGCGCCATCCGGAGCTGACCACCCGTTCGGCCAACCTCGAGGACTTCCACGGCGAGGTCCGCCTCGTCCAGGAGATCTACAACGCGGCCTGGGAGAAGAACTGGGGATTCATCCCCATGTCCGACGCGGAGATCGAGTGGATGGCCCGGGAGCTCAAGCCGCTCGTGCAGCGGGACCTGCTGCGGTTCGCCTTCGTCGACGGCCGGGCGGCGGGGTTCCTCCTCGCCATCCCGGACTGGAACCCGGTCCTCAAGGACCTGGACGGCTCCCCGTGGCGGCATCCCCTGCGGACCCTGCGCCACCTGGTGACGGCCAAGCCGGAGAAGATGGAGGGGCTGCGGCTGATCACCATGGGCGTCAAGGAGGAGTTCCGCAAGCGGGGGGTCGAGGGCGCGCTCTTCGCCGAGGGGCTGGAGAAGGCCCTCGAGATCGGCTATCGGTGGTGTGAGTACTCGTGGATCCTGGAGGACAACGAGCTCGCCAAGCGGACCGTCCGGCTGATGGACGCCGAGCTCTACAAGATCTACAGGTTCTACGAGAAGCGGCTCACCGCCTGAGCTCTGCCGGCCCTCGCGGGCCCGGCAAAAGAGGGAAACGGAGGTCGCGGCCATGCAGCACCTGTCGTTCGGCAACCTGATCTGGCTTTTCTTCATCATCCTGGCGTTCCAGCCGGTGCTCCAGCAGAAGATGCTGGCGTCGGCCAGGCTGCGGCTGATCAGGGCCCTGGAGCGGCGCCGGGGCAGCCGCGTGATCGCCATGATCCACCGCCAGGAGAGCATGAGCCTCCTCGGTTTCCCGCTCGTCAAGTACATCGACATCCAGGATTCCGAGGAGATCCTCCGCGCCATCAAGCTCACCGGGGAGTCGGTTCCCATCGACCTCGTGCTCCACACGCCCGGGGGCCTGGTCCTGGCGGCCGAGCAGATCGCCCACGCCATCAAGGCCCACCCGGCCAAGACCACCGTCTTCATACCCCACTACGCCATGTCCGGCGGGACCCTGCTCGCCCTGGCGGCCGACGAGATCGTGATGGACCCGAACGCGGTCATGGGGCCGGTGGATCCCCAGCTCGGGACCCGCCCGGCGGCCGCCATCGTCCGCACTGTCGAGGCCAAGGGCGTCGCCAACTGCGACGACGAGACCGTGATCCTGGCCGACACCGCGAACATGGCGCTGTCCCAGGTGCGCAAGACGGTGGTCTCGCTGGTCGAGGACAAGCTGGGTCCGGAGGGCGCTGACCGCCTGGCCGAGCAACTCTCGCAGGGCTGCTACACCCACGATCACTCGTTCACGGTGGACGACGTGAAGGGGTTCGGGCTCAACGTCTCCACCGACATGCCGGCCGAGATCTACCAGCTCATGGAGCTGCACCCGCAGCCCAAGCGCCAGCTGCCCACGGTGGAGTACATCCCGGTGCCCTACCGGGCCAACCACGGCAAGCGGGGGTAACCTCAGCGGCAGAGGGGCTCGGCCGGCTCGGACGGGTCCCCGGTGGCCTTCAGGAAGCGGGTGACGATGGACCGGGACAGGCGCCGGTGGCCCTCGCCCCGCATCTCGGCCGGGCGGAGCCTGATCTGGACGCCGGCCATGGCCTGGTGGCCGCCGCCGAACCCGCGCCTCCCCGCCAGCCGGCGGGCGACGGTCCCGGCGGCCAGCTCGCGCTGGGAGGTGCGCACGCTGGCGTACAGCCAGTCGTCGATGACGCCGTAGCACAGGACCCAGTCGATCCCCTCCACGCGCAGGAGCAGGTCGGCGGCCTCGGCGGCCATCTCGGGGGTGTCCAGGGGCTCCACCCGGGAGATCAGGCGCGTGCCGTGAACCACCGCGTTGTCGAGCACCGAGCGCAGGCGGGCGAAGTACCGCCGCGGGAGCGGCGCCGAGACGATCCTGCCCAGCGCCCGCGGGTTGGCCTTCGGGTACAGGGCGAGGAAGGCCTCGATGTCGGCGCGGGTGGTCTCGCGGCCGAGATCCTGGGTGTCGGAGCGGATGCCGTACACCAGGGCCGTGGCCAGCGGCGGCTCGATGGGGATGGCCGCCGCCTCGAGGTACTCCCACATGATGGTGGACGTGGCGCCGTAGCGCCGCCTGATGTCGGTGAAACGGACCGAGCGCGTCTCGCGGCGGATGGGGTGGTGGTCGATCACGATGTCCGGCCGGATCGCCGCGTCGAGGCTCACGTTGCCGGCGGCCGGCTGGGCGTCGACGATGGCGATGCGGTCGAAGCGGCCCGGCTCGAGGGCGGTGATGGGCCGGGGCGTGAGGCCGAGGTAGCGGAGCAGGGCGAGGTTCTCGGCCCGCCCGACGAGGCCGCCGTGGGTGAGCGAGCAGGCGATCCCGTGCAACTCGTTGGCGATCTCCCGGAGGGCGGCGGCGGCCGCGATGGCGTCCGGGTCGGGGTTGTTCTGCATCACGATGAGGAGGGTCTTGGCCCCCTCGAGGACGTCGTTGAGCTTGGCGAGCCGGTCTTTCGAGTTGTTCGCTGCCGGCATGGAATGCCTCCCCCGTGTCGCGGTGCTCGCTCAAGGCCGAGTATATCCGACCGTGGATGATGCAGTTCGGGCGGCGGCCCTTTGGTAGACTGCGGCCATGCCGGTGACCCTGGCCATCGTCAGCTGCAACCCGGCCCTCGAGGTGGCCCTCGAGCGCGATGCGCAGCCCGCCCCCTCGCTGGTCCGCCTCTGCGGCGGCTCGCCGCGTTCGGCCCTCCTGCTGGCGGGCGCCGACCTGCTCCTCGAGGACGCCGGCCTCGCCCCCGGCGACCTGGAGCGGGTCGTGGTCAGTCGCGGCCCGGGATCGTTCACCGGCATCCGGGCCGGACTCGCGACCGCCGCCGGGCTGGCCGCCGCCGCGGGCGTCCGCGTGCTGGCCTACGACAGCCTCACCGTGCAGGCGGCCCGGGCGGCGGCGCCGGGGACCGTGTGGGCGGCCCAGCCGGCGCGGCGCGGGGAGCCCTACGTTCGGCGGTTCGAGGTCCCCCGCCGGGGCCTGCCGGAGGCGGCGGGTCCGCTCGAGGTGCCGGCCGTGGCCAAAGC
>CAZXXL010000156.1:0-7235 GCA_964644635.1 uncultured Thermoanaerobaculia bacterium | reverse complement strand
CGTCGCGCCGGGTGTAGCGGCGGGGCAGATGGGGATCGGTGGCGGGGTTCCAGGCCGTCGTGTCGAGACCGTTGAGGATACCGGTGAGGCGGTCGGCGCGCGCGGCAAGGACGCCCTCCAGGCCGCAGCCGTGCCGCGGCGTCAGGATCTCCCGGGCGTAGGTGGGCGAGACCGTGGTCAGCCGGTCCGCGGCCAGGATGCCGCCCTTGAGGAAGTTGACCGTGCCGAAGAACTCGTAGCCGTCGGGAGTGAAGCCGCCGGGCGGCAGGTCGGCGGCGGCGGCGGCCCAGGCCGGGAAGCTGCCCTGGTAGGCCAGGTTGTGGATGGTGAGCACCACCGGCGCGGCGGGGCCGTGGGTGGCGACGGCCGGGTCGTGGCGGCCCAGGAGGGGCGCCAGGGCCGTCTGCCAGTCGTGGCAGTGGAGGACGTCGGCGCCGCTGCCCACCGTGCGCGCCGCCAGCAGGGCCGCCCGGGTGAAGGCGGCGAAGCGGATGGGGTTGTCCGGGAAGTCCCCGTCGGGCGTCCCGTAAAGGCCGGCGCGGGCGAAGAGCCGCGGCGCGTCCAGGAGCAGGTACTCCACGGGCCCCACCGGCCTGCGCCAGACCCGGAAGCGGAAGGCCCCCGCCGTGACCGCCGGGCTCACCGGCTCGGCGCTCTCGGGATCTTGCGGGCCGAGCCGGTACAGGGGCAGGATCACGGTCACCCGGTGACCCAGGTCCGCCAGGGCCCGGGACAGGGCCCCCACCACGTCGGCCAGACCCCCGGTCTTGGCCGCGGGCACGGCCTCGGAGGCGATGTGGACGATCCTCAACGAACCCGCCACCAGTGGGGGTTGAGGTCCGGGAAGGGCATGTCGCCGGCGGTCCACCCGGGCAGGCTGCGGCTGCGGATCGGGGCGGCCAGCAGCCGCTGCAGGCGGTCGCGGTGCTCGGCGAAGCGCCGCTCGGCGTAGTCGCGCGCCGCGCCGGTCGTGACCAGGAAGGGCCAGTCGGAGGCGGCGAGCAGCATGAGCTGGTTGAGAATGGCACGCTTGAGCTTCAGCGTCGCCGGCCGCCGGCAGGCCTCGTCCACGGCGAGCTCGGAGGAGCCGAGCTGGTGCCACATCCACTCGGTGTCCCGGTTCACCCACACCCGGTGATCCCCGCCCTCGCCCCACGATCCCTCGGGGAGGGCCATGCGGGTGCGGGCGGGGTGCCTGCCTAGGCGGCCGGCGGCCGTGGTCGGGTTGAGGGCGGGGTGGGCGGCGGCGAGGCGCAGGACGTGCTCCAGAAACCGCGGCCCCTCGTACCACCAGTGGCCGAAGAGCTCGGTATCGAAGGGGCACACGGCGACGCCGTCGTCGAGCCCGGCGAGATGGGACACGAGGCTCACGAAATGGTCGGCGTGGCCGCGGACGGCCTCGTCGGCGGCTCCGGGATCGTAGGGCCGCTTGTCGGCGAGATCGGCGCGGGGATGGGTCACCCGCCACAGCCGGAGGCCGGAGGGCCAGTGACGCTTGTGAAAGTCGAGGTAGCGCGCGTCGCCCGGGTAGCCGTGGTCCCGGGACCAGACCTGGAGGGCGGAACGGGGCTCGCGGATGAAGGCGGCCACGTCGCTGGCGGCGATGAGCACCGGCTCCGCCACGGAACCCTCGACCACGGCCAGGCGGCCCGGGTCCTCGCCCGCCGAGGAGACCTGCGGGCGGCCGCCCAGCGCCAGGTGCGTGTCGACGACGGTCCAGCGAATGCCGACCTCGGCGAGGAAGTCCTCGAGCCCGGCGCGGTAGGTCTCGCGGGCGCCGGTGACCGGGTGGCGCCAGGGGCCGGCCGGACGGTAGGCGCATTCCGGGAGCCACGCCCCCGCGGGCCGCACCCCGAACAGCCGCTGGTGGAAATCGACCGCCGTCTTGAGCTCGAGCCCGATGAGCTGCGAGGTGTGGGCGAGCGGCAGGTAGGCGTGGGTGGCCGCCGAGGTCGCCAGCTCGATCACGCCCTCGGCGGCGAGCCCGGCCAGGGCCCCCGGCACGTCCTTGTCCAGGCGCTCCCAGGTGGCGCGGAGGGCCTCGTAGTTGGCCGTCCACCAGGCGGCCAGGGGAAAGCTGGGCACCGTGGACCGCGAGGCCTCGAGCCGTTGCTCCAGGTGGCGGTCGATCACCTCGCGGGTGCGGGGATCGGCCAGCTGGGCGGCGAGCACCGGGGTCACGGAGAGGGTGAGCAGGTCGCGCAACCCCTCGTCGCGCAGCCGCTCGAAGACCTCGATCAGCGGCAGGTAGCAGTGGATGACCGCTTCGGCCAGCCAGTCCTCGCCGTGGGGCCAGGTGCCGTGCCCGATCACCCACGGGAGGTGGGAGTGGAGCACGAAGAGGAGGTCCCGCGGGCGGGGCCGGAAGGTGATGGGGTCCGGGGTCCTGTCGTCCCCCGGCCGCAGGGCCGGGCGGCGGGCGAGCTCGGGCCCGGGAAGGGACGGCGCCTCCTCGGGAGCCGGCGCCCCGGGCGCGGGGGGCGGCGCGCTCGCGCCGGGGCTGCCGGCGGCCGGCGTGCTCCCCGCGCTTTTCGCCGGCACGGCGGGGCGGGTCTTGCCACCGCCGGCGGCGTGCGGTGATGACGGCAGGGTGAACCAGTTGCCCCAGCGGCGGACGGTCGCCGGGCTCAGGCCGAGGCGGCTCGCGGCCTCCCGGACGTCGTTCCCGCAGTCGAGGAGGGTCATGGCGACCTCGCGGCGGGCGACGTCGCGGACCTCCGGGTTGCGGCTCCGGAGCCGTTTCTTGATATCAGCCATGTCCGCCTCCCATCGGATCGGCCTCGCGGAGGAAGCGGGCGGCTTCCTCCGGCGGCGTGGGGTTGATGGTGTAGCCCGAGCCCCACTCGAAGCCGGCGATCCGCGTCACCCGGGGAACCAGCTCGATGTGCCAGTGGTAGTCGTGCTCGATGGTGGCCCAGTAGTCCGGCTGGCCGGGACGGGGGTGAGGGCTCGGGGCCGTGTGCACGACCATATTGTACGGCGGATCGTCGAGCAGGCTCCTGACCCGGCCGAGCAGGTCGAGCATCATTCTCGCCAGGGCCTCGAGCTCGTCGTCGGCCAGGGCCGCGAAGTCGAACTGGTGCGCCTTGGGCAACACCCAGGTCTCGAAGGGGAAGGCCGAGGCGTAGGGCTCGATGGCGATGAAGCTCTCGGTCTCGACGGCGATGCGCTCGGCGAGCATCTGCTCCTGGCGGATGAGGTCGCAGAAGATGCACCGCTCCTTGCGCCGGAAGTGGGTTCGCGCCGCGTTGAGCTCGTGCACCACGAAGGTGGGAATGATCGGCGTGGCGATGAGCTGGGAGTGGGGGTGCGAGAGCGAGGCACCGGACTCGCGGCCCTTGTTCTTGAAGATGAGGACGTAGCGGAGCCGCGAGTCCTTGCGGAGATCCAGCAGCCGCGCCCGGTAGGCGGCGAAGACCAGGGCCAGCTCCTCGATGGACAGGTCGGCGAGCTCGCGGTCGTGATCCGGTGTCTCGACGATGACCTCGTGGGCGCCGATGCCGGCGACGCGGTCGTAGAGGCCCACGCCCTCCCGGACCACCCGTCCCTCGACGCGCAACGCCGGGAACTTGTTGGGCACCACGCGCACCTGCCAGGCGGCGCCCGCCGCCGCCCCGGGGAGCGACAGGACCAGGATCTCGGGCGGGGTCATGACCTCGTTGCCGGGCTCGAAGGGGCAGTCCCGGAGGGCCCGCTCGGGGCGCGGCTCGTGGCGGGGGACGTTGAACTCGTGCGGCCGCAGCTTGCGCTCGGAGGCGATGATGCTCCAGCGCTGCTTGATGGGATCGAAACGAAGCTCGGACATGCGGGGCTATGCCTCCTCGTCGGACGCCGGTTCCTCGTCCACCTCGAACGGCGCGAGGACGAGAACCGAGCGCTCCGGGTAATGCTGATCGCCGTGCTCGATCTCGAGCCGCCAGTTGGGCCCGGCGGGCCAGGGCAGCGACGCCTCCGCGATGCGGTCCACGGCGCCGCCGGCGCCCTCGCTGCCGCGGACGCCCCCGGGGCCCAGCCCGACCTCGATTTCCTCGCCGGAGGGACCCGTCAGGCGAACCGTCAGGTCCCTCGCCGCCAGGAGCTCGCCCATGGGCTCGCGGCCCTCGACGGCGACGAAAAGGCGCGCGCCGTCACTCCACAGGCCGAGCCGGCGGAGGGCTCGCTCCGGCGAGAGCTCCCGCCACTCGGCCAGGGACCACTCGAAGTACGAGGTGATCCGCCCGTCGAGCACCGGGGCCCTCCAGTGCCGTGACACCGGCACCCGGACGGGCTCCGCCCGGACCTTGAGCGGCTTGCGGAGGATCGCCGGCGGCGCCTGGCCGGCCTGGAGGCAGGCGTCGGCGAGGTGGCGGCGGAAGATCTCGTCGTACAGCGGCGCCAGCGGCGTCGGGTTGTCGTCGCCGAGCCACCAGAACCAGTCCGACCCCTCGGCGAGGAGCATCGACGGGGGAATCTCTCCGGAGCCCCCGACCCGCTCGCGGATGCGGGACAGCAGCTCCCAGCCCGCGCTCTTCTCCGGGTGGCCGATCCAGGTGGCGAAGGTACCGCCGATCCAGGACCCGGGGTGCAGCGATTCGAGCTCGCCGCACGGCAGGCTTCCGGCGAGCTCGGCCAGGGTGGCGGGCCGGAGCCCGTTCGCGGCCTCGATCCGCTCGGCCAGCGCGCGCAGGAACCCGCCCCCGGCGCGGGCGTAGTGGAGCCACGGGTTCTCGCCGTCGAGGGCGAGGACGATCGCGGCCTCCTCGGGGAGCGCCCGGGCCACGGCCTCGAGGTGGGCGAGAAGGTCCGCCGCGGCCCGCTCCTCGTCCTCCCAGCCCCCGTAGACGAAACCGATGCGATCGGAGAGCATCCGGTCCCGGAAGAACAGCACCGGCCCGCCGCCGGCGAGGCGCCAGGGCCGGTACAGCTCTTCCGGCGTCCGCCCGTCGGCGCGCAGGCTCCGGCCCAGGCTGCGCTCAAGGATGCCCTCGTCGGTCACCAGCCAGCGGACGCCGGCCTCGGCGTAGATGGAAAGCGCTTCCGCGGATACCGACCCCTCCGGCGGCCAGCATCCCAGCGGCCCGTACCCTCGGGAGCGCATGAAGTCGAGCGCCTCCGCGAGCTGGCGGCGGGCGTCCTCGGGATGCCTGAACGCCGGCACCCGGGGCGGCTCGGCCGGCGCCCAGCTTGCGGCGACCACGCCGGTGTCGACGAGCAGCGGCATGATGGGGTGGGCGTAGGGGCTGGTGGCGATCTCGACGCCCTCCGCTCCCGCGAGGCGCCGCCAGAGGTCGAGGATGCGCCCCGGCTGGGCGTAGAGCCAGGCGGCGGCGGCCGCGTGCTCGCCGGGATCGAAGTGCCGGCCCTTGTCCGCCAGCGGGGCCAGCTCGGGATCGAGCCAGGCCTGATCGCCGGCGTGGGCGAGGATGAACAGCACCTGGAGGTCGCGAAGGTCGCCGCGCCCGAACAGGGCCCGGACGCGGTCCGGCTTCCCGGCCGCCCGCCGGCGGTCGGCGAGCTCGGCCAGCCGCCGGTAGCGGTGAAGCTGGCGGTGCGGGACGTGGAAGGCCCAGTCGAGGAGGGTGCCGACGTCGTCGTCGCCGAGCTCCGCCACGGGCCGGCAGAGCACGTCCACGACCGGGTCGTGGACGCGGCCGTCGCGGTAGGCCTCCATCTGCTCGACCAGCGTCGGCACCAGGTTGAGCACGTGGCCCCGGGCCCCGCTCTCGAGGATGGCGCGGGCGAGGGTGGTGTACGAGCCGCCGGCGTGAACGGCCACCCAGGGCGCGCGGGCGATGCCGTCCGCCGTCCTGTAGGCCGGCTGGTGGAGGTGCCAGAGCAGGGTGATCGTCGCCATCGCTCAGCCCCCGAGCGCCGCCGTTCGGCCCCGGGCCGCGCCGGACCTCATCCCTCCTCCCGCACCCAGCCCTCGACCATCTCCTGGTACTTCCGGAGCCAGGCCGTCGCCAGCTGGGTGCTCTCGGCCTCGACCACCAGGTGCAGGCGGGGGGAGCTGCGGTCGGCGCGGAGGAGGACCCAGCCCTTGCCGAGGTGGATCTTGACGCCTTCCTGGAACGACGCCTCGTACTCCTGGGCCATCTCGGCGAAGCGCCGCATGATGGTTCCCTTGCGCTCGACCGGGCAGGAGATCGAGCGCGACATGTAGGGCACGGCGGGCAACCCGTCGGCGACCGCGTCCAGCGTCGTGTCGGCGAGCGCCAACAGCTCGAGGATCTTGGCCACGGCGAACATGGCGTCCGGCGCGGCGTGGAGGCTGCTGAAGGCCACGTCGCTGTCGCCGGCGGAGGCGAAGATCACCCCGGGGGCGGCGGCCGAGCGCATGACCTCGCGGTGATCGGAGGGCACCTGGTGGACGTCCCAGCCGGCGGCCGTGAAGAGATCGACCAGGACCGACGGGGCGAAGAGCGGCAGGACCACGCCCCGCCGCCCCTCGCCGGCGCCGGGCGACCGGGTGAGCAACGCCCCGAGCAGCATCAGAAGATCGGTGCCGTGCCACAGCCGCCCCTTGGCGTCGGCCAGGACGAGCCGCTCGGCGCCGGGCTGGATCCAGACGCCGAGGTCGGCCTTCAGGCCGCGCACGATGGAGGCCAGCTGGTCCTGGACGAGCCGGACGTCGCCGGGCTGGAGGGCGTGGTAGACCCCCTCCACCTGGGCGTTGACCGTCACCTCCTCGACCCCCAGGCGGCCCAGGAGCTCCGGGAGGACCACGGCCGAGCTGCCGTGGCTGTAGTTGACGACGATGCGGAAGCGCCGCTGGCGGATGCTCTCCCGGTCGAGCTGGCCGAGGTAGGCCTCCTGGTAGCTGGCGAGGATGACCGGCGCGTCGTGGATCACCCCCACCTGGTCGTGGTCCACGCGCCGGAAGTCCTCGCGGAAGAAGACGCGCTCCACGTTCTTGGCGGCGGCGGTGGACAGGTCCGCCCCGTGTGGGTCGTAGAAGCGGATGGCGGTCATGCCGGAGGTGAAGTGGACCTGCTGGAAGAAGACGCCGCCCACCTCGGGCCCGGCGGGGTCCTGGAGGCGGAAGCGCATGATCGGGGTCGGCGTCATGCGCAAATCCGAGATGTCCACGCCGGCCGAGCCGAGGCCGCCGACGAAGGCCCGCCGCAGCATCCGCGAGGCGGGGTGGGCGTCGCGGGCGGTGAGGATCACCGCGTGCTCCGGGAGCAGGGCGCCGTAGGCGGCGCCGAGCTTGGCGGCGACCTCGGGGGTCAGCTCGTAATTGGTCAGGCCGGTGA
>CAZXXL010000155.1:1233-7262 GCA_964644635.1 uncultured Thermoanaerobaculia bacterium | reverse complement strand
CGCAGGAGTGGAAGCACGCCGGCGCCTGGCCCGTCTCCAGCCGCGGGTAGCAGAGAATGCACTTCTCGGACTTGCCGGTGTGCCAGTTGTAGAAGACCTTCTTGTACGGGCAGGCGGCGATGCACGCCCGCCACGCCCGGCAGCGCTTCTGGTCGACGAGCACGATCCCGTCCTCGCCGCGCTTGTACAGTGCGCCTGACGGGCAGGCCGCCACGCACCCCGGGTTGAGGCAGTGGTTGCAGATGCGGGGGAAGTAGAAGAAGACCAGGCGCTCGATGGAGAACAGCTGCAGCCGCTGCTCGTCCGTCAGCCCCGCCAGGTTGGGATCGCTCTCGGCGTAGACCGGCGACCCGCCGAGGTCGTCGTCCCAGTTCGGCCCCGACTGGATGTCCACGTACTCCCCCGTCACCCGCGAGATGGGCAGCGCCGTGGGCTGGTCGGGACCTTCCGGGGCGTTGAACAGGTGCTGGTAGTCGTAGGTCCACGGCTCGTAGTAGTCGTCCATGCTCGGCATGTGCGGGTTGTGGAAGATGTTGAAGACGATTCGCTTTTTGTCCGTCGAGCGCAGGTGGGGCCTGCCGTGCTTCAGCTCCCAGCCGCCCCGGAACTTGTCCTGGTCCTCCCAGAGGGCCGGGTAACCGGTGCCGGGCTTGGTCTCGACGTTGTTCCACCACATGTACTCGGTGCCCTGCCGATCCGTCCACACGTTCTTGCAGGCGATGGAGCAGGTGTGGCAGCCGATGCATTTGTCCAGGTGAAACACCATGGCGATCTGCGAGCGTACGTTCATCGTCCCCTCCTCACCACACCAGCTCGGGAAGCTTGCGGACCAGGATGTGGGTGTCCCGGTTCGATCCCGTGGGCCCCCAGTAGTTGAAGGCGTAGGTGAACTGGCCGTAGCCGCCGGCCATCAAGTTGGGCTTGAGGCGGGTGCGCGTGAGGCTGTTGTGGCCTCCCGCCCGCCGCTTGCCCCGCAGCGGCGACCTCGGCACCGACAGGGTCCGCTCCGGGGAGTGGTACTGGATGCAGATCCCGCGCGGGATGCGGGCCGACACCGCCGCCCGCGTCACGACCACCCCGTGGTCGTTGAAGACCTCCACCCAGTCGTTGTCGGCGATCCCCAGGTCGGCGGCGTCGCCGTCGTTCATCCACAGCGGCTCGACGCCGCGCGAGAGCACCGTCATCCGCTCGTTGTCCCCGTAGGTGGAGTGGATGTGCCACTTGCCGTGGGGCGTCAGGTAATTCAGGGTTTTCGCCTCGCGCATGTCGCCGGTGAATTTGAGGTCGGCGTACTGGGTGGGCAGCGGCTTCGGCTTGAAGGTCGGCAGGTGCTCGCCGAACTGGAGGTACAGCGGGTGGTCGAGGTAGAAGTGCTGGCGGCCGGTGAGCGTCCGCCACGGCACCCGGGCCTCCACGTTGTACGTGAAGGGCGAGTACGCGCGCCCGTTCTCGATGAGCCCCGACCACATGGGCGAGTTGATGAAGCGCTGCGGCCGCGCCTGCAGGCCCTCGTAGGTCGCCCGCACGCCGCGGTTTTTCTCCGCCAGGTGGGCGAGCGGCAGGCCGACCTTCTTCTCCATGTTCCTGTACGACCGGTAGGCCAGCTCGCCGTTGGTCACGGTGGCGAACATGAGGATGATGTTGCAGACGGCCTCGTCCTGCGCGATGGAGGGGTACGTCCCGCCCCCGAAGCTGATGGTGGGCCCGGTGCGGACCACCTCGTCGTAGAGGTCGTCCACATCGTAGTGGGTGCCGTGGGCGCCCAGACCGTTCTCCCGCACCCGGGGGCCGAAGGCATCGAAGCGGTTGAGAAGGTTGACGTAGTCGCGCTCGACCACCTTGATGTTGGGCATGGTCACGCCGGGGACGGCCGGCACCTCTCCCGACCGCCAGTCGGCGATCCGCGGCTGGGCGATCTCGGCCGGCGAGTCGTGGGCCAGCGGCGCCATGACCACGTCCGCCACCGGCTCCGGGAAGTGGTGCGGGGCCAGCTCCGAGATCTTCTGCGCCACCGCCCGGAAGATCTGCCAGTCGCTCTTGGACTCCCAGCACGGGGGCACCGCCGCCGACAGCGGGTGGATGAAGCTGTGCATGTCGGTGGAGTTGAGGTCGGCCTTCTCGTACCAGGTCGCGGCGGGCAACACGATGTCCGAGTACAGCGCCGACGTGTCCATGCGGAAGTTGAGATCGACGACGAGGTCCATCTTGCCCCGCGGCGCGACCTCGTGCCACGCCACCTCCCGCAGGTCGTCGCCGGCGATCTCCTCGGCGATGGCGTTGTCGTGGGTGCCCAGGTAGTGCTTGAGGAAGTACTCGTGCCCCTTGGCCGAGGACATGAGGGCGTTGCCCCGCCAGATGAAGAAGACGCGCGGCCAGCTCGCGGGGTCGTCAGGGTCGTCGACGGCGAGCTTGAGCCGCCCGGCGCGGAGCTCGTCGACCACGAAGCGGGCGACCTCCGCCTCGGTCTTCGCACCGGCCTCGGCCGCGCGGCGGGCGAGCTCGAGCGGGTTGGCGTCGAACTGCGGGTAGAAGGGCAGCCACCCCGAGCGCACGGCCCGCGCCTGGAGGTCCATGGCGTGGCCGCCCGCCAGCGAGCCCTCGGGCTGGGAGGCGGGCACCGTGTGATAGTCCGTGAACGCCTTCTCGTACCGCCACTGGTCCGTGTGCACGTAATGCCAGCTCGGGGCGTTCTGGAGCCGCGCGGCGGGGAACCAGTCCTTGGCGAAGGCGATGGCGCCCCAGGGCTCGGCGGGCGCCAGCTTCTCCTGGCCCACGTAATGGGCGAGACCGCCGCCGTTGACGCCCACGCAGCCGCACAGCATCAGGGCGTGGATGCCCGCCCGGTACATGAGGTTGCCGTGGTACCAGTGGTTGATGCCGGCGCCGATGATGATGGTGCACTTGCCGCCGGTGAGCTCGGCCGTCCTCCCCCACTCGCGGGCGAACCGGATCAGGGTCTCCCGCCCGATCCCGGTGTACTTCTCCGACCAGGCCGGCGTGTAGGGTGCCGTCTCGTCGTCGTAGCCCGAGGGGTAGTCGCCGCCGAGGCCGCGGGCCACGCCGTACTGCGCCATCAGCAGGTCGAAAACCGTGGTCACGAGCACCTTCGCGCCGTCCACGGTGGTGACCTCTTTCGCGGGCACCCCGCGGGTGATGCTCCTGCCCTCGGCGAAATCGTCGAAGGTCACCGGCACCTCCCGGTCGGCGGCCCCGAGGAAGCTCAGGCGGGGGTCGATCTCGGAGCCGTCGAGGCCGTCGACGAGCTCGAGGTTCCACTTGCCGTCCTCGCTTCCCCACCGGAACCCGACCGAGCCCTGGGGCATCTTCGGCCCGCCCGTGGCCTCGTCCCACATCAGGAACTTCCACTCGCCGTGCTCCACGTCCGCGTACCGTTCGAGACGGCCGGCCCTCAGGAGCTGGCCGGGCGCGTGGCCGCCGTCCCGGGCCTCGAGCTCGACGAGCAGCGGGGAATCCGTGTAGCGCTTGACGTAGTCGGTGAAGTACGGGACCTGCCGCTGGTGGTGGAACTCCGTCAGCAGCACGTGGTTCACCGCCATCCACCAGGCGCCGTCCTGGCCGGCGTTGACCGCGATCCACTCGTCGGCGTACTTGGCCACCTGGCTGAAGTCTGGCGCGAAGACCCACATCTTGGACCCGTTGTGGCGCGCCTCGGCGGCGAAGTGGCAGTCCGGGGTGCGGGTCATGTTGAGGTTCGAGCCGGTGACCGCCAGGAGCTTGGCGTTGTACCAGTCGGCGGACTCGTTGACGTCGGTCTGCTCGCCCCAGGTCTCGGGCGAGGCCGGCGGCAGGTCGCAGTACCAGTCGTAGAAGGACAGGGAGACGCCGCCGATGAGCTGCATCAGGCGCGCGCCGGCGGCGTAGCTGATCATCGACATGGCGGGGATCGGCGAGAAGCCGGCGACGCGGTCGGGGCCGTGCTCCTTGATCGTATGCAGCACCGAGGCGGCGATGATCTCAAGCGCGGTGTCCCAGTCCAGGCGCCGGAAGCCGCCCTTGCCGCGGGCGCGCTGGTAGCGCTCCCGCCGGGCGGGATCGCCGGCGATGGAGGCCCACGCCGCCACCGGGTCGTCGTGCTCCGCCCGCGCCTGCCGCCAGAGGTCGTAGAGCGCGCCGCGGATGTAGGGGTACTTCACGCGCAGCGGGCTGTACAGGTACCACGAGTAGGAGATCCCGCGCTGGCAGCCGCGGGGCTCGTACGGGGGCAGCCCGGCCTCCAGGGACGGGTAGTCCAGCCCCTGCATCTCCCAGGTCACGATGCCGTCCTTGACGTGGATCTGCCAGGTGCAGCTCCCGGTGCAATTCACCCCGTGCGTGGAGCGCACGATCTTGTCGTGCTGCCAGCGGTTGCGGTAGAACTCCTCCCAGCTGCGCCCGGCCGCCGAGATCTCGTCCTTGATCCAGGGGATGCCCCCCTTGCCTCGCGTCATCTTCCACCTCGCGATCGCTTCTTCTCGACCAGCGCCCGGCGTACCGAGCGCAGGCGGCCCTTCCAGATGGCGTCGAACGAGACCACGCACACCGCCAGGCCCCCCAGCGCGAACAACAAGAGCTCCAGTCCCTGCGGACGCTGGTCATCGGCGCCCCGCCTGGCGCTCGCCTCCAGAAAGGCGACCAGCGGCAGGACCTCCTCCGAGTTGAGGGGCCGTTCCCAGAAAACCGCCCGCATCGTGGTCGTCGCCGGCGCCGACAGCCACGACGCAAGCCCCTTACGGCCGTGCAGTCTCTCGAAGACCCGGCTGAGATCGGGCCCGAGTCTGCCGCCCCCCAGGCCCCCGAGCGAAACCGTCGTGTGGCAGGACAAGCAGGCGGGTGCGCCGCCGGAGAGCTTGCGCCGCCCCGCGAAGAGGTCCCGCCCGCGCGCAATCTCCGCCGGGGTGAACGGCTTGTCCGAGATCTTGAGGCCCTCGAACTGGGAGTGCTCCTTGGCCGACTCGGCCTCGATCAGGTCGAGCAACGCCTCCGCCCGCTCCGGCGTCATCCCCGCGACGGTCGGCATGATGACCCCCCGCGCCTCGTCCTTGAGCTTGAGCGCGTACGGATCTCCGCCCTCGATCACCGCCTTGGGGTTCTGCAAGAACTGGACTAACCACGCGCGGTCCCGCTGGGCGGTTACGCCCTTGAGGTCCGGTCCCACCAGCCGTCCGCCGCCGATGGTGTGGCAGTTCGCGCAGTTCTGCCGGAAGAATGCGGCGGCCTCCTGGGCCGTCACCGCCGCCGGCAGGGCCAGCAACCCCAGCCCGGCCGCCGCAACGGCGAGGCGCCGCCTCGTCAACACGATGCAACCCAATCTCACGACTTGCCTCCCTCTTCGCCACCGGAGAGATTGCAGGGTGCGCCTCCCACCGGATGCTCCGCAATGTCGGCCAAGGTCGTCGTTTCCAGGAAATCCATGTGAGCCTTCTTCACCGCGCGCCAGGCTGCGTGAGCCGAGCACGGGTTGTCGTCCGAGCACGGGTGGTCGCATCCAAGGAGGCAGTCGGGGCGCGATCGCACACCCTCGAAGACCTCTACGATGTCGATCAGGGTAATCTCCGACGGCCGGACGGCGAGCCTGTACCCGCCCCCACTTCCCCGCGTCGCATCGACCAAACCCGCCCGTCCCAGATCCAGGAGGATCTTCGACAGATAGTTGGCCGGAATCTTCGCGATCGCCGCCAGATCCCGCCCCAGCATTGCCACTCCCTCCCCCTGCGTCGCGAGAACGACGAGGGCGCGAAGGGCATGTTTGGTGGTCGTCGTTAGCACTCTTGACCTCTGGATGAAGAAATAAACTATCTCCCCACCGCATGTCAACCCCCTGCAGCCGATGAATTTACCCGCAACTGAGTCGCAGTTGCCGGTTACGGCGAATCGTCGGGACCCGCAATGAAAAGGCCATCCACTTCATGCAAGTTCTTCGGCTCGAGCCACTCGAAGGACGCCGGCTCCCCGTGTTCTAGCGCGAGTTTACAAAGGAAAGGGAAAGGGAAAGGTGCCAGGTCCGGTGATTGACGTAACTCTCGCTTTCT
>CAZXXL010000155.1:0-1133 GCA_964644635.1 uncultured Thermoanaerobaculia bacterium | reverse complement strand
GGAAAGGGAAAGGGAAAGGTGCCAGGTCCGGTGATTGACGTAACTCTCGCTTTCTCTCATGATGCGTCATCTCACGATACCTGGCCACCGGCTGAAGCAACGGCTCGATCGACTTCTTCCAACCTGCTCCGGTACTCCTCGTCCTCTTGGCGGCGCCGGGTTCCCCGGCTGATCCACCGGCTGGCGGTTTCGTAGGACCGCTTGAAAGCGACCGCCATGGACTTGACCAGGAAGCCGTAGCGCTCCACGCCCACGATCGTCAGGATCTCGCGCGCCTCCACGAGCCGCGCATCCCTCGAAGGGCCCACGAGTGCGTCCACAGTCGTCCCCAACGCCGCCGCCCCATGCACGAGGAAGGTCTCGACGTCGATCTCCGGCCTTTCGAGGTCGGTGCTGATGCCGCCTGCCCCGATCCGGGGCCGGCTCTCATCCAACTTCAGCTGCTCGTCGAAGACCTTGGATTTCGGACGTCCCAGCCGCCACCACGGAAGATGCCCCGGCCCTTCCCCCAACCATTCCTCGGTGACCGTATCTCTCAGGGCTGCCCGGTAGGCCCTCAGCGCCCGGCGCCGGGTGTCGCCGAAGACCGCCAGAGCCTCGTCAATGTCGACAAGGCCTTGCCGCCTCCTCCCCGCAACCAACTCTCGATGACCGCTGAACCGGTACTCGGAAGGATCCGCCACGATGCCTGCGGCCACCGGATTGAGATGAATGTACGCGATGACGCGGCACAGGCTCTCCGCGCTCTCCACCAGCTTGGCCTTGTATCGCCCCTGCCACAACGGTCCGAGAAGGCGGTGACGCCCGTTGTAGCTCTGCGTGTATCTCTGATGGATCGTCCGCATGCTTCGCGACAGCGGCACGCGGCCCATACGTACCACCAGGTGATAGTGGTTGGACATCACACAGTACGCCATGACCACAAAGTCGTCCCGCTTCTTCGTCTCGGCGATCCGCGCCAGCAACCGCCTGGCCTCGCCCTCTTCCCGGAAGAGATGCTCCCCGTGCGCAACCCGATTGTAGACGTGGTACACCGCTCCCGGCACCAAGACCCTCTTCGCTCGCGGCATCCTGTCATCCTCCAGTCTTCACCTTGGAGAATAACATCAATCACCGGACCTGGCACCTTTACC
>CAZXXL010000154.1:0-7263 GCA_964644635.1 uncultured Thermoanaerobaculia bacterium | reverse complement strand
TCCCCTTTTTGTCATGGCGAGGAGGCCGGCGCAGCCGGCCGACGTGGCCATCCCTCGCAGCGCTGGATCGCGCTCCGGGATCGCCCGGTGCCGGGGGCGCGGTATGATGACCGCGGCCCGGGAAAGGAGGGCGGCATGCGGGTTTCGATCCTGACCACCGGCGGCACCATCGAGAAGACCTACAACGAGGCCGACGGCATGCTCCGCAACGACCGCTCGGTGCTCGACGAGATCCTCGCCAGCCTTCGGCTGCCCGACCTCTTCATCCGCCACGTCAACGTCATGCACAAGGACTCCCTGGAGATGACCGACGAGGACCGGCGGGTGATCCTGGAGGCGGTCCGGAACGCCCTCGAGCGGTCGGACGCGGTCATCGTCCTGCACGGCACCGACACGCTGTCGGTCACCGGGGAGCTCCTGAACCGGGAGCTGGGCCAGGAGCTCTCGGTCCCGGTCATCCTCACCGGCGCCATGCGCCCGTACGAGTTCCGGGACTCGGACGCCCTGCAGAACGTGACCGAGGCCTTGCTCGCCGCCCGCCTGCTGGAGCCGGGGGTGTACGTGGTCATGCACAACCGCGTCCTGCGCTTCCCGGGCGTGGTCAAGGACCGGCAGACGCTCACCTTCCGCCGCACCGACCAGGGGTAACCGTCAGGCCGACGCGCGTTCCAGCTTCTCGACGCTCTGGGTCGGCCCCAGCGCCACCAGCACGTCGCCCGGCTCGATCCGGATGTCCGGCCGGGGGTTGAAGAGGCTGGTGTTCTGGCGCCGGAGCGCCACCACGATGAGGCCGAAGCGCTGGCGGACGTTGGCCCCGGCCAGGGTCTTGCCGGCGAGCTCGCTGTGGGGGCCGACGCGAATCTCGGCCAGCTCCAGCTCGGAGTCGGTTCCGGGGAGGGAGGCGTCGAGAAAGTCGATGACGGTGGGCTTGAGGGCGGTGTAGGCGATGCGCATGGCGCCGGTCCGGTAGGGGTTGATGACGGTATCCGCCCCGGCCAGGCGGAGGGGATCCTCGGAGCCGTCCTCGGTCGCCCGGGCGATGATCTTCAGGCCGGGGTTGAGGCGGCGGGCGAGGAGGATGGCGTAGACGTTGTGGGCGTCGTCGGCCAGGCACGCGATCATCGTTGACGCGCGCTCGATGCCTGCCGAGCGGAGCACCTCCTCGCTGGTGGCGTCCCCCTGGACCACCAGGATGCCGGCCTCCTCCAGGGCGCGGCAGCCGGCGGCGTCGCGTTCGACGACGACGAAACGCTCGCGGCGCCCGTGCAGGATCTCGGCGACGGCCTGGCCGGTCCGGCCGGCCCCGCAGACGACCAGGTGACCGGAGAGCCTGTGGATCATGCGGTGCTCCCTTCTGAGCCCGAACATCCGGCGCAGGTCGGTCTCGACGATGATCCCCGCCACCACCGAGACGGCGTAGAGCATGATGCCGACGCCGGCCACCGCCAGCAGCATGGTGAACGCCCGGCCGGCGGTGGAGAGGGGGAAGACCTCCCGAAAGCCGATGGTGCTCACCGTGATGACGGTCATGTAGAGCGCGTCGAAGACGGGGACCCGCTCGATGATGGCGTAACCCGTCGTACCCGCCGCCAGGACCGCGAGCGCGAGCCAGACGACCCGCGCCGCAGCGAGCAACCTCGTGTTCATGGTTTCATGGTACCCGAGTCGTCGGCCGGCCGGTGCGGGTGATAGGATGGCGGCCCGGGCGGCGGGTCGCGCGCCCGGCGGAGGGAGCTCATGGTCGAGGCCGAGGGAAGGACCTTTCCGTTCGCCGACCCCGGGGCGCTCACCCCCGGGGTGCTGGAGACGTTCCCCTACGAGTACGCCGGGCGGGACGCCGTGGTCGAGATCGCGACCGACGAGTTCACGGCGGTCTGCCCGTACTCGGGCCTGCCCGACTTCGGCACCCTCACCGTGCGCTACATCCCGTCCGATCGCTGCATCGAGCTCAAGTCCCTGAAGTACTACCTGGTCGGCTACCGCAACGTCGGCATCTACCAGGAGCACGCGGCGAACAGGATTCTCGACGACCTGTGGGAGGTGGCGGTCCCGCGCTGGATGGAGGTGGTCCTCGACTACCGTCTGCGCGGCGGGATCCACACCGTGGTCACGGTGTCCCGCGGGTCGCGGGAATGATGTAGTATGAGATCGATGGGTAAAACGGCCCAGCCGTGAGCACGAGCTTCCCGGGCGGGAAGTTCTTTTCGAATACGCGGGAGGGAAGATGGCAGGCGCAAGAAGCTCTGCGGCGGGCAGGGTCCAGGTGCTCGACCGGGAGGGGATGGAGCGGACGATCGCGCGCATGGCGGCGGAGATCCTGGAGCGGGACGGCGGCGAGATCATGCTCGTCGGCATCCACACCCGGGGCGTCCCGCTGGCGAACCGCCTGGCGAAGGCCCTCGAGGCGAAGACCGGGCGCGAGATTCCGGTCGGCCGCCTGGACATCTCGCTGTACCGCGACGACGTCGGCCCGTGGCGCCCGGCGCACAGCCAGCCGGTGCTCAAGGACACGGTCCTGCCGGAATCCATCGACGGCGAGACCATCTACCTGATCGACGACGTCCTGTTCACGGGACGCACCGTGCGCGCCGCCCTCGATACCCTCGTCGACTACGGGCGGCCCCGGGCGGTGCGCCTGGCGGTCCTGGTCGACCGGGGGCACCGGGAGCTGCCCATCGCCGCCGACATCGTGGGCAGGGTGATCCCGACCTCCCGGGACGAGGACGTCCAGGTCCACCTCGCCGAGGTGGACGGCGACGACGGCGTATGGATCGGAAAGGAGAGCGGGAATGCCGATTGAACCGGCGGCGGCTCTCACGAGCAAGGACGTGGTGGGCATCGCCCCGCTTGAGCCGGGCGAGATCATGCTCATCCTGGATACGGCCGAGGAGCTCCTCGAGGTGGCCCGGCGCCCCATCAAGAAGGTCCCGGCGCTGCGCGGCCGGACGGTGGTCAACCTCTTCATGGAGCCGTCCACGAGAACGCGGTTTTCCTTCGAGGTGGCCGAGAAGCGGCTGTCGGCGGACACTCTCAACTTTTCGGCGTCCACCTCGTCGGTGACCAAGGGCGAGACCCTGATCGACACCGCCCGCAACCTGATGGCCATGGCTCCGGACTTCATCGTCATGCGCCATCCCAACTCCGGCGCGCCCCACCGCCTCGCCGGGATGGTGCCGGCGTCGATCATCAACGCCGGCGACGGGATCAACGAGCACCCCACCCAGGCGCTGCTCGACGCCTTCACCATCCGCCGCCACTTCGGCCGGCTGGAGGGGCTCACGGTGACCATCGCCGGCGACATCCGGCACTCCCGGGTGGCCCGCTCGAACCTCTTCCTGTTGCGGAAGATGGGCGCCAGCGTCCGGTTCGCGGCCCCGCGCTCCCTGATGCCGCCGGGTATCGAGGAGCTCGGCGTGACCACCTTCGACCGCCTCGAGCCCGCCGTCGAGGGGGCGGACGTGGTGATGATGCTGCGCATCCAGCGGGAGCGCCAGGGCAACATGAACTTCCCGTCCGTGCGCGAGTATTTCGACTTCTTCGGCCTGACCCCCGAGCGCCTGGCGCTGGCCGCGCCCCACGCCCTGGTGATGCACCCGGGGCCCATCAACCGCGGCGTGGAGATCGACTCCCGGGTGGCGGACGGGGCTCGCTCGGTGATCCTCGAGCAGGTGACCAACGGCGTGGCCATCCGCATGGCCATCCTTTACCTCTTGGCGGGAGGACACGGTGAACCGACTGCTCATTCGTAACGGCCGGGTCGTGGACCCGTCGCAGAATCTCGACCAGGGGATGGACGTCCTCATCGAGGACGGGACGGTCGTCGAGCTCGGGGAGAAGCTCGAGGCCGAGGGCGACGTCGAAGTCTTCGACGCGGCCGGCCTGGTGGTGGCGCCGGGCTTCATCGACCTTCACGTCCACCTCCGCGAGCCCGGCTACGAGTACAAGGAGACCATCGCCTCCGGGAGCGCGGCGGCGGTGGCCGGGGGCTTCACGGCGGTCTGCTGCATGCCGAACACGCTCCCCGTCAACGACGATCCCTCCATCACGCGGTTCATCCGCGAGCGGGCCGCCCGGGTGGGGCTGGCGCGGGTCTACCCGATCGGCGCGGTTTCCCGGGGCGAGGAGGGGAAGGAGCTCGCCGAGATCGGCGAGATGGTCCGCGAGGGCGCGGTGGCGGTCTCCGACGACGGCCGCCCGGTGACCAGCTCCCAGCTCATGCGCCGCGTCCTCGAGTACTCGCGGAGCTTCGGCATCCCGGTGGCGGCGCACGAGGAGGACCCGGGCCTGGCGGCCGGCGGGGTCATGCACGAGGGGGTCGTCTCGGCGCGGATCGGGATGCGGGGCATCCCGTCGGCGGCCGAGGAGGTGATGGTCTCCCGCGACCTCCTCCTCGCCGAGCTGACCGGGGGCCACCTCCACCTGTGCCACCTGTCCACCCGCGGCAGCCTGGACCTGGTGCGGATGGCCAGGCGCAAGGGCATCGCCGTCACCTGCGAGGTCACGCCCCATCACTTCACCCTCACGGACGAGGACGTGGCGGCCGCCAACTACGATCCGAACTGGAAGATGAACCCGCCGCTCAGGCCCAGGGAGGACGTGGAGGCCGTGCTTAACGCCCTGTACGACGGTACGGTGGACGCCATCGTCACCGACCACGCGCCCCACCACCAGGACGAGAAGGATCTCGATTTCGCCGACGCGCCGTTCGGTATCGTGGGCCTGGAGACGGCGGTCAGCCTCGCCCTCGACCGGCTCGTCCACGAACGGGTGATCGGCCTCAGCCAGCTGGTGCGGCTGATGTCCACCCGGCCGGCCGAGGTTTTCCACCTCCCCGGCGGCAGCCTCGCGCCCGGCTCGCCGGCCGACGTCACCGTGCTCGATCTCCGGGCGCGGGTCACCGTCGATCCGGAGCGCTTCCGCTCCCTGTCCCGCAACACGCCCTTCGCCGGCATGACGCTCCGGGGCCGGCCGGCGGCCACCATCGTCGGCGGCCGCGTCGTCTGGCGGGCCGGGGCATGACCGCGTAGGCGGCGTCGCACCGCCGCCGGTGTGCTATTCTTGCCGCCCCCACGCGGCGGGCCGCGGGGAGCGCAAGGAGCGGGACCCGATGATGGATCACACCGGCGACATGAGTGAGTTCGAACAGGCCCTTCAGGAGGATCTCGGCGCGCGCCACCTGGAGGTGGGCGCGGTGGTCGACGGCACGATCGTCGCCGTCCACGGCGACGTCGCCCTGGTGGACGTCGGCGGCAAGTCGGAGGCGGTGCTCGCGCGCGAGGAGCTGGACGAGCTGGGAACCGGCGATCCGGTGGAGGTGGTCGTCGTCGACGCCGGGGAGGAGATCAGGGTCTCCCGGCGCCTTGCGCTGGAGCGGAAGCTGAAGGAGGAGCTCCTGCGGGCGAGCGAGGAGGGTCTGCCGGTGGAGGGCAAGGTGGTCGGCCGCCGCAAGGGCGGGTTCGACGTCACCGTGGCCGGGGTGCGGGGCTTCTGCCCGGCGTCGCAGATCGACGACCGGCGCACGGACGACCTCGACCAGTACCTCGGGCAGGTCTACACGTTCCGGGTTCTCGAGTACGAGCCCGAGGGCCGCAAGCTGGTGGTCTCGCGGGCGGCGCTCCTGCGGGAGGAGAAGAAGCGGCTGCGCGAGGAGACGCTGGCCCGGCTCGAGGTGGGCGGCGTGGCCGAGGGCAAGGTCCGGTCGCTGACCGATTTCGGCGCCTTCGTGGACCTCGGCGGCGTCGACGGCCTGGTCCACGTCACGGAGATCTCCCACCGCCACGTCCGCAAGCCCTCCGACGCGCTGGAAATCGGGCAGGAGGTCCGGGTCAAGGTGCTCGAGATCGACACCGAGCGCAACCGCATCTCCCTCAGCATCAAGCAGCTCGAGCCGGATCCCTGGGAAGGGGCCGGCGAGCGCTACACCCCGGGCTCCGAGTTCGAGGGGACCATCGTCCGCAAGGCCGACTTCGGCTTCTTCGTCGAGCTGGAGCCCGGTATCGACGGGCTTCTCCACCTCAGCCAGCTGCCCCCGGGCATGGACCCGGCGGCGCCCGAGCTCGCCGTCGGCGAGACGGTGAAGGGGTGGGTGCGGGACTTCGACGGCGAGCACCAGCGGATCGGCCTCACCATGCGGCCGGTTCCCGCCCGCGATCCGTGGGAACGGATCGAGATGCACTACCAGGCCGGCCAGGTCATCGAGGGCACGGTGGAGAACGGGACGGGCTTCGGGGTGTTCGTCGAGCTGGAGCCCGGCCTGAGCGGTCTGATCCCGATCTCGGAGCTGGGAATGGGCCGGGACGTGGACCCGAGGACGGTGCTCGAGCCCGGCTCGAAGGTCCAGGCGAAGATCCTCTCCGTGGATCCGGAGCGCCGGCGGATCAGCCTCTCGATCCGGGCCTACAAGAGGGACCGCGAGCGCCAGGACTACCGCCGCCACATGAGCTCCGGCGGCCCGGCGGAGCCCTCCGGCACCACCGTCTTCGGCGAGCGCCTCCTCCAGGCCCTGGGCAAGAAGGGGAAGTAGGCGCCGCCTCGTCCGGCCCGGGACGGTCACAGGACCGTCCGTCGAGAGCACCCTTCTCCGGGGCGGTGTCCGATCGTGATGGGATGGCCACGTCGCCGGGCTCCGCCCGGCTCCTCGCAATGACACGTGGGGGGTGCGAGGCGTCCAACGAAGCCCTTCCCCCGCCTGCGCGCACGCCCACGGTGCACTCACCCTTTTTGTCATGGCGAGGAGGCCGGCGCAGCCGGCCGACGTGGCCATCCCTGGCAGCGTTGGAGCGAGCCCGCCACTTCTCCGCGAAGCGCTCCGGGCGTGAGGGTCCATCCGCTGGCTGGCCGCCTCGAAGATGCCGGGGAGGCTCGGGGCGCGCGCATTGTTGACGCCCGGGGGGACCTCGCCTAGAATGAGCTCCCCTGCGGCGACGTGGCCAAGTGGTAAGGCAGGGGCCTGCAAAGCCCTCATTCGGCGGTTCGAATCCGCCCGTCGCCTCCAACCCACCAACGGAATCCGAATGCAATCGACTGCGAGCGCAGATCTGGCCGCCAGCGCGGCGCTCCTCACCGTTCCTGCGCCTGCGACGTAGCGGTGCTACGCCTCGGCGCCGGATCGTCTCGGATCACCACGCTGACGACCAGCTCCACGCTCTCGTTACGATTGCGTTCGGATTTCGTTGGTGGAGGAAGAAAAGAGGAAGGGAAAAACGAAAATGGAGCGGGAGACGGGATTTGAACCCGCGACTTCGACCTTGGCAAGGTCGCACT
>CAZXXL010000153.1:0-7264 GCA_964644635.1 uncultured Thermoanaerobaculia bacterium | reverse complement strand
CGGAGCCGAGCGCCCCAAGGGACGCCGCCGCAGGCGGCGGCCCCATGCCCGCGCTCGGGCGCAGGGATCCTGCTCCTGGCGCGCTCCAGAGCTGTCAGGGATCGCCGCGTCGCCGGGCTGCGCCGAGTCCCCTTCGTCGCTTCGCTCCTCGGGGTGGCGTGCGCGCAGGCGAAGCAGAGCTTCGCGCGCTTACGCCACCTCGCGATGACAGCGCCAAGGGTACTCCCGGCAGCACTCAGGCCGCGCCGAGCAGGTGCAGCCAGGCCAGCGCCAGGACGCAGAGGGCGATGGTGAGGGGAATGCCGAGGCGGGCGTGCTCGCGCCAGCCGATGGTGATGCCGGAGCCGGAGGCCACGGCGGCGACGATGATATTGGCGATGCTGCCGACGAGCAGGAGATTGCCGGCGAAGGTGCTCACCAGGGCCAGCAGGACGGCGCTCTGCGGACCGTGGATGCCGGGCAGCAGCAGCATGACGGCGGGGACGTTGGAGAAGAGGTTCGCGGCGGCCAGGGTAATGACGGCAAGCCCGGCGGCCGAGCTCAGGGGCACGCCCGACGCCTCCACGACGGCCAGCCCTCGCGCCGCGAGGCCGGTCCGGGTGAGGGTCTCCGTGACCACGAAGAGGCCCGAGAACAGCAGGAGCAGGTTCCAGTCGACGAGCTGGAGCAGGCGGCGGGAGGTGAGCTCGCGGTTCGCCAGCAGCACCGCCCCGGCACCGAGGGCGACCACGGAGCGCGCCGGTCTTCCCGCCAGGAAGAGCGCCACGACCACGGCCAGGACGACCAGGCCCTTGGCGGTGTGCCACACGGAAAGCTCGGGCAGCGGGCCGGTGAGCGGCCGCCACGTGGCGGGATCGCGGACCAGGCGTCCCCGCCACGCCGCCGCCACGCCCGCCCACACCAGCCCCAGCCCCAGGACGGCGGGCACGCCGCCCTCCACCAGGTAGCGGGCGAAGCTCAGGTGCATGCGCTCGCCGATGAGGATGTTCTGCGGGTTCCCGATCAGCGTGGCGGCGGAACCCGTGTTCGCGGCGAAGGCGAGGGCGAGCAGGAAGGGCACGGGGTTCAGGCGGCGGCGGTGCGCGACCTCCAGGACCACCGGCGCCATGCCCAGGCAGACGATGTCGTTGGAGAGCAGGGCCGAGAGCACCCCCGCCGCCGCCACCAGCAGCGCCAGGAGCCCCAGCGGTCCGAGGCCCCCGCCGCCCAGCCTCCGCGTCGTCGCGGTGTAGAAGCCGCCGAGCCGGAGCTGGGCCGAGACCAGCATGAGCCCGAAGAGCAGGGCCATCGTCCCCACGTCGACGGATGCCCACGCCTGGCGCGGCGTCAGGACGCCGCCCACGACCAGGGCGATGGCGCCGACGACGGCGACCCCGGTGCGGTCGAGGGCGAGCCCGGGAATGCTGCCCAGCAGCATCCCCAGGTAGACCACCGCGAAAACCGCCAGCACCAGGGCCGTCACGCCGTCACCCCCTCCCGCCGACTCAATATAGCGCGGCGTCCCCCGGGCGGCCGCCGGACTCCGGCGAGGGCGGACGGGCTCAGACGACCGCGGCCACCTCCCGCCAGAGGGCGGGCAGGGCGGGCTCGTCGAGGGGATCGGCGCGACCCAACTCCTCGAGCCGGTAGAGCTCGACGAGCCGTGGCAGGTCGGTATCGACGCCGTGGTCGAGCTCCCACGCCGCCTGCCCCAGCAGGGCCGCCAGGTCGGTGAGGCGGCACATGCGATCGACGAGGGGCCGCACCAGGGGGGCCGCGGCTTCCTCGCCGCCCGCCAGCACGCGCGTCGCCCGTTCCCGCAGCGCATCGAGCAGGCGACCCGCCGCCGTGGCGGCGTCGGCCAGCGCCGGCCGGCGGACGCCCTCGAGCTCGGCGGCCAGGCGGTCGAACCACGGCTCGCCGAGGCCGCGCACGGCCATGTCACGGATGACCTGGGCGGCGAGGGTGTTGTGGGAACCCTCCCAGCTCTCGAGCACCATGGCGTCGCGGTAGAGCCTGGGCAGGGGCGAGAAGTCCTCGATGGTGCCGTTGCCGCCGAGGATCTCGATCCCCTCCCGGGCGGCCGCGGTGGCTCCCACCGCCGTCCAGTACTTGTTGATCATGACGGCGATTCGCCGCGCGCCGCGCAACGCCTCGTCGCCGGGGTCGCCGGCCAGCCGGTCGGTCATGTCGAGGATGCGGAAGGTGGTCAGGACGGCCGCCGTCAGCCGCAGCCGCATGCGGGCCAGGGTCGCCTGGACGGCGGGGTAATCGATGATCCTGCGACCGAAGGCGCGGCGGTGCCGGGCGTAGGCGGCGGCCTCGAGGTAGGCCCGCCTCATGAAGGCGGCGGAGGCCAGCGCGTTGTGGACGCGGGAGGTGTCGAGGACGATGGCCAACAGGTTCCTGAAGCCGTGGTCGAGGGGCCCGACGAGCTCGGCGCGGGCGCCCGCGAAGTCGATCTCGCCGGTGGCGAGGCTGCGGGTGCCGAGCTTGGTCTTGAGCCGGCGCAGCCGGAAGCCGTTGGGCTCGCCGTTAACGGTGCGCGGAACCAGGAAGAGGGCGAGGCCCCGCGTCCCGCCCCCGGCGCCCTCCGGGCGGGCCGTGACCACGAACAGCCCGGCGTCGGCCACCGAGCAGAACCACTTCTCTCCCCACAGCCGCCACACGCCGGGCTCGTCCGGATCGGCCACGGCGCGCAGCTCGTTGGCGCCGACGTCGGAGCCGCCCTGGACCTCGGTGACGAACTGGGCGGCGTGCAGGCGACGGTCGTAGTCACGCTCGAGCAGGGCCGGCAGCCAGCGCGCCCGCTGCTCCGGCGTGCCCACGGCCTGGATGAGCTTGATGGCCCCGGCGGTGCAGGCGACCGGGCACGCGTGGCCCGCCTCCCCGCTCTGGTCGAGGAGGTACACGAGGGCCCCGGAAAGGAGCTCGTTGCCCGGCTCGGCGAGGACGGCGAGCACGCCGCTGGACCAGAAGATGCGGCCGATCGCATCGTGGAGGGGGTGGAAGACCACCGCCTCCGCGTGCCGGCCGAGGGCGTCGAAGGGCTCGAGCCGCGGCAGGTTCTCGTCCCGCCCCTCGCGGTCGACCAGCTCCGGCAGCTCGCGGGCCGCCGCGGCGCCGGCTGCCTCCAGCTCCTCCACGTGGGCGTCCAGCGCATCGCCCAGGTACCGGCGCAGGACCCGGCGCAGGAGCCCGTCGCTCGTGTAGAGATTCTCCGGCTGCGCCCGGCGCCAGTCCTCGAGCGCCCGCCGCGCCGACTCCACCGTGTCCGTGTCGCCCATGGCATCACCCTCCCGGCTTCCCATTCTACGGCGCGCCCGCCCACATCTTCCCCAAGGCTCCCGAGACCGCGCCCCGGCGGACCGTCCGCCGCCGGGCGACTCGCGGACCGAGCGAGGGCCCGCGAGGCCCCGAGCGACGGGATCCCCTCACGCGGGGAGCGCTCCCGAAGTACTTTGGAGCACGCTCCAAAGCTGTCAGGGATCGCCACGTCGCGTGCCTCCGGCACGCTCGTCGCGATGACAGAGCAACGGGCTTCGTTGAACGCTTCACACCCCCCACGGTGTCATTGCGAGGCGCGAAGCGCCGAAGCAATCCCCTCACGATTGGACACCGTAACGGAGGAGGATGCTCCGCCCGAACGCTCCTGCGGCCGGCGGCGCCGGGCACGCCGCTCAGGCCCGGCGTTCGAGCTCGGGGATGAGGCGCTCGCGGATGGCGTCGCGAATGCGACGGAAGGCGGCCAGCCTTTCCGCCTCGGTACCGGTGACCGCTGCGGGATCGGGGAAGCCGACGTGGATCTGCTCCACCTGCCGGGGAAAGACGGGGCAGGTCTCCCTGGCCGAGTCGCAGACCGTGATCACCAGGTCCCATGGCCGGTCGAGGACCTCGTCGACGCGGGTGGGCCTGCCCCTGGAGATGTCGATCCCCACCTCCGCCATGACCGCGACGGCGAGCGGGTGCACGCCGGCGGCCGGCGCCGTGCCCGCCGAGCGGGCCTCCCACCGCCCGCGCAGCAGGTGATTGATGAAACCCTCCGCCATCTGCGAGCGGCAGGAGTTGCCGGTACAGAGCACCAGGACCTTCTTCGGAGCCCGGGATCCCGTCATGGTCTTCATCCTCCGGTGGGCGTTCTCGTTCGTTTGACCACTTGACGCCACGAGGAAATGGTACTACATTTCGCGAGGTGACGAAATGAGTGCCTCGTCTCTCGCCCGCCTCGTCCAGGTCCACAAGGCCCTGGCCCACCCCGCGCGGCTGCGCATCCTCGCCATGCTGCGCGCGGGCGAGCTGTGCGTGTGCCAGATCGTCGAGGTGCTCGGGCTGGCCCCGTCCACGGTCTCGAGCCATCTCCGGGAGCTGCGGCGGGCCGGGCTGACCGCCGAGCGCCGGGCGGGGCGGTGGGTGCACGTCGGGCTCGCCGCCGGGGCGGATCTCGCGCCCCTGGTGTCCGAGGTACTGGAGCGGGTCGCCGACGATCCGCAGGTCGTCGCGGACCTCGAGATGGTCCGCGAGCTGCGCCGCGTGCCGGTCGCGGATCTGTGCCGGTTCGGCTTCGAAGACGCAAGAAGGAGGCTCTCAGAGCCCTCGAAGGAGATGCAGCCATGAGCTCACGGACCGGGGTATCCTCCCAACTCTCACTGCTCGACCGCCTGCTGACGCTGTGGATCTTCCTCGCCATGGGGGCGGGGGTCGCCATGGGCTGGGCGTGGCCCGGGGTCGCCGCCTTCTGGAACCGGTTCTCCGTGGGAACCACCAACATCCCCATCGCCATCGGCCTCATCCTCATGATGTACCCGCCGCTGGCCAAGGTCCGCTACGAGGAGCTCCCGGACGTCTTTCGCGACTGGCGCATCCTCGGCGTGTCCCTGCTCCAGAACTGGATCATCGGCCCGGTCCTCATGTTCTTCCTGGCGATCCTGCTCCTGCGGCACCACCCGGCCTACATGACCGGCATCATCCTCATCGGCCTCGCCCGCTGCATCGCCATGGTCATCGTCTGGAACGAGCTCGCCAGGGGCGATACCGAGTACGCCGCCGGCCTGGTCGCCTTCAACAGCATCTTCCAGGTGCTGTTCTACAGCGTCTACGCCTGGGTGTTCATCACCAAGCTGCCGCCCCTGCTGGGCATCAAGGGCGCGGTGGTCCAGATCACCATGGGCCAGATCGCGGAGAGCGTGTTCATCTACCTCGGTGTCCCGTTCCTCGCCGGGGTGATCACCCGTTTCGCGCTGGTGAAGGCGAGGGGCCGCGAGTGGTACGAACACTCCTTCATCCCCAGGATCTCCCCGCTCACGCTCATCGCCCTGCTGTTCACCATCGTCGTCATGTTCAGCCTCAAGGGCGAGGAGATCGTCCGCATCCCGGGCGACGTCCTCCGCGTGGCGATGCCGCTGGTCCTCTACTTCGTCATCATGTTCTTCGTCAGCTTCTGGATGGGACACCGGATCGGCGCCGATTACGAGAAGACGGCCACCCTCTCCTTCACCGCGGCGTCGAACAACTTCGAGCTGGCCATCGCGGTGGCCGTCGCCGTCTTCGGTATCGGCTCCGGCGAGGCCTTCGCGGCCGTGATCGGGCCGCTCATCGAGGTGCCGGTGATGATCGGGCTCGTGGACGTGTCCCTCCTGCTCCGAAAGCGGCTCCGCTGGCAGGGGTCCCGCGCCGCCGCCCAGCCGGCCGGCCGGGCGGTTGCTTCCCGGGAGGTGTGAGATGGCAGACGTCAGGCTGATCGAGATCCTGGGTCCCGGGTGCCCGCGCTGCGAGCAGGCCCACCGGGTGGTCCGCCACGTCGTCGAACAGGCCGGGCTCGACGCCGAGGTGCGCAAGGTGGACAGCATCGACCGCATGATCGAGCTCGGCGTCCTCGCGACGCCCGCCCTGGTCGTCGACGGCGAGCTCAAGCTGGCCGGCCAGGTTCCGAAGGCGGCGATGGTGCGCAAGATCCTGGGCATCGAGACCTGAATCCGCCGGCGAACGGCCCTTCACGGAGCAGCTTGTGAAAGAACGAACGAAACTCCTGCTGATCCTCGGCGTCTTTGCGGCCGCCTACTTCCTGCCCATCGAGCACGCGCGGGTCCAGGGCGCGATCCTGGAAGGCTTCTACCTCCTCAAGTGGTACGCCCGCGAGCACGTGATGCTGTGCCTGGTGCCGGCCTTCTTCATCGCCGGGGCGATCGGGGTCTTCGTCAGCCAGGGCGCGGTGCTCAAGTACCTGGGCGCCTCGGCGAAACGCACCGTGGCCTACGGCGTGGCGTCGGTTTCCGGGGCGATTCTCGCCGTCTGCTCGTGCACCGTGCTCCCCCTCTTCGCCAGCATCTACAAGCGGGGGGCCGGCCTCGGCCCCGCCATCGCCTTCCTCTACTCGGGCCCGGCGATCAACGTGCTCGCCATCATCCTCACCGCCCGGGTGCTGGGCCTCGAGCTTGGCGTCGCCCGCGCCGTCGGCGCGGTGGCGTTCGCCGTCATCATCGGCCTCATCATGGCCTTCATCTTCCGCCACGAGGAGGCCGAACGGCAGGCCAACGGCGTCGATCCCTTCGCCGCCCAGGCGGCCATGGCCGAGGATCCCGAACGGCGTACCTGGCAGGACGTGGCGTTCATGACCGTCATGATCGGCGTCCTGGTCTTCGCCAACTGGGGCTCGCCGAACCGCGAGGTCGGCCTTTTCGCCGCCATCTGGAAGATCCACTGGCACCTGACCATCGGCCTGCTCGTCGTGCTTGGCGTCATGATCGTCCGCTGGTACGAGCGCTCGGAGCTCGGCAGCTGGGTGGAGGCGACCTGGGAGTTCGCCAAGCAGATCCTGCCCCTGCTCTTCGGCGGCGTCCTCGTCGCCGGCTGGCTGATGGGCCGGCCGGGCCACGACGCGGGGCTGATCCCCGCCTCCTGGGTGGCCGCGGTGGTGGGCGGCAACTCTCTCTCGGCCAACCTGTTCGCGGCCGTCTCGGGCGCCTTCATGTACTTTGCGACCCTGACCGAGGTACCCATCCTGCAAACCCTCATCGGCGCCGGGATGGGCCAGGGTCCGGCGCTGACCCTCCTGCTTGCGGGACCGGCCCTCTCCCTCCCCAACATGCTCGTCATCAACTCGTACATCGGCCCGAAGAAGACCGTCACCTACGTCTCCCTGGTGGTCGTCATGGCCACCGTCACCGGCATGGCTTACGGGGTCCTGGCGGGTTGAGGTCGCCGTGAGACAGGGCAGCTTCGCTGCCCGCTGTCGAACGGCGTCCCGAGCGAGGGGCCGCCAGGCCCCGAGCGACGGGACCCCCGTCAC
>CAZXXL010000152.1:0-7271 GCA_964644635.1 uncultured Thermoanaerobaculia bacterium | reverse complement strand
CCGGCAACGAGATGGACGAGGCGATCATCCAGTACATCAAGAAGAAGTACAACCTGCTCATCGGTGAGCGCACGGCCGAGCAGGTCAAGATGGAGATCGGCTCGGCCTACCCGCTGGACGAGCCGCTGAGCATGGAGATCAAGGGCCGCGACCTGGTGGAGGGGGTGCCCAAGAACCTCACCATCACCGACGAGGAGGTGCGCGAGGCGCTGGCGGAAACCATCTCGACCATCGTCGACACGGTCCGCAACGCGCTCGAACGCACGCCGCCCGAGCTGTCGGCGGACATCATGGACAAGGGCATCATCCTCGCCGGCGGCGGCTCGCTCCTCAAGAATCTCGACAAGCGCCTGCGCGAGGAGACCGGCCTGCCGGTGGCCCACTCCGAGGACCCGGCGTCGGCCGTGGTCCGCGGCACCGGGGCGATGCTCACCGACATTCACCTGCTGCGCAAGATTGCCATCGATTGACCCGTTCCCCGGTCCGATCGGCGCCGGCGCTGTGCGCCGCGACGGACCGCGGCGTACCCTGAAGGGGGCCTGGTGATGCGCATCGCGGCCCTCTCCCGCACCCGGCTTCTGCGTGCGCTCCTGGCGTGGCTGGTGCTGGAGGTGGCCGCGGCCGCCCAAGTCCGGCGCCCCGAGGGGAGCCTCCTCCTCTCCTGGCTGCGAGCCGCCGCCGCGCCCATCGCGGCCGCCGCCCGCGGTACCGTCGACGCCGGCCGCGACGTCGCCTGGGGGCTCGGCGAGGGATGGCGGCTGATCCACGAGAACACGCGCCTGAGGACCCAGCTTCAAGAGGCCCGGGCCCGCAACCTGCTCCTCCAGCAGGCCGCCGCCGTCCGCGGCGAGGCCGACCGCCTCCTGCTCGTCTATCCCTCGCTCGCCGACCGGGCCCTCCCCGCCGCCGTCACCATGAGGAATCCCGCGACCGGGATGATGCGGCTCGCCGCCGGCTGGCTCGACGGCGTTCACCGCGACGCTCCGGTGCTCGCCGCCGACGGCCTCGTCGGGCGGGTCGTGCGCGTGGAGCCGCACGCCTCGTGGGTGGAGCTGATCACCCGCGCCACGGCGGCCGTCGCGGTGCGGGTCGAGGGCACGCCCATTGAGGGCCTGGCGGCGGGAACGGGCGGGGGCGACCTCGCGGTCGAGTACCTGCCGCGCCGGGCGGGCGTTCTCCGCGGCAACTTGCTCGTCACCAGCGGCGCTGACGGCATCTACCCGGCCGGCATTCCGGTGGCCCGGGTGACGGGCGTCCGTGAGTCCCCCGGGACCTTCCTCGCCGTCCGCGCCGCTCCCACCGTGACGCTGGCCTCGGTCCGCGTCTGCCTCGTGGTTCGCGGATGGCCGAGGCCCGCCGGAGCCCCGGGAACGCCATGACGACCGTCCTCCTCCTGCTTGCCACCTTCGCCGCCCAGAGGATCCTGGTCCTCCCCGGCCTGCCGCCGTGGCCGGCCGCCGTCCTCCTCCCGGCCGTCTGGATCACGGGACCCGCCCTGCGGGGCAGGAAGCTCGACCCCTTCCTGGCCGGGATCGGGCTCGGCCTGGCCTGGGACCTGATGTTCGAGCCCGTCATCGGGCCGGGCGGCATCGCCTGGAGCCTGGCCGCCGTGGCCGTGTGGCGGCTGGCTTCCCTGGTCGCCGACCGCTCCCCCCTGACCTGGGCGGGCATGGGCGGCGTGGCGGCGATCGTGGTCATCCTCGGGCGCAGCGCCGCCCTCGTCCCCCTGGGCATGTCGAGCCCGCCGGCGCCCCGGTTCGTCCTCGCCGGCGTCCTCCTAACCGCCCTCTGGTGCGGCGCCGTGGGCCTGGTCCTGGCGGCCGATCTGGAAGGCCTCCGGCGCCGGATCCGGACCAGGAAGCTCCGCTGATGAACCTGCGCGAGGACCTGGGTCCGTTCCGCCGCCGTGCGTCGCGCCTCTTCTTCATCGTTCTCCTGGCCCTCGCCGGGCTGGTCCTGCGCCTCTTCGTCATGGAGGTCGTCCACGGAACCGCCTGGCGGCGGATGGCCGAGAACAACCGCCTGCGCCGGCTCCCCATCGAGGCCCCGCGGGGGCGGATTTACGACCGCAACGGCGTCATCCTGGCCGGGAACCGACCCTCCTACCAGCTCCTGGTCTTCCCCGCCGAGATGAAGAATTCCGGCGCCACGTGCCTCTTCCTCGCCCGCGCCGGCCTCGGGTCGGCGGCGGAGCTCCAGGCTCTTCTCGGCCGCCGGGTCCGGGGCTCGCTGGCGCCCCGGATCGTGGCCGAGGACCTGTCCTGGACCCAGGTGACATGGATCCGCGCCCACCAGAGCGATCATCCCGAGCTGGCGGTGATCAGCGGGCTGCGCCGGGAGTACCCCTTCGGCGGCCTCACCGCCCACGTGGTCGGGTATCTCCGCCGCATCTCCAAACAGGAGCTCGCCGCCGACCCCGGCGCCAGGCCCGACACGCTCCTCGGCGCCACCGGCATCGAGGAGGCGGCCAACCGCACCCTGGCCGGCAGGCCCGGTGAGCGGCGGGTCGTGGTCACCGCCATCGGCCGGCAGATCGGCCAGGTCTCGGAGACACCGGCCGTGGCCGGCTCCGACCTGACCCTCACCCTCGACCTCGGGTTGCAGCGGGTGGCCGCCGAGGCGATGGGGGACCGGCAGGGCGCGGTGGTCGCCCTCGACCCCGAAAACGGCGCCGTGCGCGTCCTCTACTCGGCGCCGGTCTTCGACCCCAACCTGTTCACGGCCCACCTGACCGCCAAGGCCTGGGCGGCGCTGCGCGACGATCCCTCCCACCCCCTCCAGAACCGCTGTACCCAGGGCGTCTACCCGCCCGGCTCGACGATCAAGCCCTTCTACGCCCTCGAGGCCCTGGTGGAGGGCGCCGCCACGCCGGGCTGGACCGTTCGCTGCACCGGATCGACGGTGCTCTACGGCCACACCTTCCACTGCTGGCGGCGGTCCGGCCACGGCCTGGTCGCCATGCGGCGCGCCCTGGAGGTCTCCTGCGACAGCTACTTCTACCGCCTCGGCCTCGCCCTCGGCATCGAGTCCATGGCCCGCTGGTTGGGACGCTTCGGCTTCGGGCAGCCCACCGGGCTCGGCCTGTCCGGCGAGCGCACCGGCCTGGTGGCCACGCCCGAGTGGATGGAGCGGGTCCGGCACCACCCGTGGTATCCCGGGACCACGGTCTCGGTGGCCATCGGCCAGGGTCCGATCCTGGCCACGCCGGTTCAGCTGGCCCGGGCCTACGCCGCCCTGGCCAACGGCGGCCGCCTCGTCGTGCCCCACCTCGTGGAGGGCCCCGGCACTGCGACCGGCGTGGATCTCGGGATCCCTCCCCGGGACCTCGAGGTCGTCCGCGAAGGGCTCGACGCCGTCGTCCACGGCCGGGAGGGCACCGCCCGCGCCCTGGCGGCGCTCCCGGTTGCCGGCAAGACCGGCACCGCCCAGGTGGCGCGGCTCACCGAGGGCGTCCGCCTCGAGTCCATGGAGTACCGTCTCCGCCACCACGCCCTCTTCGTCGGCTGGGCCCCGGTCGGGGACCCGCGGCTGGTGGTGGCCGTGGTGGTCGAGCACGGCGGCGGCGGGGCGAGCGCGGCCGCCCCGGTGGCGGCGGCCGTCCTCAAGGCCGCCCTCGCCGAGGAGCGGGCACCGTCCGGCCCCGGGGTGCCCCGCGAGAGGGCGGGGGAAGTGCGGTAGAATCAGCGAAATGGAGAACCGTCTCGACCCGTGGCTCCTGCTGGCGGTCTTCGCCATCCTGGGCGCGTCGCTGACCATCCTGTCGTCGCTGGACCGGGTCATGGGGGCCCACCTCTTCGCCCGCCAGCTGCTCTGGGGAGGCCTCGGCGTCGGCGTCCTGTGGCTCGTGTCGCGATTCACGTCGACGTTCCTCGACCGCTTGGCGCCCCTGGCCTATGGCGCCTCCCTGCTCCTGCTCGCCGCCGTGCTGCTGGCCGGGCACGTGCGCGCCGGGACCCGCGGGTGGTTCGTGCTCGGCCCGGTCTCGTTCCAGCCCAGCGAGGTCGCGCGCCTGGGCACCGCCCTGGCCATCGCGGCCTGGTACGCGCGGCGCCCAGCCGGTCGCCTCGGCGCCCGCGACCTGGCCGTACTCGGCCTCCTGGTCGGCGCCCCGGTGGCGCTGATCCTGCTCCAGCCGGACCTGGGCGTGGCCCTCACCTACCTCCCACTGCTGGCGGCGGCCCTGTGGATCGGCGGCGTGTCGGCGCGCACCTGGGCCGCGCTCCTCCTCGCCGGAGCGGTGCTCGCCGGCGCCGGGTGGACGTGGGGCCTCAAGCCCTACCAGAAGGACCGGGTGCTGACCCTGCTCGAGCCGGCGCGAGACCCCTTCGGCGCCGGCTACCAGGTCCGGCAGTCGAAGATCGCCGTCGGCTCCGGGGCCATCGCCGGCCAGGGCCTGGGCCGCGGGAGCCAGTCCGTGCTCCGCTTCCTGCCCGCCCAGCACACCGATTTCATCTTCGCGGTGTGGGCCGAGGCGACCGGCTTCCTCGGCAGCCTGCCCCTGGTCGGGGCCTACGCCCTCCTCCTGTGGCGGATCGCCAGGACCGCCGTCCTGGCCAAGGACCGTTTCGGCCTCGCCCTCGCCACGCTGGTCGGGTCCTGGCTGGCGTTCCAGATTCTCGTCAACATCGCCATGGTCGTCGGCTGGCTGCCCACCACCGGCATCACACTGCCCCTGTTCAGCTACGGGGGAAGCTCCCTGGTCACCACCTGCGCCGCCGTCGGCGTGGTCGGCGCCGTCTGGCGGGACCGTTTCGTCAACGCATGAACGAACGCTTCCTCTACCTGTCGGTCAACCCGTTCGAGAGCCGGGTGGCGCTGCGCGAGAACGGCCGCCTGGTCGTCTACCGGCCCGAGCGCACCCGGGCCACCTCGGTCGTCGGCAACCTCTACGAGGGCAGGGTCCGGCGGGTGCTGCCCGGGATGGAGGCGGCCTTCGTCGACATCGGCGTCGGCCGCGACGGCTTCCTGTACGTGCGCGAGGCCGGAGCGGTGACCGAGGACCTCGACGAGCTCTTCCTCGACACCCAGGACCGACTCCCCGCGTCGCGCCACGACGACGCCGCCATCGGCGACCTCCTCCGCGAGGGCCAGGAGATCCTGGTCCAGGTGCTCAAGGACGGCATCGGCTCCAAAGGGCCGCGCCTGACCAGCCGCATCACGCTCCCCGGCCGGTTCCTGGTCTACCTGCCCACCATCGACCAGCGCGGCGTCTCCCGGCGGATCACCGACGACGCGGAACGGGAGCGCCTGCGGTCCATCGCCGAAGACTTTCCCGGCCCGGGCGGCTGGATTGTCCGCACCGCCGGCGAGGGCCGTTCCCGCGAGGAGCTCGAGGCCGACCGCGACCGGCTGCTGGCGGCCTGGGAGCGGATCCACGCGGCGGCCGGCCGGGCGCGGGCGCCGGCGCTGGTGTACGCGGAGCCGAGCCCGGTGCTGCGCACCGTGCGCGACCTGTTCACCGATGCCGTCCAGCTGTGCTGGGTGGACGACGTGGAGGCCTACGAGGAGATCCTCGAGTACCTGAAGCGCAGCGACCCGCGGCTGGTGCCGCGGGTGAAGCTCTTCCGCCGTTCCGAGGATCTGATGACCGCCTTCGGCATCGATCGCGAGCTCGAAAAGACCCTGCGGCCCCGGATCTGGCTGCGCTCCGGCGGCTACCTCATCGTCAACCAGACCGAGGCGCTGGTGGCCATCGACGTCAACACCGGCAAGTTCGTCGGCCGCTCCTCCCTGGAGGACACGGCCTACCGCATCAACCTGGAGGCGGTGCGCGAGATCGTCCGCCAGCTGCGCCTCCGGGACCTCGGCGGAATCATCGTCATCGACTTCATCGACATGGATCTTCCCGAGCACCGGGCGGCGGTGTACGAGGCCCTGCGCGGCGAGCTCGGCAACGATCCGGCCCGATCCCAGCTGCTGCCCATGAGCGACATCGGCCTCGTCCAGCTGACCAGGAAACGCACCCGTCCCAGCCTCGACCGGGCGCTGACCCGGGTCTGCCCGACCTGCCACGGCTCCGGGCGCGTGAAGTCCCTCCCGGCGCTCTGCCTGGACATCCGGCGCGCCGTGCTCCGCACCGCCGAGGAGGAGCAGTCGGACAGGATCTACCTCGCCGTGCACCCGGAGGTCTGCCGCTACCTCCAGGGCCCCTTCGCCGACCTCCTCGAGGACCTCGAGAAGAGCCACGCCCTGCGGGTGGAGATCCGGGAGAATCCGGCGCTGTCCGTGGACGAGTACGAGGTCGTGGCCTGAGCGTGCTCGTCAATCCACCCACGCCGCCGCCGGCCGCAGCTCGCCCACCCAGACGCCGTCCGGGGCGGTGAAGAGCCGCCGCACCCAGCCGGTCAGGAAGGCCTCGATCACCCGGCGTTGTGCCGGCGGGGCGTCCTCCCAGTAGTCGGCCAGGCCGCGCTGGCGGGCGATCCTCGCCATCTCCACGGGATTGACCAGGAGGTGCGTCACGCCCATGCCGTGCAGCGCCCGGGCCAGCTCCGAGGGGGAGCGCGCGGCGCGCGCGAGGTCCACCAGCAGGGGCGGCCGGAAGGGGTCCTCGACCACGACGTCACGGTCGATCCCGTAACTGCGGGGCTCGCCGACGAGGATCACCTTCGCCGACGGCGGCAGGTGGCGGTCGATCCAGCGCGCCGCCGGCCAGTAGCCGGTCCAGGTGGCCAGGAAGCGCTCCGGGCTGCGGATACCGGTGACCACGAGCGCGCGGTCGACGGCGAAACGATCGCCGAGATAGACCAGGTTCCAGCCGGCGATGAACAGGCTCAGGACCGTGAAGGTCCGGCGGAGGGCCGGCCCCGCCGGCGCCGAGGTCAGGCGGGCGGCCGCCGTTCCGGCCAGGGCCGCGCCCAGGACCAGCTCCGGCGCCGCGAAGCGGGCGAACGTGACCAAGAGCCCCCAGGCCGCGGTCCCCACGCAGAGGCCGATCCACAGCGGCACGGCTGGGCCGCGCCGCCGCAGGGTGAGCACCGCCGCCGCCGGGAGCAGGACGAAGAACTGAAGGCCGAGGGTGCCGCCCACCTGCAGGGGGTGGAAGGTGCGGATCACCGGCGCCTCGACCACCCGGGCCAGCCAGCCGATCACCGCCGTGGGCAGCGGCCCGGCCTGCCTCAGCTCGCCGGCGAGGCGCAGACCCGGCGGCCCGCCCAGGATCCCCGTCAGGTACGGGTAGAGCGGGTTCCCGGTCCAGACGGCGTTCCGCAGGAGCCAGGGACCGGCCGTGACCAGGAAGCCGGCGGCGAAGGCAAGCCAGGGGCCGGCCC
>CAZXXL010000151.1:0-7273 GCA_964644635.1 uncultured Thermoanaerobaculia bacterium | reverse complement strand
ACGTCGCCGCCGGCCAGGGACCCGGCCTCCCCGGCCTCGACGCCGAGGCTGGCCGGGTCGACCTCGAAGGCGCCGCTCACCCGGCCCCCGCGGACCTCGACCACCCGCGTCGGCGCCGCCACCGAGAGCTCGTCGAGGCCGTCCGCCGAGTGCACCACCAGGGCGTGGGCCGCGCCGAGCTCGGCCAGGGCATCGGCGACGAGATCCTGGATGTCGGCCCCCCACACGCCCACCACCTGGCGGCGGACGCCGGCCGGGTTGGTCAGCGGGCCGAGCATGTTGAAGATCGTCCGCACGCCGAGGGCGCGGCGCACCGGCATCACCGCCTTCATGGCCGGATGCAGCGGCGGGGCGAAGAGGAAGGCGATGCCGATCTCGTCCACCAGCCGCCCGAGCGCCGCGGCGGGCAGCTCCAGGCGCACGCCCAGGGCCTCGAGGACGTCGGCCGAGCCGCAGCGCGAGGACACCGAGCGATTGCCGTGCTTGGCCACCGGCACGCCGGCCGCCGCGGTCACCAGGGCCGCCCCCGTGGAGATGTTGATGGTGTCGGCGCCGTCGCCGCCGGTCCCGCAGGTGTCCACCACCGCCTCCGGACGGCCGACGGGCACCGGCACCGCCCGCTCGCGCATGGCCTGGGCCGCCGCCGCCAGCTCGACGCCGGTCTCGCCGCGGGTCCGCAGCGCGGCCAGGGTCGCCGCCAGGTGGACGTCGTCCACGCGGCCGTCCATCACCGAGGCGAAGAGGGCTAGAACCTCGTCGCGATCCAGGGCCCGTCCCGACGTCAGCCGGCCGAGGATCCTCCGCAGGTCGAGGCCGGCGCCGCTCACGGTGCCGGCTCCTCTCCGATCCGGGCCAGGGCGAGGAAATTGCGCAGAAGGTCCATCCCTTCCCGGCACAGGTAGGACTCGGGATGAAACTGGACGCCCACGTGGGGGCGGCGGCGGTGGGCGAGGCCCATCACCGTGCCGTCGTCCGTCCAGGCGGTGACTTCGAGCTCGCCGGGGAGGCTCTCCCGCTCGACCACCAGGGAGTGGTAGCGGGTCGCGGTGAAGGGATCCGGCAGGCCGGCGAAGAGACCGCGCCCGTCGTGGTGGATGGGGGAGGTCTTGCCGTGCACCGGCTCGGGCGCGCGGACGATGCTCCCCCCCGCCGCCGCGGCCAGCGCCTGGTGGCCGAGGCAGATGCCGAGGAGCGGGATGTCGGCAGCCCGCCGGATGAGCTCCAGGATCACGCCCGAGCGCTCGGGCACGCCCGGCCCCGGCGAGATGACGATCGCCGCCGGTTCGAGGGCCAGCAGCTCGTCCGCGGACGCCGCGTCGTTGCGGATGACGCGTACCTCCACCGGGGCGAGGGTCATCAGCTCCTGGACCAGGTTGTAGGTGAAGGAGTCGTAGTTGTCGATCACCAGGATCATCGTCCACCCCCCGCCCGCTCGGCCATGGCCACCGCCTCCACCAGGGCCCGCGCCTTGTTGGCGCACTCGGCCAGCTCGCGCTCGGGCCGGGAGTCGTAGACGATGCCCGCGCCCGCCTGCACGGCCACGATCCCGCCGCGCTCCACGAGGGTGCGGATGGCGATGCAGGAATCGAGGTCGCCGTTGACGTTGCGGTAGCACACCGCCCCGCCGTAGATCCCCCGCCGCACCTCCTCGAGCTCGTCGATGATCTCCATGGCGCGCACCTTGGGCGCCCCGCTGAGGGTGCCCGCCGGGAAGCAGGCGGCCAGCGCCGACCAGGCGTCGAGGTCCTCGCGGAGCCGGCCGCTCACCTCGCTGACCAGGTGCATCACGTGGCTGTATCGCTCGACGTCCATCTCCCGCCCCACGCGCACCGTCCCCGGCACGCTCACGCGGCCGATGTCGTTGCGCCCAAGGTCGACCAGCATCACGTGCTCGGCCCGCTCCTTGGGATCGGCGAGCAGCTCCTCGGCCAGCCGGGCGTCCTCGGCCGGCGTCCGCCCGCGCGGCCTGGTGCCGGCGATGGGGCAGGTGGCCACCTCCTCCCCCCGTACCCGCACCAGCATCTCGGGGCTCGCCCCCAGGACGCGGGCCTGGCCGGTGTCGAAGAGGAACATGTACGGCGACGGGTTGGTCAGGCGGAGCATGCGGTAGATGTCCACCGCGCTCACCCGCGGCATCCGCCGCCAGCGCCGCGACAGCACCACCTGGAAGATCTCACCGGCCAGGATCTGCTCGCGGGCGCGCCGGACGGCGGCCAGGAAGGCCGCGTCGTCCGGGGTCGCCGCCCAGCCCGACCAGGGATCGCCGCCGACGGCGGGGATCCGCTCCGGCCCCAGCTCCGGCGCACCGCCCCGGAGCACCATCTCGAGGCCGTCCAGGCGCGCCATCGCCCGGTCCCAGGCCCCGGCGGCGTCGTCGCCCACGACGGCGGCCGTGACCAGGATCAGCCGCTGCCGGGCGCGGTCCAGGGCCACCACCGTGTCGTAGAGGCCGAACCACGCCTCCGGCAGGCCGTCCTCGTCGGCGCAGGAGGCCGGGATGCTCTCGAACAGGCGCACGGCGTCGTAGCCCAGGTAGCCCACCGCGCCGCCGCAGAAGGGCGGCACGCCGTCCACCGGTGCCACCGGGCCCCAGTCGCTCTCCCGGCGCAGGACGTCGAGGGGATCGCCGGGCCGCGGCACCCCGTCGACCAGGGCGCGGCCGCCGCGCAGCTCGACGATCCTGTGCGGATCCGCACCGACGAAGGAGAAGCGGGCCACCCGTTCGCCGCCCTCGACGCTCTCCAGGAGGAAGGGATTCCTGCCCGAGGCCGCCAGCGCACGCCAGACCGTGAACGGGGTGGCCGTGTCGGCCGTCAGCTCCCGCCGGACGGGAACCACGTCGTAGGTTTCCGCCAGCTTCAGGAAACGGCGGCGGTCCGGAACGCTCGCCATGGCCCGTCGCTCATCGCTTGCCGCGGCTGCCGGCCGTGAGCGAGGCCGCGTGCAGCGGCAGCTCCTCGGCCTCGGCCAGCACGGCGGCCTCCCGGGCGAGCTTCGGATAGCTGTGGGCGGGAAGCCCCACCACGCAGGTCGAGCGGTAGAAGTCCCACACCGTCAGCGGGCCGCGCACCACCGCCGCGCCCAGGGTGGGCAGGATGTGGTTGGCGCCGGAGACCACGTCCACCAGCGCCGGCGGGCTCCACGGCCCGAGGGTGACCAGGGCCGCCGCCTCCAGGCGATCCACCAGGCGCAAGGGCTCGCGGACCAGCAGCTCGACGCGGCTGGGCGCGATCCGGTTGCTGACCGCGCACGCCTCCGCCTCGCTGTCCACGATCAGCACCCCGGCCCATCGCTTGACCGCCTCGCGCACGGTGTGCCCCTTGGGCAGGCGGCGCAGCCGCGAGGTGACCAGGGAGTCCACCCGCCCCGCCAGGCGCTGGGAGGTGGTGAGGACCACGCCGAGGGCGTCCGGGTCGTGCTCGAGCTGGGCCAGGAGGTCGCCCACCACCTGGACGGGCTCGGCCGAGGTGTCGGCGACGATCACCAGCTCCGGCAGGCCGCCGCGGGGATCCACCGCCACCCGGTGGGCCACCAGGTGCTTGGCCGCGAGCAGGGCCGGATCGCCGCCGCCGACGATGAGGTCGACGGGGGTCACGGTGTCGGTCCCGTAGGCCAGGGCCGCCACCGCGTGCACGCCGCTCATCAGGTAGACGTCGTCCACGCCGAGCCGGTCCAGGAGGTAGCGCAGCGGCGCCGCCCCCAGGTAGGTCCGCGGCGACACCGCCACCGCCACCCGCTCGACGCCCGCCAGCTGGGCCGGAACCACGGCCATGACCAGGCTCGTGATGTCCACGTGGTGACGGGTGGGGAGGACCACGCCCACCGACGGCACCGCGCGCAGGCGCAGGCTGAGCAACGTCCCGTCGCCCTCCAGGGTGAAGCCCTCGCTCACCTGCTGGCGGTGGAAGCGGCGCACCGAGTCGATGGCGGTGTCGATGGCGCGGCGCAGCTCGTCGCCGAGCTCGGCCTCGCTGCCCGTGGGCACGCCGGTCAGCCGGATCTCCTCGCCCTTGAGCTCGTCGAGGTCGAGGGCGCGGATGTGCTTGAGAAGCGCGCGGTCGCCGCGCTTGCGGATCTCGGTGATGACCGCCCGCGCCCGCGCGAAGGTCTGGTCCGAGAGCAGCTTCTCCCGCCGACCTTCGAGCCGGGCCAGGTACTTCTGTCCCTTCTCCTCCTTGGCGTGGTAGACCTTCATGATCGCCTCCGTCGCGAGGAACCGTTCCCTCTCCGGTATTCTGCCCCAACCGGGAACCCGCGTCCACTGGAACGGACTCATGTAGAATGCCTTTCCTTGCGGGAGGAAGCCATGGAGCGGCCGACCATCACCATCGCTGAGCTGCAACACCACGTGGGCGACGAGGTGCATCTTCGCGGCTGGGTCTACAACTGGCGCAAGAAGGGCAAGATCCGGTTCATCATCCTGCGCGACGGCTACGGCTACCTGCAGTGCGTCGTCTTCCGGCCCGAGGTACCCGAGGGGGTCTGGGAGGCCGCCGTCGCCCTGACCCGCGAATCCTCGCTGGAGATCTGGGGCACGGTCGCCGCCGACGAGCGCGCCCCCGGCGGCTACGAGCTCAAGGTCACCGACATCGAACCGGTCCAGATCGCCCCCGAGTTCCCCATCGGCAAGAAGGAGCACGGGGTCGACTTCCTCCTCAACCACCGCCATCTCTGGCTGCGCTCGAAGCGCCAGCACGCCATCCTGCGCGTGCGCTCGGAGCTGGAGTTCGCCATCCGGGAGTACCTGCGCGACCGGGGCTTCACCCTCATCGACTCGCCCATCCTGACGCCGGCCGCGTGCGAGGGCACGTCCACCCTGTTCGAGACCGAGTACTTCGGCGACACCGCGTACCTCTCCCAGTCGGGCCAGCTCTACCTGGAGCCGGCGGCGGCCGCCTTCGGCAAGGTCTACTGCTTCGGTCCCACCTTCCGCGCCGAGAAGTCCAAGACCCGCCGCCACCTGGCCGAGTTCTGGATGGTGGAGCCGGAGGTGGCGTGGCTGCGCTTCGAGGGGCTTCTGGATCTCATCGAGGACTTCCTGACGTCGATCATCGCCCGCGTGCTCGACCGTTGCGCCGAGGACCTCGAGCGCCTGGAGCGCGACGTCTCCGTCATCGAGCCCGCCACCCGCCGGCCCTACCCGCGGCTGGACTACGCGGACGCCATCGCCGCCCTCAACGAGGCCGGCCACCCCGCCGCCTTCGGCGACGACTTCGGGGGCGACGAGGAGACGATCCTCGCCGGGCTCAACGACCGCCCGGTGCTCGTGACCCGCTTCCCGGCCGCCATCAAGGCCTTCTACATGCAGCCCGATCCCGACGACCCGGCGCGGGCCCTGGCGGTGGACGTGCTCGCCCCCGAGGGCTACGGCGAGATCATCGGCGGCTCCGAGCGCATCGGCTCGCCCGAGCTCCTGGAGCAGCGCATCGCCGAGAACGGCCTGCCCCGGGAGGCCTTCGCATGGTACCTGGACGTCCGCCGGTACGGCGGCTTCCCGCACTCGGGCTTCGGCCTCGGCATCGAGCGGACCACCGCCTGGATCTGCGGCATCCATCACGCCCGGGAGGCCATCCCCTACCCGCGCACCATGAACCGCCTCTACCCGTGACGGCGGCCGCAGCGCCGTGGTTCCGCAGGTTCATCGCTTGACAGTCGATTTAGGATATAACAAAATGGTGATGGAGTTTGCGCCGATGACGTTGGACGAGCCCGCAGAGTGCCTCGCGCCGGACATGTCGCCGGCGGCCCTGCACCGCCTGAGGGCCGAGGTCCGCTCCCGGGCGGCCGCCTTCGCCCGCCTCGCCGAGCGCCACGCCGTCCTCGCCAGCGAGACCCGGCTCAAGATCCTCAGCCTCCTCGGCTGCGTGCCGGAGCTCTGCGTCTGCGATCTCGCCACCGTCCTCGAGCTGACCCCGGCCGCCGTCTCCCAGCACCTGTCCCGCCTGCGCTCGGCCGGCCTGGTCAGGGCGCGGCGGGACGGCATGAACGTCCACTACAGCCTCGCCGCCGACGGCTGGTCGCCGCTGGCGGCGCCGCCGCGTCTCGAACCGCCGGCCGCGGCGCCCGCAGGCGGCCCGGATCATGGCTGACGGGCCCCTCGCCTCCCCGGCGGCGCGCCGCGCCTACGTCCTCACCAAGCTCGCCGTCCTCGCCGCCGCGGGCGCGCTCACCTGGCCCCTGGCGCGCTGGATCGGGCCGCGGGCGTGGTGGGCGTTCGCCGTCTTCGCGGCCGCCCTGGCGCTGGTGACGGCGGTGGTCCTGGCCGCCACCCGGCCGCGGGGGGAGGGTTCCCCGCCGGAGGACGAGGACGCACCGCCGTCCGCCCCCGGCGAGCCGATCCGCATCCCGGTGGAGGACGCCATCGATCTCCATCCCTTCGCGCCGCGGGAGATCCCCGACGTCGTCCGCGACTACATCGACGCCGCCCACGCCGCCGGCTTCCGTGAGGTGCGCCTCATCCACGGCCGAGGCATCGGCGTCCAGCGCGAGCGCGTGCGCAGCGTGCTCGCCGCCCATCCGCTGGTGGAGGCCTTCCACGACGCGCCGCCCGCCCGCGGCGGCTGGGGTGCGACCATCGCCCACCTGCGGCACGACGGCTGAGCCCGGGGTGCTCCCGGCCCGCCCCCGCTCTCTGCTAGGCTCGGGCCGATGTCACGGCGCTGGCGGTGGGTTGTCTTCCTGGTCCTGGCGGCGGCGATCCGCCTCCTCACCCAGGGTTGGGACTCGGGCCTGCTCTCACCCCACCCGGACGAGCGCCAGGTGGCCTTCGTCGCCGAACGCACCACCGGCTGGCTCGCCGATCCCGGCTTTTTCGCCTACGGCAGCCTCCATTTCCGGGCGGTGCGGCTGGCCGCGGCCCTGCTCGGCCGGGAGCCCTCCTACGCCGGCCTCATCCTCGGCGGGCGCACCCTGTCGCTGCTCGCCAGCCTGCTCGCCCTGGCCCTCGGCTTCGCGGTGGCGAGGAAGGCCTGGGGCGAGCGAACCGCCGCGCTCTTCCTGCTCCTCGCCGCCTTCGTTCCCCTCGACATCCAGCAGTCCCACTTCGCCACCGTGGAGGCCCATCACGCCCTCTGGGTGACGGCCGCCCTGGCCGCCTGCTGGTGGCTCGCGGAGGCCGGCTCGGCGCCGGCCGCGGCCGCGGCCGGCCTCGCGGCGGGCGCCTCGCTGGCGGTGAAGGTCTCGTCCCTCGGCCTGTCTCTTCTCCACCTCCGCCCACCCCGCGCATCGACACTGATGACACACCCACGGTCCCCGGACCAGCAAACCACACACA
>CAZXXL010000150.1:0-7289 GCA_964644635.1 uncultured Thermoanaerobaculia bacterium | reverse complement strand
CGGCGGCGGCTCCATCCGCATCCCGGCCTCCTGTTGCGGCCTTTTCGGCCTCAAGCCCACGCGGGGCCGCATCCCCACCGGCCCAGACGTGGGCGAGAGCTGGTGCGGCTTCGACTCCGACGCCTTCCTCAGCCGCAGCGTTCGCGACAACGCCGCCCTGCTGGACGCCACCCGCGGCCCCGACCTGGGCGCCCCCTACTTCCCGCCCCCGGTGGAGCGCCCGTACCTGGAGGAGGTCGGCCGCGACCCCGGCACCCTGCGCATCGCCTTCTTCACCGGCAGCCTGCTGGGCCGGACCGTGCACCCCGACTGCCGGGAAGCGGTCCTGCAGGCCGCCGCGCTGTGCCGGGATCTCGGCCACGAGGTCGAGGAGGCGGTCCCGCCCTTCGACCGGGAACGGATGGTGCGCGCCTACCTGACCGTGGTCGCCGCCTCGGTGGCCCTGGACATCGCCCGCGCCGAGCGGCTCGTGGGGCGCAAGGCGACCCCGGACGGCTTCGAGCCGGAAACCTGGGTCCTGGGCATGATCGGCCGCAAGACCTCCGCGCGGGACCTGCTCGACGCCGTGGAGGCCCGCCACCTCGCCTGGCGCCGCATCGCCGCCTTCTTCGAGCGCTACGACATCCTCGTCACCTCGACCCTGGCCTGGCCGCCGCAGAGGATCGGCGAGGCCGCCCTGACCCGCGGCCAGCGGGCCCAGCTGGCCTTCCTGCGCACGGTGCCCATCGGCAGGCTCCTCGACGCCGCCCTGGACGAGCTGGCCTCGACGGCGCTGGAGCGCACGGCCAACACCATGCTCTTCAACATGACCGGGCAGCCGGCCATGTCCGTGCCTCTCCACCAGGGAGCGGACGGTCTTCCCATCGGCGTCCAGTTCGCCGGCCGCTTCGGCGCCGAGGCGACCCTGCTCCGCCTGGCCTCCCAGCTCGAGGCCGCCCGTCCCTGGAAGGATCGCCGTCCGCCCCACCCCACGCAATAATGCTCTGGCACCAAGCGTGGACGGAGGCGAGCCGGCTGGACTACCATGCCGGCCGTGGACGACAATGCGGATCGGCGGTGGCTGGAGGTCCTCCGACGCTTCTGGGGCTTCGAGGGGTTCCGGCCCTACCAGCGGGAGGCCATGGCGGCCGTCATGGCCGGGCGGGACAGCGTGGTGGTGTTGCCCACCGGCGGCGGCAAGTCCCTCTGCTACCAGGCGCCGGCGGTGGCCGCGGAGGGGCCGGCCGTCGTCGTCTCCCCGCTCATCTCGCTCATGAAGGATCAGGTGGACGCGCTCGTGGCCGCCGGCGTACCGGCGGCCTTCTACAACAGCAGCCAGCTCCCGGAAGAACGCCGGGAGGTCATCGCCCGCCTCCGCGGGAGGAGCATCCGGCTCCTGTACGTCTCGCCCGAGCGGCTGGCCGGGGAGGGGTCCGAGCGCTTCCTCGAGCTTCTCCGTTCCGTCGGGCTCCGGTTCGTCGCCGTCGACGAGGCACACTGCATCAGCCAGTGGGGCCACGACTTCCGGCCCGAGTACCGGCAGCTCGGTCTGCTCAAGAAGGCGCTCCCGGGCGTCAGCGTGCACGCCTTCACGGCCACGGCGACACCCAGGGTCCGGACCGACATCGTCGAGCAGCTGGGCCTGGAAGACCCAAAGGTCGTGATCGGGACCTTCGACCGGCCCAACCTGACCTACCGCGTCCGCCGCCGCACCAACCTGCTCGCCCAGCTCCGGGCCGTGCTGGACAACCATCGAGGCGAGGGTGGGATCGTGTACTGCCTGGCCCGCCGGGACGTGGACGACCTGGCCGAGCGGCTGGCCGGCCTCGGCTACTCGGTCGCGCCCTACCACGCGGGTCTGACGGACGAGGAGAGAAAACGCCACCAGGAGGATTTCGTCAACGAGCGCGTCGATGTCATCGTCGCCACGGTGGCCTTCGGCATGGGCATCGATCGCTCCAACGTACGCTTCGTCCTCCATGCCACGGCGCCGCGATCCGTGGAGCACTACCAGCAGGAGACGGGACGCGCCGGTCGCGACGGGCTCCCGGCCGAGTGCGTGCTGTTCTACTCTCCGGCCGACTTCGCGGTCTGGCGAAGCCTCCTGGATCGGGGCGACGAGTCCACGCCCGAGGCCCTGGAGCTTCTGGGCCACATGTGGCGATACGCGGCCCAGGTCCGCTGCCGTCACCGGGCGCTCTCCACCTATTTCGGCCAGGATCATCCCGGCCAGTGCGCCGCCTGCGACGTCTGCCTGGGGGAGCTGGAGCCGGTGGAAGACGCCTCCGTGCTCGCCCAGAAAATCCTTTCCTGCGTGGTGCGGACCGGCCAGCGCTGGGGCGCCGCCCACATCGTCGGCGTCCTCCGCGGCGCGAGAACGGAGAAGATCCGCGCCGCGGGCCACGACAAGGTTTCCACCTACGGCCTGCTCGCCGAGATGTCCGTGCCCGAGCTGCGCGGCCACCTGGATCAGCTGATCGATCTCGGGCTGCTCCACCAGGACGGCGGGCGTTTCCCGGTCCTTTCAGTGACGGCGAAGGGCTGGGAGGTGCTTCGCGGGCAGCGGGAGTGCTCCCTCTGGCGGCAGCCGGCGCCTCCCAAACGGACCGGAAAGAAGGGCCCCCGCCGCCCCGCACGTGACGATGCCTCGTGGGAGGGGGTGGACCAGGAGCTCTTCGACCGCCTGCGGGAGCTCAGGCGCCGAATCGCCGAAAGCCGCGACGTGCCACCTTACGTGATCTTCCACGACCGCACCCTGCGCGACATGGCGCGGCTCAAGCCGGCCACTCCGGCCGACCTCCTCCGCGTGTACGGCGTCGGCGAGCGCAAGGCCGCCGACTTCGGTCCACCGTTCCTGGAAGCCATCGCCGCCCACCGGGCGGGGAACCCAGCCCAAGCCTGAGGGTCGATCCCTGGAGCCTGCACATTGTGCAGGGGCCCGCGCGCGGCACGGTCCCCGTTGGGTGTCATGGCGAGGAGCGCGCCGGGGGCGCGCGACGTGGCCATCCCTGACAGCCCTGGAGTACACCAGCTCACCACCACCCGCACCCGCCCAGCGCAACAACGCTAAGATGTTAAGCGAGGCACCGATGCATACATCGAAAAATACCCTCCTCGCCCTCGGTATCGGAGACCCTCCCTAAACACGTCAAATCACTAGATTCATGTGTCTGGCACGATTTCAGCCCGACGTTCGAGACATGCCCCCGGCACAGATACAGGGCACCAACGTTAAGATGCTAAGCCAGGCACCGCTCAGGCACCGCTCGGCACCGGGTCCAAGCCCAAGCGTGCGCCGGATTGCCACCGGCACCGGTGGGTGCCGATGTGGCTCCGCCGGACACACTTGACATGACCAGAATACTGGTCCATATTCTGGTTTGGAGGATGTGATGCCCACCGTGACTTTGTCGGACGCCAAGACCCACCTGGCCCGGTTGCTGACCGAGGTGGAGCGCCTCGGGGAGCAGATCGTCATCACCCGTTCCGGGCGGCCGGCCGGCGTGCTCATCTCCGTGGACGAGTACGAAGGCCTCATGGAGACGCTCGAAATCCTGGCCGATCCGGAGATGGCCGCCGCAGTCCAGCGCGGCCTCGAGGAGGCGGAACGAGGCGACACCGTCCGCCACGAGGAGCTGTGGCGTGACGTGGAGGGTTAGCTACACCCGGTCGGCAGCCCGGGCGATCCGTCGGCTCGATCCACAGATCCGCGTCCGGGTCCGGGCCGCCATCGAGGTGCTCATGGGAGATCCCCTCCGTGGCAAGCCACTGCAGCTGACACTCCGCGGGTTACGGTCATGGAGAACTGGAGACTGGCGAATCGTCTACCGCGTCCTCGAAGATCGGGTGGAGATCCTTGTCGTCGCGGTGGGCCACCGCCGGGAGGTCTACGACCGCCTTCGGGAGCGCCTCCGCTGACCCGCGTCATCCATCGGGCATCGTCGCGAACACCGGGGAACGCCGTCGCTGGTGGTGCCACAGCACGAACGGGAGCGCTGGCTGAGAGGATCAACCAACAAAGGCAAAGGTGCCAGGTCCGGTGATTGACGTAACTCTTGTCCCTTCGTGGTTCGCCAACCTAGACTCCGCGACCACCGGCTCGAACAATGGCCGGCTCGGCATCTTCGAGTAGGCTCCTGGAATCCCCGCCCGGTCGGCGACGGGGTTGTCTCCCATCCTCCCGCTGGGCCCCGTCCCCTCCCCTTTGGCACCACGTCCACGGGCGTCGCTACCGAAGGCACCGCTGCCGACAGACGCACCGGCTCGGGAAACATCAATCACGGCACCGGGCACCTTGAACAATGCTAAAACGCTAAGCCTGGCACCGACCGAATCTGGAGTCGTCGCCATCCGGGACGTGTCACCAGACGGATTGCAGGCCGGCCCGCTTGATCCGGCGGACGAACCTCCTGTCGAACGTGGCGATCCCGTCGCAGCGTAGTCCCTTGCAGGCTGCCGCGAGCGCGGCATCGGCGAGATCGGGGAACACTTCGGGCCAGAGGCCGAGCACCTCGCTCCAGGAGAGCTCCTCCACCATGCCAACACCGGGGAGCGCTACCAATCCTTCAAGGATCGGCCGCACCTCCGCGGGTTTCTTGCCGTACAGGTTGAGCAGAACGTAGGCCAGCTCGAAGACCACGGCCTGATGGACCAGTAGCTCGACCTTGCCGTCGGCCGCCAATTCGAGCAACTCCGCGGCCCGCTCCTGCTGCCTGCGATCCCGATCGGTGAGAAAGGAGACCAGAACATTCGTGTCGATCAGAATGCGCCTCACCGCCCCGTCCTCCCACGCCGGCTCCGGGCCCGCCGGACATCGTCCACCGCGGAGCCCTCGCCCACCCGAATCACACCACGGAGGCGGAGGAAGCCCCGTTCCCCGGGGACGACTCGGATCGCACCGTCCGCCAGCTCCCAGTTCAGGACGTCTCCGGGGCCGAGCCCCAGCTTGCGCCGGATTTCCATCGGCACCGTCGTCTGGCCCTTGCTCGTAATGGTCGATTTCGGCATGACAATCTCCTTACTGTTATTATGCATATCGTAAGGACAGGTGTCAAGTCGAAACCGACGTTCACACCGACGCGCCGGGCGGTTCCCCACGCTCAGGCTCGTCGGGCGAACGGCATGTACCAACTGCCATCGCCCGGGATCCCCGGCTCTCTCGGGTCGTTCTCTTCCCGAGGACGCCCAATCACCGGACCTCGCAGGTAGCGTCGCCCCCATTCCTCATCGAGGGGAGCGCGCCGGAGGCACGCGACGCGGCCATCCCGCACGACTTCGGGGCGCGCCACGTGGGGGCCCGATACGCACTGGCCCGCCCGGCGAGGAGGCTTCATCGCGAGACGGAGAGGGGGGAAATCCGTGCCGGTGTTCGCGCGCCGTCCGCACCTGCCGGCTCAACAGCGCTAAGACGCTAAGCCGGGCACCGAGCAGGCACCGAGCCAAGCCGAGGGAGATGCAGGAGCACCGCTGACAAGTCCGATGGGCTTCATCCGGCCGCCGGCCGGCGGCCCCAACATCGCTAAGATGCTGATCCTGGCACCGCCGAGGTCGAGGGTCTGCGCTTCTCCCCAGCACCGTCCACCGGGGCCAGGCGATCGTCCTCGACCGGTGCGAGGTGGCCCGCCTCGGTGAGCCACCGGGCGACCAGCTCGTCGAGCCGCTCGCTGGACCGGCTGACGAGCCTGCCCTGGGTCAAAGACGTGTACCCGTCCCCTCCCTGGATCAGGAAGTCAATGGTGGCCACCGTGTAAGCGCGATCGGGGTCGAGCGGCGTCCGCCCCACCCTCACGGAAATGATCCGCCGCCCGGGTCGAGCCGAGGGATCGTAACGCACCGTCATCCCCGATTGTTGGAGCATCCCGTGCTCGTTGCCGAGCCCTCGTTCCAGCGCCGCCCGTAGGGATGACCCTCTCAGACGCACGACGACCAGCCGGTTGTCGAACGGCAGCACGGACGTCACGTCCCCCCTGGTGATCACTCCCGCCGGAAGGTCGGCCCGAAGGCCTCCGGCATTGTAGAGCGCCACGTCGGCGCCCGTTGCCCGTCGCATCAGCTCGGTGATCAGGTTGCCGAGCGGCGAGGCACCGGTGTAGCGGCGCACGATCGGCGCCGAGCTCTCCGCCACCTTGCGGCCGGCAAGCCGCGCCACCGAGGCCCGCCAGTGGGCAGCCCGCCGGGCCACCTCCGGCGGCGGCGTCTCGCGATCGCTCCACACCCGGTGCAACCGCCCGGTGAACCCGAGGACGCGGTGGGCGACGGGATCCACTCGAAGATCGAGAACGCCGAGAGTGGTGGTGTGCCCGTAGGTCTGAACCACGATGGTGCCGTGGGTCGGCTCCACGAGGGGGGGATCAAGGCCGCGGTGCGCGTGCCCGCCCACCAGCACGTCGATCCCCGTCACTGCCGCCGCAAGTTTCAAATCCGCGTCGACGTCGCGCTGCAGCTCGGGATGCGCCTCGGCGTCGAGCTGCATGGGGCCCGTCTTTCCCTGGTGGGCCAGCACCACCACCAGGTCGGCCTCCCGCCGCAGATGGGGTACGAGCGAACGCAGCACCGCGGCCGGCTCCTGGAATTCCAGGTCGCGGACGTGCTCCGGCAGCGTAACCTGGGCCGCGTCGGCACCGATCACGCCGACGATGGCGATCCGGAGTCCCGCGCGTCTGATGATCACCCACGGTCTCGCGAACCGCCTGCCGTCGTCTCGCCAGAACACGTTGGCTGCGAGCACCGGCACCCGTGTGCCCCACATCAATTCCTCGAGACGCGCAATTCCATAATCGAACTCGTGGTTGCCGATCGCCATGGCGTCATAGCCCATGGCGTCGAGCAGGTCGAACGGGGCCGCGCCACGGGTGTAGGTCGACACCGCGGGCCCCGTGAGCAGGTCCCCAGAGTCCACGAGCAGGACGTCGTCGTGGCCGGCGCCGAGTCGCCGCGCAAGCCCTGCCAGCGCGTCCATCCCACCAACCCTCGGGGATCCCGGAAGCCAGGTGGCCCGAATCGGGTCCAGCTGTGCGTGGATGTCGTTCGTGTAAAGAATCCTCAGCCGGCGGATGTCCGCCGCCCCGGCCGCCACCGCCAGCAGGGTGAGCACCGTCAACGCCGCCGCGCGAATCCTGTGCCGTCTCATCGAACCTCCAGGGCCAGTGTACCGGCACCGAGCTCGCCCCGCGAGAAGGATGAGAGCGCCCCCAGCGCTTCAGAGTGGTAAAGAGGTAAAGGTGCCAGGTAAAGGTGCCAGGTGCGGTGATTGACGTACTAAGGCGTGCACAAGGCACCAGACATTGATATACTGGGTGCATGAAGAAATT
>CAZXXL010000149.1:0-7296 GCA_964644635.1 uncultured Thermoanaerobaculia bacterium | reverse complement strand
GAGGGGATTGCTTCGTCGGCTTCCTGGGGGAAGCCTCCTCGCAATGACAATGCGGAGGCGGAGCGCGCTGCCCACTGCTCCCTGGCGCGCTCCAATCGTGGTGGGTTTGCTTCGTCGGGTTCCTGCGGAACCCTCCTCGCAACAGGCTCCTTCAATGGGCGGAGCGCGCTGCCCACTGCTCTGGGGAGCGCTCCGGGCGTGATGGGGTCCCTTCGCTTCGGCCCTGGCGGGCCTTCGCTCGGGACGCCGTTCGACAGCGGGCAGCGGAGCTGCCCTGTCTCACGGCGCCCCCTTCCGCGCCCACTCCCACCCGCCGCAGGACCGTTCTTGGGGACCCCTTGGCCGTCGCCGAAGGGAGACGAGGGCGGTGCGCCTTCCCCTTTTTGTCATGGCGAGGAGCCCGGCGCAGCCGGGCGACGTGGCCATCCCTAACAGCATTGGAGCGCGCTGGCCAGTGCTCCCCGAGGGTGTCCAATCGTGGTGGGATTGCTTCGGCGCTTCGCGCCTCGCAATGACAGTGCGGGGGCGGAGCGCGCTGGCCAGTGCTCGGTCACGGTGTCCAATCGTGATGGGGTCCCGTCGCTCGGGCCTGGCGGCCCCTCGCTCGGGACGCCGTTCCGGGCAGCGAAGCTGCCCTGTCTCACGGCGCCCTTGCTACGATGCCTGCTGGAGGACCCGTGAAGCTCACCCGTTCGGCCGGAATCCTGCTCCACCCGACCTGCCTGCCGGGCCGCTTCGGTATCGGCGACATCGGTCCCGGCGCCGTCGCCTACCTCGACTGGCTGGCGGCGGCGGGCGTCCGCTGGTGGCAGATCCTGCCGCTCAACCCGCCGGGACCGGGCTTCTCCCCGTACTCGGCCCTCTCGACCTTCGCCGGCAACCCGCTCCTGATCAGCCCCGAGGCCCTCGTCGCGGACGGCCTCCTCGAGCCGTCCGACCTTGACGCCTCGCCGGTCCTGCCCGCCGAGCGGGTGGACTACCCGGCGGTGGCGGCGGCCAAGGACGCCCTGCTCCGGCGGGCGTGGGAGCGCTTCGAGGCCGGCGGCAGCGGCCTCGAGGGCGAGCTCGAGGCCTTCGCGCGCGAGTGCGCGTGGTGGCTCGACGACTGGGCGCTGTTCGCGGCGATCAAGCGCTCCCTCGGCGGCGCGCCGTGGTACGAGTGGCCGGAGGACCTGCGCCTGCACCGCCCGCGGGCCCTGGCCGCCTGGGCGGCCGCCCACGCCGGCGAGACGGCCTTCGAGCGCTTCGTCCAGCTCGTCTTCTTCCGCCAGTGGCGGCGCCTGCAGCGGGCCGCCCGCGAGCGCGGCGTTTTTGTGCTCGGCGACGTGCCGATCTTCGTCGCCCGCGACTCGGCCGAGGTCTGGGCCCACCGTGAGCTCTTCCAGATGGACGCGGCGGGACGGCCGACCGTGGTCGCCGGCGTTCCGCCGGACTACTTCTCCGCCACCGGCCAGCGCTGGGGCAACCCGCTGTACGACTGGGAGCGGCACGCCGAGGAGGGCTACGCCTGGTGGATCGCCCGCCTCCGCCACGCCCTTTCCGCCTGTGACGCCGTTCGCCTCGACCACTTCCGCGGCTTCGTGGCGCACTGGGAGATCCCGGCCGACGAGGAGACCGCGGTCAACGGGCGCTGGGTCCCGGGCCCGGGCCGCGCCTTCTTCGCCGCGGTGGGGGAGGCCCTCGGCGGCCTCCCCCTGGTGGCCGAGGACCTGGGCGTGATCACCGAGGACGTCGTCGCGCTGCGCCGGGAGCTCGGCCTGCCCGGCATGGCTGTCCTCCACTTCGCCTTCACCCCCGAGCCGCGCTCGGCGTACCTGCCCTACAACCTGCACCGGGACACCGTCGTCTACACCGGCACCCACGACAACAACACCACCGTCGGCTGGTGGCTGGAGGACGCCGGCGAGGCCGAGCGCGACTTCGCCCGCCGCTACATGGCCACCGACGGCCACGAGATCCACTGGGACCTGATCCGCCTCGCCCTGGCCACCGTCGCCGATCTCGCCGTCGTGCCGCACCAGGACCTGGCCGGGCTCGGCGCCGACTGCCGCATGAACACCCCGGGCCGGGGCGACGGCAACTGGACCTTCCGGCTCGTGCCGTGGATGCTCTCGGACGGCATCCGCGACCGTCTCGCCGGCCTCGTCGACACCTACGGCAGGTAGCCGGCCGTGTCCGTGACCGCGCGCATCGCCCTCTTCCTCACCACCGTCCTGGCCATCTGGCTCGGGGCCCACCTCTACGTCGGCTGGCGGCTCCTCGGCCTCCTCCCGGCCGCCGTTCCCGCCCTCCGGACCCTCGTCCGCGCGATCCTGATCGCCGGGTTTGTCGCCTATCCCGCCGGCCGCCTGCTCTGGCGGCGGGGGCTGACCGGCGTCGGCCGGCCGGTGGAGTGGGCCGGCGCCGCCTGGATCGGGACCGTCTTCCTCCTAGCCGCGGGCCTGCTGGCCGCCGAGGTGCTCACCGCCGGCGGCCTCCTCGGCCAGCCGTGGACCGGAACCGTCCGCACCGCCGCCGTGGCCTGCGCCCTCGCGGCTGCCGCTGCCGCCCTCGCCGGAGGCCACCGGCCGCCGCGCCTGGTCGAGGTCGCCGTGCCCGCGCCCGGCCTCGATCCCGCCCTCGACGGCTTCACCATCGTCCAGCTTTCCGACCTCCACATCGGCTCCCTGCTCGGCGAGCGCTTCCTCGAGGACATCGCCGCCCGGGTGGATGCCCTGGCGCCCGACCTCCTGGTCATCACCGGCGACCTCTTCGACAACGAGACCGCCTCCGCCCGGCGCCTGCTGCCCGCCCTCCGCCGCCTGTCCGCCCGCCGCCGCGTCCTCGCCGTCACCGGCAACCACGAGTACTACGCCGGCGTGGCCCAGTGCACCGGGGCCATGGAGGCCGCGGGCTTCGAGGTGCTCCACAACCGCTGGGTCGAGGCGGCGCCGGGCCTGGCCGTGGCCGGCGTGCCGGACGACGGCGGCGCGCGCCAGACCGGCCGCCCGGGCGCCGATCTCGGCCGCGCCCTGGAAGGCATCCCCGCCGGGTGGACCGTCGTCCTCCTCCAGCACGCCCCCGAGCGCGAGGCCGAGGCCGCCGCCGCAGGCGTGGACCTCATGCTCGACGGCCACACCCACGGCGGCCAGATCTGGCCCTTCCACCTCCTCGTCAGGCGCTTCTACCCCCACCTGGCCGGCGTCTTCCGCGTCGGCGCCATGACCCAGGTCGTCAGCCGCGGCGCCGGCCGCTGGGGACCGCCCATGCGCCTGCTCGCCCCCGCCGACATCGTCCGCATCACCCTCCGCCCCGCCGCCGGCCCCCCTTGCGCCGGACCGCCTTCGATGCTAAATTCCGCCCCGCGCCAACGTAGCTCAGCTGGCAGAGCAGCTGATTCGTAATCAGCAGGTCCGCGGTTCGAATCCGCGCGTTGGCTCCATTGTCTATAATTTCAATGACTTACACCGCCTCACTGGGCGGCTTCTTTTTTCGGCCTGCCCATCCGGTGGCGCTTGCGGTTGCCCAAGCCTGCCCCCGGCCCGTACTGGGCCGCTTGGGGCCTCAAGCTGTGGCTGAGGGCTCTGCATTGCACCTGGGCCGGAGAGGGGAGGGCTACAATGGCTTTCATGACCGCTGTGCAGCCCATAAGCGGAACACCTCCGGAGCAAGGCCAACTCGCCAGGTTACGGAACCGCCTGTGGCTCGTCAAGGACGTCACCCCCTTCGAGGACGAGCAGAGCGGCGCCCGGGCCACCCGCGTGGATCTCGAGTGCCTCGACGACGACCGCCTGGGTGAGGGCCTCAGCGTCATCTGGGAGCGGGAGGTCAATACAGACGCCTTCGAACCCGGCCCGGGAGGGGCGGTGCCTAGGTTGTCGCAGGATACGTTGATTCACAGATGAGGAGCAATCTGACACCGCATCACGCCAAGTACTACGCGTACGATCTCACGCGTCGCGCCGCCGCCGGCGATCCTGACCGCCTTTCGATGTCGCTTTTCGACGCCGCGGTCGACTTGAACCCTCACCAAATAGAGGCTGCACTTTTCGCCTTGCAATCCCCGCTATCGCAGGGGGTTATACTCGCTGACGAAGTCGGCTTGGGAAAGACGATCGAGGCGGGCATCGTGCTGTGCCAGTACTGGGCGGAACGGCGGCGGCGCCTGCTGGTCATCTGCCCCGCGTCCATCCGCAAGCAGTGGGCGCTGGAGCTCGAGGAGAAGTTCCACCTGCCGGCCGTGGTTCTTGACGCAAGGGCATACCGTCAGGCCCGGCGCGAAGCCCGCGACCCGGTGCATGCTGGCGCTGTCCTCATTATCTCCCTGCACTATGCAAACCGGATTCGCGAAGAACTCCGTTCCGTCAATTGGGACCTCGTCGTCATCGACGAGGCCCACAAGCTGCGCAACGCCTACCGGCCGAGCAACAAGATCGGGCAGGGAATCCGCTGGGCAACCCAAGGTTGCCGAAAACTGCTGCTCACCGCGACACCGCTCCAGAACTCACTCCTGGAGCTGTACGGGCTCTCGACGCTGATTGACGAGAATCTTTTCGGCGACGTCACCGCCTTTCGAGCGCAGTACGCCAGCGCCGGAAGCGACATCGGCGCCCTGCGTGCTCGGCTGGCCCCGTTCTGCAAGCGAACGCTCCGGAACCAGGTGACGGAGTACATCCGCTTCACGGAGCGAAGGGCCATTACTGTCCCGTTCCGGCCGACCGACGCCGAACACGCACTCTATGAGGACGTTTCGACCTTTCTCCGTCGCGAGGACAGCTACTCCCTCCCGCGGCGACAGCGGCACCTCACGGCGCTGATACTGCGCAAGCTGCTCGCCTCATCGTCCCCTGCCATCGCAGCCACGCTGGACATCCTCCGGGAGCGTCTCGAGTCGATGTGCGACGAGCGCGCGGAGAGCGACCCAGCCTTCGCGGAGCGGCTCGTGGACGAAGAAGAGCTGGAGAGCGACATCCTGGATGAGATTCTGGGCGAGAACGGCGAAGCCGATGCCGAACCGACGATTTTCCCGGCTCTCGATCACCGCAAGCTTCGAGAGGAGATCGAAGAGTTGCGGCGGTTGGCCAATCAAGCGCGCCGCATTGGAACCGACACCAAAGCTCAGGCACTCCTGAGGGCTTTGCAAATCGGCTTCGAGCAGATCGCGGCGATCGGCGCTGGGCGCAAGGCGGTGGTGTTCACCGAGTCCCGCCGGACCCAGGACTACCTGAAGAATTTCCTCGAGGCGCACGGCTATCACGGACAGGTCGTGGTCTTCAACGGCTCCAACAGCGGCCCCGACACCACCGCCATTTACGAGGCGTGGGTCAGGCGCAACCGCGACGGGGGCCGAGTTTCCGGCTCGCGGGCCGTGGACGTTCGCACGGCGCTCATCGAGCACTTCCGCGACCACGGCACGATTCTCTTGGCCACGGAAGCGGCTGCGGAGGGCGTGAACCTCCAGTTCTGCTCGTTCGTTGTCAACTATGACCTCCCCTGGAACCCCCAGCGGATCGAGCAGCGCATCGGCCGGTGCCACCGCTACGGCCAGAAGCACGACGTCGTCGTGATCAACTTCCTGAACAAACGGAATGCGGCGGACCGGCGCGTCCTCGAGCTTCTGAGCCAGAAATTCAAACTGTTCAGCGGCGTCTTCGGTGCGTCGAACGACGTCCTGGGCAGCATCGAATCCGGCGTGGACTTCGAAAAGCGCATCCTGGCCATCTATCAGGAGTGCCGGACCCCGGAGGAGATCGACGCCGCCTTCGCGGCCTTGCAGGCTCAAATGGACGAGCAGATCCGTTCCCGCCTCGACGACACCCGGCGCGCGCTCTTCGAGTACTTTGACGAGGACGTCCACGAGCGGTTGCGGCTGCGGCTGGCAGACGCCCGGGCCCAGCTCGACCGCGTGGGCCGGCGCTTCTGGGCCCTGACGCGTTATGTTCTTGACGCCCGGGCACGCTTCGACGAGATGGCTCTCGCCTTTGATCTCGACCAGCCGCCGAGGGCCGACATCCCGCGCGGCCGCTACCACCTCATTTCGAAATCTCAACCCCACGAGGAGTCTCCGGGCGCGGATCCACCCGCCGGCTTTCTCTACCGCCTCTCGCATCCGCTCGGCGAGTGGGTTCTGGATTGGGCGAAGGCGGCGGAAACCCCCGCGGCCGAGATCCACTTCGACGTCACGAACCATCCCACCCGGGTCTCCCTCGTTGAGGCCCTGCGGAGACGACGCGGCTATCTCACCCTGAACCGCCTGACGGTGCAGAGTTACGAGCGCGAGGAGTACCTGCTCTTCTCGGGCTTCACCGACGATGGCGCGCCCCTCGACCAGGAGACGATGGAGAAACTGTTCCTGTGCGGCGGTCGCGTGATCGGCACGGGCGTGCCGCCCGGACCGGTCACGGCGCGCCTCACCGCTGAGGCCGAGCGCCACGCCCAGGCAACCGTGAGCCGGTCCCTCGAACAGAACAGCAAGCATTTTCACGCAGCCCGGGAGAAGCTCGAGCAGTGGGCCGACGACATGGTGCTCGCCGCCGAAAAGGCCCTCAAGGACACCAAAGAGCAGATCAAGGCGCTGAGACGCCTGGCCCGGCAGGCGGAGACACTCCAGGAGCAACGGGACATCCAGGAGAAGATGCGCCAGCTCGAACGAAAGCAGCGCCGGCAGCGGCAGGAGATCTTTCGCGTTGAGGACGAGATCATGGAGAAGCGCGACCGCCTCATCGACGAGCTGGAAGAACGTCTCGCGCAGAAGACCACGACCGACACGCTCTTCACGATCCGCTGGGCCGTGGTATGAAGAGTTGCCGGCATCGCGCCAGACGAGGAAGGACCACAGGATGAGCCAGAGATACGAGAAGCTCAAAAACCTGCTCAAGGAGCTATTCCAGCTCGACCAGCCCGACCTGGATTTCGGCTTCTACCGCGTCATGCACGCCAAAAGTGCGGAAGTCTCGCAGTTCCTGGAGCATGACCTCTTGCCGCAGGTGAAGCAGGCTTTCGCCCAGTACCAGCCCGCGGCCAAGGCCGAGATCGAAGGCGAGCTTGCGATGGCGATCGAGCAGGCGCAGGGGCTGGGCGTCGATCCGGAGACGACGCAGAAGGTCAAGGATCTGCGTGCCAGGCTCGCCAGCGACGCCGTGGACCTGGACGCCCTCGAGGCCGAGGTCTACGACCACCTGTACACCTTCTTCCGGCGCTACTACTCCGAAGGCGATTTCCTCTCGAAGCGCGTCTACAAGCCCGGCGTGTACGCCATCCCCTACGAGGGCGAGGAGGTCAAGCTCTACTGGGCCAACCACGACCAGTACTACATCA
>CAZXXL010000148.1:0-7338 GCA_964644635.1 uncultured Thermoanaerobaculia bacterium | reverse complement strand
GAGGAGGATTCCGCAGGAATCCGACGCGGCAATCCCCTCACGATCGGACACCGCCTCGGAGAAGGCCGCTCCCCACCAACCGTCCCGCGCCGGGTCAGCGCCTGATCAGGGTGACCCCTCCCGAGGTGGTGTCAATGTCGAAGTGCACCGCGGCGTCCGCCGCGTCGATGACCAGGAGGTGGCCACGATTCCCGGTCCGGCCCGCGAAATCGGACCGGATACCGCCCGAGGTCGTGATCACCCGGCCCTGCACCGTCGCCGTCCGGGGGAGCTCGAGACGCACCTCGCCGGAGGTGGTGTCGACCTTGATGTCGGTCCCTGCGGCGGCGGCGGCCCAGGACAGGCTCACGTCTCCCGAGGTGGTCTCCACCCTGGCGCTCCCCGTCAGCCCGGACGCCCGGACGTCGCCGGACGCGGTGCCGGCGGTGAACCGCGCCGCCCCGCCCCGGAAAGCGACGTCGCCGGACGCGGTGTCGACGTCGACGCTCTGGGCGGGATCATCGAGCGCGAGCTCGACATCCCCGGACGCAGTGTCGACGGCGATCTTTTCCGCCCGGCCGCTGACGGCCACATCTCCCGAGGACGTGCTCGCCTTGATCGTGGCGGGCGCCCCGACGAGGTCGCACCGGACGTCTCCCGACGAGGTCGCCGCCGAGATCCGCCGGGCGCTACCCGCAACCTCCACGTCGCCGGAAGACGTGTCGGCCGCGATCGATCCCGCGCCCAGGTTCCCCTCGACGCTGCAGTCCCCCGAGGACGTGGCCAGGTCGACGTCGCGACCGGGAGGCAGCACCACGCGCACCCGTCCCCTGACCGATCGATGGCCGAGCTTCCAGCCGGTGTGCCGACGCCGCGAGCGGACCACCACCCGCCCATCCTCGAGCTCGAAGGTCGGCGTGTACCGCGCCAGCAGCTTCTCCGCCTTGGGGCCCGATCCGCTCGTCTCCAGGTCGACCGTGACCGTGACCTCCGGCGTGTCCTGGACGACGACCTTCACGTCGTGGAAGGACACGTCGACCCGCACCGCGGAGATGCCGCGGGCCGGGAAGCTCTTCTGGAAATGAGCCGTTGCCCCGGCGGCCGTCGACGCCGGAAGCACCGCCAACCCGAGAAGAGCCGCCGCGACTGCCACCCATCGTCTTACCTGCATGATGTCTCCTCCTCCCCTTCCCGCCCCCGCCCGGGACGCGCGTCCTTTCGGGCACACGGGTGCGGGTCGTGCAGATACATCATCCGGTTCAACGAATCGGCGGGGAAAAAGTTCGCGGCCGGCGGTCAGCCGCGGGGGCCGGGCTCGGCCGCCGCGATGGTCACGCTGCCGGAGCCCGTGGCGACATCGATGCTGGCCGCGGGGTCCTCCGCCGTGAGGAGGAAGGTGCGGCCGCGGTCGGTGAAATTGCCCGGGAAGTCGGTCCGCACGCCGCCCGCCGCCGTCTTCACGGTGCCGGCCAGCCGAGAGCCGGCCGGGAACACGAGATCGACGTCCCCCGAGTCGGTGGTGACCTTCACCGGCGTCGCCCCGCCCAGCGAGCGCCAGGACAGCCGGACGGCGCCGGAGCCCGTGGTTACGGTCGTGGGGCCCGAAAGGCCCGAGCCGACGACGGCGCCGGAGGAGCTCTGGACCGTCAACCGGCCCGCCGGGCCCCGGATCTCGATGCCTGCCGACGCCGTCACGGCGGTGACCGACTCCGGGGCTCCCTCGAGGGTGAGCGCGACGCCGCCCGTGGCGCTGTTCACCGCCAGCCGCCCGGCCGCCCCCACGAACGCCACGCGGCCGGAGTCCGTCCGCACATCGATGGAGGCCCTCCCGAAGTCGCCGCGGAAGGTGCAGCTCCCCGAGTCCGTCCGCACCGTGACGTTCAGCCCCGCGGGCACGGCCAGGCGAACGGTCCCGCGGATGCGATCATGGCCCCACCACCTCCTGTGTCGGCGCTTGAGGTGAATGCCGAGAACGCCGTCCTCGACGGCCATCCCGGTCTCGTAGCGGCCAACGACCTTGGCGGCTTTCTTCGACGAGCCCGCGGCCTCGAGGTCCACCGTCACCCGCACCGCGGAACCCGCGCCGGCCGTTACCGTGACGTCGGGGAAGGCCACGTCCACCGTGACCGCGGTCAACCCGCGGGCGGGGAACGTTCTTGCGACGTGCCCCGGGCCGGCGCCGAAGGCCACGGCCGCGAACCCCGTCACGGCCAGGGCGAGCCACCATCGTGCATGCAAGATTCTCATCCGGGCCTCCGCAGCGGGCGTTGGATCGAGGGTTGCCGGCCTTTCGAGAGCCGGAAGGGCGCGGATCGGCGGGACCGCCGGCCGGACCCCGGGCGACACCCTACCGCAACTCGTGACTGAAAGGGAAGAGGGCTACCGGGATGAGCTTGATGTGCTGGAGGGCGAACGGGATCCCGATGATCGTGATGGCGAGGATTCCGGCATGGACGAGGTGGGCGATCGCGATCTCCCACCCGAAGAGCAGGATCCAGAGGACGTCGAAGACGATCTTCAGGGGCCCGTACCCGCGCCCACTCACCGCGACGGTCTTGCCGAAGGGGGCGAAAGTGGCCATGCCGAGCCGGATCGACTGCAACCCGAAGGGGATGCCGACGATGGTCAGGCAGAGCAGGAGCCCGCCCAGGATGTAGCCGAGGCCGGCGAGAAACCCGCCGAAAATCAGCCAGACGATGTTGCCGAGCAGTGACATGGGGTTCCCTTCAGGCCAGCAGCCCGCCGTCCTTCCAGCGCCCGGTCCGTTCCTCGCCGGCCGGGCCGGGCGGCACGAAATCGTGCACCTCGGCGAAGGTCGCCGCCCACTCCACGGGCGGGACCTCGTCCCCCACCACGAGAACGTCCGCGCCGATGGGGTTCGCCGGCTCTCCCAGCAGGACCACCGGCTCCATCGGCGTCTCCATGCCCGGCTGCCACAGGCAGTGGGGCACGAACGCCTGCTTCTGGAAGGTCCACAGGTAATCGTCGAGGAGCTGGCGGCGGCCCTCGTCCTCGACCCAGACCACCGCCCGCCTCCCGTCGTGGTAGAGCTCCTCGACCACGTGGGCCAGGGCGCCGGCCCTCTTTTCGCCGGTCAGCGGGTGCAGGATCAGGCGGGCGGACACCGGCGCATTGTAGCGTGGCCCGCGGGCGATGGTATGTTGCTCCCGAGGAGGGCGTGCATGTCGGTACCGCGCACCAAGGACAGCGGCCCGCAGGGTCCGGCCGAGGAGGGACGGGTCTTCAGGATCCGCGGCGGACGGCCCCTGTCCGGCACCATCGTCCCCAAGGGCAACAAGAACGCCGCGCTGCCCATGCTGGCCGCGACCCTCCTCACCGCCGAGCCGGTCCGCCTGGACAACGTGCCGAGCATCCGTGACGTCGCGACGATGATCGAGCTGCTCCGCCAGGCCGGCTCGGCCGTCGAGGCCGCCGGCCCCGGCTCGTGGACGATCCGGGCCGGCTCCCGGCCCCACTCCACGGTCGCCGCCGGGCTCGCGCGGCAGATCCGCGCCTCCTTCCTGTTGGCGGGGCCGCTGCTCGCCCGCGGCGGCCGGGCCGAGCTCCCGAGGCCGGGCGGCGACCGCATCGGCAGGCGCCCCCTGGACACCCACATCCACGCCCTGCGCGAGCTCGGCGCCGAGGTGGAGGTCCTCCCCGATCACTACCGGCTCACCGCCCCCCGCGGCCTTCAGGGCGCCGACATCTTCCTCCACGAGATGAGCGTCATGGCGACCGAGAACGCGGTCATGGCGGCCTCCCTGGCCCGCGGCGCCACCGTCATCCGCAACGCCGCCTCCGAGCCCCATGTCCAGGAGCTGTGCCGCATGGTCAACGCCATGGGGGGATCGATCGAGGGCATCGGCACCAACGTCCTCCGCGTCGAGGGCCGGGAGACGCTGCACGGCACGCGGGTGGCCGTGGGTCCCGACCACATCGAGGTCGGCAGCTTCATCGGCCTGGCGGCCGCCACCGGGGGCGAGCTCCTCATCAGGGGCGCCAGGCCGGGCCCCGATCACCACGCCATGCGCGTCGCCCTCGGCCGGCTGGGGATCGCTTGGGAGGAGCGCGGCGAGGACATCCTGGTCCCGGCCGGCCAGGAGCTGGAGGTGCACGAGGACCTCCACGGCGCCATCCCCAAGATCGACGACGGACCGTGGCCGGCCTTCCCGCCCGATCTCACGAGCATCGCCGTGGTCCTCGCCACCCAGGCCCGCGGGACCATCCTCATCCACGAGAAGATGTTCGAAAGCCGCCTCTTCTGGGTCGACCGCCTGATCGCCATGGGGGCCAGGATCATCCTCTGCGACCCCCACCGGGCGGTGGTCGTGGGGCCGTCGAGGCTCTACGGCCAGAGCCTCACCAGCCCGGACATCCGGGCCGGGATGGCCCTGGTGATCGCGGCCCTGTGCGCCGAGGGCGAGAGCACCATCCACAACATCCACCAGATCGAGCGCGGCTACGAGTCGCTGGCCGAGCGCCTGCGCGCCCTGGGCGCGGACATCGAGCGCGAGTGACCCGGCGTCGTTCAGTCGCCGTCCACCGCGTCCGGTGACGTTTCGCCGTCCGGGGGCTCCGGCGCCGGCGGCAGCAGGGCGAGCTCGGGGCTGAGCTGGTGCAGGAACTCCGGCCCCAGGAGCCGGTAGGTGACCCACATGGGCAGCAGGACCACGGTGCCGACGTAGGGCAGGGCGACGATGATCCAGCCGATGCAGCAGGTCATCAGGCCGACCACGAGGATGCCGAGCCCGACCATGACGGCGAGGGCGACGACGAAGAGCGCGTAGACGATGAACGCCCCCGCGTAGCTCCGGAACCAGGGCAGGAAGGCCCGCCAGGCGTCGAGGACCCCGAGGTTGAACCGGTACATGATCGGGATGATGAAGTTCTCCACGACGACCGCGACGAAGACCAGGAGGAGGACGGCAGCAATGACGAGGGCGGCGAGGCCGACGACGAACAGCAGGCCGCGATGGATGAAGCCCGGCATCCCGGCGGCTCCGAGCACCCCCAGGCCGGCCGTGAGCAGGACGAGGAGAAGCGCGGCCACGATCGCCGCCACCGCGAAGCCGATGCGCCACAGGAAGAGGGAATCCCCGAGGGCGCCGAGCCGCCGCCACGGCTCGCTGATCTTTACCCTGCCCGTCACCACGTTGTCGAGGAAGATGAACTTGAAGCGCGAGCTGAGCCAGAGGAACACGAGGGCCAACGCGAGCGCCAAGACGGCGCCGGCCCCGACCAGGGCCACGGTCCCGGGATGCCGGGCGATCTCGGCCACCAGCCGGGCGTAGGCCTCACCGATGCTCCGCAGGACGTGACCCGGCACCTGGCCCGGTTTGAGCTGGACGTTGAAGCCCCCGCCGCCGGTGCCGGTGCCGTGCATCAGCCCGGCGACCCATGCCGTGAAACCCAGAGCCAGCCAGGTCTGGATCCGGAACGGCCGGAAGAGGATGTCCTTGCAGCGGTCCCAGGAGCGGTTCAGGGGCGCCAGGTACTCGATGTTCATGGTGACCTCCCTCGTTTCCGGACCGTCCGCACGGTCGCATTCACTACCAGGGATTACGGGATCCCCGCGCAGAAAGTTCGCGGCGGCCCCGGCTCGGATAGAATCACCCGGTGATTGTAGCCGCAAAGAACCGGCCATGAACGGGAGACGCCGCTGGCTCATCCTGGCCTCCGCGGTGGTCAGCTTCTTCGCGGTCGGGCTGACCTTCTTCGCCATCCCGCCGTTGGTCCCGGAGCTCGTGGAGCGCCTCGGCCTCAGCAACCTTGAGGTCGGCGTCCTGATGGGCGCCATCGCGGTCCCGGCGATCTTCCTGTCGATCCCCCTCGGCGCCGCCATCGACCGCTGGCCGCCGCGCGCCGCCGGCACGACCGGGCTCGCGATCATGGCGGTGGGGGCGGCCGCGTTCGCGCTCTCCTCCAGCTACGGCCTCCTCCTCGCCGGGCGCTTCCTGTTCGGCGTCGGCGGACTGGTCATGAACCTCCTCCTCGCCCGGCTCATCAGCCGCGCCTTCGCCGGCCGGGAGCTCTCGCTCGCCATGGGCGTCTTCAACGCCGTCTACCCCGCCAGCATGATCGCCATCTTCTCGCTTCACCCGGGCCTCGTCCGCCTCGCGGGGTGGCGCGGCGAGCTCGGCATCCTGGCCGCGATCGTTCTGGCGGCGATCCCCCTCCATCTGGCGGCCGTTCCCGCGGCCGGGAAGACCGCCCGCCCCGTGCCGCCGCCGGGCTCTCTCCGGGGCCGGGTGACGCCGCCGCTCCTCGCCCTCGCCGCATCGTGGATGTTCTTCTTCGCGGCCTTCGCGTCCGTCTTCACGTTCGCTCCCGGGTGGGCCGGCGGCGGAGCTCGCGGCCTGCTCGTCGTTACCGCGATCACCTGGGTCTCCCTGCTCCTCAACCCGGTGGTGGGCCACCTGATCGACCGGCTCGGCAATCCCGGCGGCTGGCTGGTGGCCGGCCAGCTCTTCTTCGCCACCGTCCTGGCCGCCATGGCCGGCGGCCTCGTACCGCCGCTCGCCGCCATGCTCCTGGTCGGCCTGGCCGCGGCCACCATCCCCACCGCCACCTACTCCCTCCCGGCGCGCCTCGTGGAGCCCGGGCAGGTCGGCTTCGCCTTCGGCTTCATCACCGCGTTCTCCAACCTCGGCACCATCGCCGGTCCCGCCGCCGCCGGCGCCATCCGTGACGCGACCCCCTCGTGGGCGCCGCTCTGGCTCGCCCTGGCGGCCGCCGCCCTCCTCGCCGCCGCCGCGGGCGTGGTTCTTCGCCGATCCCGGAACAGGGAGACCGCCGCCGCGGTTGAATGAGATGAGATCTCATGGCGACCGCGATCCCCCCCCTGTCGACCCGTACCGTCATCCCCGAGGTGATGGACCAGCCCGGCCTCCATCCCGGCCGCCACCGGGCGGCCCTGGGCGGGCTCGCGCGCCTCAACTGGCTGAGCGGTGCGGCGCGGCCCTACCGGGCGGCGTTGCGCGAGGTGGCGGGCGCCGTCGCGCCGCGGCCGGTGAGGCTGCTCGACGTCGCCGCCGGCGGCGGTGACGTCCCCGTCGCCCTCGCCAGGTGGGCGCGGCGGGCCGGGATCGGGCTCGAGATCACCGTCTGCGACGCCAACCCGCACGCCGTCCGCCTGGCCCGGGAGCGGGCCGCACGCCGGGGCGTCCGGCTCGACGGCTTCGTGCTCGACGTCACCTCGGACGACATCCCGGGACGGTACGACGTGGTGACCTGCTCGCTCTTTCTTCACCACCTGCCCCACCCGGCGGCGGCCGCCGCCCTCCGCCGCCTGGCGCGCGCCACCGACCGGGCGCTGGTGATCTGCGACCTCGCCCGGACCCGGACCGGCTTCCGCCTCGC
>CAZXXL010000147.1:0-7528 GCA_964644635.1 uncultured Thermoanaerobaculia bacterium | reverse complement strand
TCCTCGAAGCCGAGGCCGATGGCGACGAGACCCGCGAGCACGCCGTCGCCGCCCAGGGCATGGCCAGAGCCGCGGAGCTGCTGGCCGGGCGGTACGCGCTCGTGATCACGAACGTGCCGTACCTCACCCGCGGCAAGCAGGGGACCGTCCTGCGCGAGCTCTGCGAGCGCCGCTACCCCGAGGCCAAGAACGACCTGGCGACCGTGTTTCTCGAGCGCTGCCTGGGCTCCTGCGCAACCGGCGGGACCACCAGCCTCGTGCTGCCCCAGAACTGGCTCTTCCTGACCAGCTACCGCAAGCTGAGGGAGAAGCTCCTGAAAAACGAGACCTGGCACCTGGTGGCGAGATTGGGACCGGGGGCGTTCGAGACCGTGAGCGGCGAGGTGGTCAAGGCCATCCTGCTCGCGATCTCCCACGCCAGCCCTTCGGCCGGCGGCGGCCACGCCATGGCCGGCCTCGACGTCTCCGAGCCCCGCACCGCAAGCGAGAAGGCCGAGGGGCTCCTCACCGGCGAGGTCAAGCTCGTCGACCAGGCGAAGCAGTTGGAGAATCCGGATGCAGGCATCAACCTTAAATCTCAGGTCGATATTGCTCGGCTGGCCCAGTATTGCCGTGCCTACCAAGGAATCGGCACGGGGGACGCCCCATTTTTCATTCATAGGATATGGGAATCGAACAGATTCGGTAAGATTTGGTTCCTTTATCAGATGGCCCCAACCAAGATAGGTACTATAAGCGGCTGTCACAGCGTTCTCCGATGGGAGGACGGTAAAGGTTTACTGGCTCGGTCCAACAAAGCAAGAGTGTGCGGTCATAATGCCTGGCGAAAAAGTGGGGTGGCCGTAGCTGTGACAGCACAACTGCCTCGATGTGATTACATTGGGGCGTCCTTTGACTGTACTCTAGCCGCTTTGGTTCCCCTATCTCCAGAGAACCACGCTGCAATCCGAGCTTTCGTTCTGGAACCAGGTTTTGCAGACACAGTGAGAGCGGTCGACCAGGCGCTGTCCGTAACGGAAAGCTCATTCGAGAAAGTCCCCTTCGACCTCGCCCACTGGCAGAAGGTCGCCGCGGAGAAATACCCTCACGGCCTTCCCGCGCCCCAGTCCAACGATCCGACCCAGTGGCTGTTCCACGGGCATCCGGCGGGGATGGTGGCGGCGGGGCCGGGGGAGCGGTCGCCGTTCGGGATCGCCGACCCGGTGGGGGCCGAGCGGCACCCCTCGCTGATCTGCCGCGAGCCCAACCCCGGCGACGTGCTCCAGGTGGCCGTGGCGCGCCTGCTCGGCTACCGCTGGCCCGCGGAGCTCGATGACGAGATGGAGCTCGACGAGGCGAGCCGCGCCTGGGTCGAGCGCTGCCAGGCGCTGCTCGAGCACGCCGACGCCGACGGCATCGTCTGCCTGCCGGCGGTGCGCGGGGAGGCCCCGGCGGCGGCACGGCTGCGCCGGCTGCTGGCGGCGGCCTTCGGCGAGGCGTGGTCGCCGGAGGTGGAACGTCGTCTCCTGGCCGCCGCGGCCGAGGCCCGCAACACCCGCCCGGCGGCGTCGCTCGAGGAATGGCTGCGCGACCGCTTCTTCGAGGAGCACTGCAAGCTCTTCCACCACCGGCCCTTCGTCTGGCACCTCTGGGACGGCCGCCGGGACGGCTTCCACGCGCTGGTCAATTACCACCGGCTCGCCGGCCCCGACGGCGAGGGCCGGCGCACCCTGGAGAGCCTGACGTACAGCTACCTGGGCGACTGGATTCAGCGCCAGGAGGCCGAGGCCGCCGCCGGCCACGAGGGCGCCGAGGGCCGCCTGCTGGCCGCCCGCCACCTCCAGGCCCAGCTCGAGCACATCTTGGAAGGCGAGCCCCCCTACGACCTCTTCGTCCGCTGGAAGCCCCTCGCCGACCAGCCGATCGGCTGGGACCCCGATATCGACGACGGCGTCCGCCTCAACATCCGCCCCTTCATGAAAGCCGAGCTTGCCCAGGGCGGCCGCAAGGGCGCCGGCCTCCTCCGCTTCAAGCCCAACATCAAGTGGTCCAAGGACCGCGGCAAGGAACCCCAGTCCCTCCGCCCCAAGGAAGACTACCCCTGGTTCTGGTCTTGCCCCGGCGGCGGCTCCGTCACCGATCGAACCGACTTCCCCGGCGGAGAAACCTACGACGGCAACCGCTGGAACGACCTCCACTACACCAACGCGGCCAAGAGAGCGGCGCGTGAGATTAAGGAGGACCAATGACCCGACGAGCTGCCCCCTACGACGAATCCGAGGTGCGAAAGCTCTTACAGCGCAGCGAGGGACAGTTCCTGGAGTTCAAGTCCCTGTGGAATCGGAGAGAAAAGCCTCGTACGGCGCTCAAGAGGGGGCAGGTCCGAGACACCATCGCCAAGTATGTAGCAGCCTTCGCAAACGCGGACGGTGGCGTTCTCTTGCTGGGTGTTGACGACGATGGCACGCCGAGCGGACACAACTACCCGGACGACGCCGTCGCGCGCTTCTTCCAGGTTCCGGAAACGCGGCTCCGGCCACCGATAAGCTGCCGCACGGGTCGCATCACCATCGACGACAAGGAGGTTCTGGTCGTTGATGTCGACCCAGCTCCTGAGGCGGTGATGGTGGATGGTGATGGCTTCCCCTACCGCGTTGGAAGCACCGTTGTGCATGAGCCACAGGAGGCCATTAACGCACGAAAGGAAGCCTATCGGAGAGTTGGCTATGAACAGAGGATTCATCCGGATGCAACTCTTGATGACCTTGACCTGGACTTGACACGACGTTTTCTGAACGCAGGCATCTACTCCGCCCGACCGACGGAGGAAGCGCTAGAACGTTATGGGCTTATTCACAGGTCCCGCGGCGATTGGCGCATCACGAACGCTGCCATCCTGCTCTTCGCGAGACAAGGGTTGGCCCGATGGCATCCTCGGGCAGGTGTTCGGTTCTTCAGGGTAGACGGAACACAACGTCGACACGGAAGGGCCCGGAACGTAACGCAGCTCGACCGGGTGGAGGGCCCGCTGGTGGTAGCCGTCGAGGAGGCGCACCGAAGAGCCCGTGCCCAGATCAGGCGATCAGAGAAGTTGCACAGTCTGTTCTTCAAGGAAACGCCCGAATACCCGGAATTTGCATGGCAGGAGGCGATCGTCAACGCCATCGCTCACCGAGACTACGAGATTCGAACGACGGAGATCGAGGTCTGGTTCTTCGAAGATCGGATGGAGGTTCATAGCCCTGGAGAGCTCGTTCCCCCAGTTACGCTGGAGGCTTTGAAGCGTCGCCAGCCCACCCATGCCAGTAGGAATCCCCTGATCGTCAGAGTTCTCGCGGATATGGGAATCATGAGAGATGAAGGCGAGGGCGTACCTCGGATCTTTCAGGAAATGGAAGAGAGCTTCTTGCATCCTCCTGACTTGCGTCTGGAGAATGGGGTGTTCACGGTAATTCTATTCAACGAACCGATCTTTACGGGGCCCACTCCAGAGTGGAGAAGCCTCGTCACCGCTCTTCCGCTCGGGATGCGACAAAGGCGGGCCCTCCTCGCTCATCCAGAGGGTTTCACCAATGAGGATTACCGCGCGCTGAACGGGCTGGATCGGGATCATGCCTATCGGGAGATCCGCGAAATGGTTGAGAAGGGAGTTGTCTCTTCAGCTGCTGCGCGGGGCAGGGGGGCGGTTTATCGGATAGCGTCAGACCTTGAGGAAACCCTTCTGTTTCTTGAAAAACGTCTTCCAGCGCTTCGCGAGTTCTTCAAGACGCAAGATTTCCTCCAGAACGCTGATTATCGTCGGCTCTTTGGCGTCTCCCGGAGTGTCGCGCTGCGTGATCTTCGGCGCCTGGTGGAGCTCGGCTTTCTGAGGAGGACGGGGAGCCGTCGGGGGTCGAGGTATCTTCCCGGCCCAGCGATCACCGGGGGCGAAAAATGAAGCATAACAACACCATCCATTGCGCATTTCTTGCATCTTATAACACACTACGCGCCAGTCACATGAGCACATTATGCCTCATTTGGCGTTGAATATGGCGCGACGAATCGCTTTGAGTCGCTTCAATGGTGTTGGGACGTCACCCGCTCTTCCCGGGGTGTCTGTCCTCCTCGATCACCTCGTCGACGCCCTACGCGGGAAGGATGTGGCCGTCGACGGTCAGGGAGACGCGGCGCCCCACCGCGTTCGACGCCCCGTTGCAAGCGGCGAGACGCCGCTTCCGCTGTGTCGGTATTGGTGGAGTGTCCAATGAGGCAGGGGTCGAAAAAGCCAAACCCCGCAACCCCCCTTGACCATCTGGTCGAAGCGCTACGGGCGAAGGACGTGGCCCTGGACGGGCAGGTGCGGCCGGCGGCGATCCTGTGGACGGATCCGCAGGGGGAATGGCGGCCGCTGGTGGAGCTGCTCCTGGAGCGCCTGCCGGAGCTGGTAGTACTGGGCGAGTACGATCCCGGGCGGCGGACCGGGCCGGCGGTGTGGATCCGCTGCATGGTGGATCGGGCGCTTAAGGAGCCGGAGCTGCCCCCGGATCGGGCGCCCATCGTCTACCTGCCTGGTGTGGGGCGACAGCAGCTGCGGGCCGGGGAGGGCTGCCCCACGGCCCCGCGACCGCTGGTGGAGCTGATGTTTCGCGGGACGGTCTGGATCCAGCACAACGGAGCGGACTGGACCGTGAGAGCGTTCCTTGGGTCACCCCGGACACTGGGCCTGGACATCGCCCGCGATCGGGCGACCCAGGAGGCGCTGGCAAGAGCGCTTCCGGAGCTGATGCTCAGCGCGTCGGGTCAACTCCGGGGCCGCCGTCTCCAGGCCGACGATTTCGACCGGATGCTGGCGGAGGACGTGGTCCGGGACCTACTGCTGTGGATGGGGAATGCCACGGCCACACGGCAAAGGCTGGGCGATGCCAGGTGGGGAGCGTTCTGCAGTCGGTGTCGCGAGGAATTCGGCTTTGACCCGGAGCGGGACGCCGATGTGGTGGCCGGAGAGCGGATGGCTTGCGGGGAGGGCCCGTGGGCGAAGGTTTGGCAACGTTTCGAGGAAGCGCCGACGGCCTATCCCGGGGTGGTCGATCTCTTGCGAAGGAGCCGGGCCGGGCAGGTGGGCCTGTTCGACCGAGAACGCTGGCCGGACCTGAACGATGCGGCCGAGGAGGCCGTGCGAACGGCGCTGGGGGAGATGGCCGGACATCCCCATGCCGAGGTGTGCGACGAGGTTCTCAGGCTGGAAGAGGAGCACGGCGAGCGCCGCGGGTGGGTCTGGGCCAAGCTTGGGCTCGCGCCCATGGCACAGGTGCTCGAGCCGTTGGCCCGTCTCGCGAAAGCGGTCTCGAAGAGCCTGGGCGGGCCCACCCCCGACGATATGGCCGCGGAATACAGCAAGCGCGGGTGGCAGGCGGATGCCGCGGCCTGGGAGGCGTTGGCCACGACCGGGCCGGCCGACCAGCCCTTGATCGCGGGCGTCGTGCGCGCGCTCTTGGAGCCGTGGCTCGACCAGACTGCGCGCTCTTTTCAGGACGCCGTGGAAAAGAACCCGCTACCCACGGCGGAAGGGGCGGCGCTTGTCGAGGCGGATCACCTGGAATGCCTGCTGTTTGCCGATGGGCTGCGCTTCGACGTGGCGGTTCGGTTGGCGGAGCTGCTTGAGAACAGGGACGCCAGCGTTACCCTCGGCCACCGCTGGTCCGCGCTTCCCACCGTAACCGCCACGGCCAAGCCTGCCGTGGCGCCCGTGGCCGACGAGCTCGGCGGGGACGCTCTGGGGGAGGACCTTGCTCCCGTATTCCGGGGGAGCGGGAAACCTGCGGTGGTGCGAGAGCTCCGTGCGGCGCTGGAAAACCGGGGGTACCAGATCTTGGGGAATGGCGCCTCATGCGTGCCCCATTCGGATCGCGCCAGGGGTTGGCTGGAGACCGGCGAGATCGACTCCCTGGGCCACAAGATGGGGGCCCGTCTGGCGCGACAGCTCGGCGACGAGGTGGAGCGGCTGGCCGAGGAGATTCTTCAGTTGCTCGAGGCCGGATGGGTGCGGGTGCGCGTAGTGACAGACCATGGGTGGCTCCTGCTGCCGGGTGGTTTGCCGAAGGTCGATCTTCCCAAACACCTGACCGCCACCCGCTGGGCGCGCTGTGCGGTGCTGGCCGGCGAGAGCGTCGCGGAGACGCCGCGCTTTCCGTGGTTCTGGAACGGCGGCGAGCACTTCGCGGCGCCACCGGGAATCGCCTGTTTCAACAAGCGGGAGGAGTACGCCCACGGAGGCGTGAGCCTTCAGGAGTGCCTTATCCCGGACCTGCTTGTGGAACGGTCCCGAGTCGGGAAAACCACAGCCACGATCACATCGGTCACGTGGAGGGGCTTCCGCTGCTTCGTGGAGGTGTCAAGCAGCGGCGGCCCCGTAATGGCGGACCTTCGCCTGGAGCGAGCAGAGAATGACGACGAACGGGAGGCGCCGTCGGTGACGCTCAGACCGAGGTCGGTCGCCGAAGACGGCACCGTCAGCCTCGTGGTCAAGGACGACAGCTACGAGGACAGGCCATTGCTTCTCGTGCTCCTCGATGAGAGCGGGCGGGTTCTGGCCCAACGAAGGACCAAGGTTGGAGAGGATTCATGAAGGTGAAGGTGGAGAAAGACCGTTTGGATAGTGTGGCTGCAGAAGCGTTTCCGGGATACCTGGTCCGCAAGGACCTGGTCCGGCGCTACGCCCGGCAGTACCCCGTTCCCACCTATGTTGTCGAATTCCTCCTCGGGCGCTACTGCGCCAGCGTGGACGACCGCGAGATCGAGGAGGGGCTGGAGATCGTCGAACAGCAGCTGAAAGGGCGCACCGTTCGCACCAGCGACCAGGAGCTCTTCAAGTCCCAGGCCAGGGAGCAGGGCTCGAAGAAGCTCATCGACATCGTGAAAGCCCGGCTGGACGCCAAGAACGACTGTTACGTGGCCGAGCTGCCCAGCCTCAACCTCACCGACGTGGCCATTCCCGACCGGCTGGTGCGCGAAAACGAGCGGATGCTGACCGGCGGCTTCTACGCCGAGGTAACGCTGGAGTATGACGCCCTGGCGGCCCAGGAGAAGAACGGCCGCCCCTTCCGCATCGCCCACCTGCGGCCCATCCAGATGTCCCGGCCCGACGTGCTCGACGTCCTCGCGAAGGGGCGCCACAATTTCACCACCGACGAATGGCGACGGTTCTTGATCCGCTCCATCGGCCTGGAACCCGAGGCGCTCGACGAGAAGGCGCAGCGTGTGGCCCTGCTCCGGATGGTTCCCTTCGTGGAGCGGAACTACAACTTGGTGGAGCTGGGGCCCCGCGGCACGGGCAAGAGCCACATTTATCAACAGGTCTCCCCGTACTCGCACTTGCTCTCCGGCGGAAAAGCCACCGTGGCCAAGATGTTCGTGAACATGGCCAATGGCCAGCGGGGGCTCGTCTGCCAGTACGATGTGGTGTGTTTTGACGAGGTTTCTGGCATCTCCTTCGACCAGAAGGACGGCGTCAATATCATGAAGGGCTACATGGCTTCCGGCGAGTTCAGCCGCGGCAAGGAGAGCATTC
>CAZXXL010000146.1:0-7664 GCA_964644635.1 uncultured Thermoanaerobaculia bacterium | reverse complement strand
GCTACCGGACTGCTCCACCCCGCGTCAGGCCCCGGTCATTCGGGGAGAGTGAGTACAGGCGTGGGTGGGGGGCCTGCCAAGTTCCCGTTCTGGGCTCGCCGGCAAACTTGCCGGCGGGTTTGGTGTCTTCTTGACGTGCACCCGTTGCCCATGAGATAATGAGTTGTGATGCATTTCACTGCCAATCTTTCCGTGCCCGAGAAGGTGTTGGCGCACGCTGGTTTTCGTTTCGGCGACCGCGGTACCCACACGAGCCGTACCATCATGCTGGCCGAGCTCCGTGAGCTTCTTGACGCCCTGCCTCAAGAGGCCGACCGCAAAGCTTACGCCGCGGCCATCGTCGATGACAACATCCTCGGCAAGCAGACCCTGGCCACGCGCCGACTGACCAACCAGCGTCTGGGTGAGCTTTACGGGCTCGACCCCGCCCTGCCGCTCTTCCGCGTGCTGCGCTCCCTGTGGAGCTTTGATCCCGAGAGCCGTCCCCTCCTGGCCATGCTCGTGGCGCTGGCGAGGGACCCGTTGCTGCGCTCCACGGCAAACGGCGTGCTCCTGCTGTCCGAGGGTGCCGAGTTGGTTCGAACTTCTTACAAGGAGACCATACGGGAGGCCGTTGGCGACCGGCTCAACGACGCCGTCCTCGACAAGGTGGCTCGCAACACCGCCAGCTCCTGGACCCAGTCTGGCCATCTCCAGGGGAGAGTGCGCAAGATCCGTCGTCGGGTGCGGCCCGGCGTCGGGGCCCTAGCCATGGCGCTCTGGCTGGGAAGCCTCGAGGGCCGAGCGGGGGCTGGGCTGCTCAGCTCTTTTTGGACGTCGGTGCTCGATCTTTCAGGAGAGGCGTTGATCCCTCTGGTGCTCAACGCGCGGCGGCTGGGGCTCCTCAACGCCCGCATCGGCGGCGCGGTCGTGGAGATCGACGTTCGACCGGTGGATCCTTTGGTGAGGGGGGAGTGAGTTGGGGAAGATCGAGAGGCTCGCCGCTACCTACGAACGCCACATTTCGGCCCCGTGGCCGGCGAATCTCCCCGGGGCGCAACGCGTGGTCATGCTGGTCTATGACAAGGAGCTCGAGCGTTCCCTACGGGCGAAACTCGGGGAGCTCGAGCAGGCAACCCGACGCGCGGGCCACAGTTGGCAGCTCATCGACTGCACCCGATGGTTTGCGGAGTGGCTGGCTCAGGACGAGTACCGCGAGGCCTATTTCGAAGAGCCGGATCTGCTGGACATGAAGCTGGAGGGAGAATTCAAACGGTGGGCGGCCCGGCAACTTGAGGCCGGGCTCGGGACCGCCGACGAAGACACCGTGGTCGCAATTCTGGGGGCGGCTTCCCTGTACGGCTTCCTGAGGGTTTCGGAGCTCATCCGGTCGGTGGAGCAGGCGATTCGAGGACGTCTCCTGGTCCTCTTCCCCGGCACCAAGGACGGCAACAACTATCGGCTTCTGGACGCACGTGACGGCTGGAGCTACCTCGCCCAGGCGATCACGCTTGATGACAAGGACTGGATGCCATGAAGATACACGAGACCCTCGACCGCGATCCGAGAAACTTCGCCCTTGCCAACAACGGCCAGGCTCGAATCACGGATCAGGACGACGACAACACGCGCGCGGAGCTGCGGGCGGAGCTCGAGACATTCGTCTGCGACGGTCAGTTCGGACGCGCGCTGGACACGATCCTGGATCGCTACCTTTCCCATCTGGATGGCTCCCGCCAGGAGGCGGTCTGGGTCAGCGGGTTCTTCGGAAGCGGCAAGTCCCACCTGTTGAAGATGCTGGCTCACCTCTGGCGGGATACGCAGTTCGCCGACGGCGCCACCGCCCGCTCCCTGGTGGCCGAGCTGCCTCCGGACGTGCGAGCCCACCTCAGGGAGCTTGACGCCCATGCCACTCGCCTCGGCGTGCCCCGGGTCGCTGCGGCCGGCACGCTGCTGGGCGGTAACGAGCACGTGCGCAGGACCGTCCTTTCCCTCATCCTGCGCGCGGGCGGCTGGCCGACGGCGTATCCCCAAGCCAGGTTCTGTTTCTGGCTGCGGGAGAAAGGCGTGCTCGACCAGGTTCGCGGCTGCCTCGAGGAGCAAGGCCGCGACTGGCAGTACGAGCTCGGCAATCTCTACGTCAGTCGCTCCCTGGCACAGGCGGTCCTCGATGCGCTGCCCGGCCTTGCCGCAGACGCCGGGGCTTTCCGGAAGCTCCTGATCCAGCAGTTTCCCCAGCCGACCGCAGACATCACCACGCATGAGTTCGTCCACGCGGCGCGCCAGGCGCTCGTGACGGATGGCGGGCTTCCCCTGACCCTGCTCGTCCTGGACGAAGTGCAGCAGTACATCTTCGAATCCACGGACCGTGCCGCTGCCATCACCGAGATCGCTGAGGCCGTCCAGACGCAGTTTGACAGCCGGATCATGTTGGTGGCGGCGGGTCAGTCGGCCCTGTCCGCTGGGACGACGGCTCTCGGGTGGCTCCGCGACCGCTTCGCGATCGCCATCGAGCTGACCGATGCCGACGTGGAGGCTGTCACCCGCAAGGTGCTGCTCCGCAAGAAGCCGAGCGCGGTGCCCGAGATCGACAACCTCTTCGACACCCACGCGGGCGAGATCGACCGTCACCTGCACGGCACGCGTCTCGGTCTCCGCCGCGAGGATCGGAACACGCGCGTCGCTGACTATCCGCTCCTGCCCACGCGTCGCAGATTCTGGGAGGCGTGCTTCCAGGCGGTCGATGCCGCCGGAACCCAGAGCCAGCTCCGCTCCCAGCTTCGGATCATCTACGACTCCCTCGTGGAAATCGCGGAAGAGAACCTCGGCGCCGCCATACCGGCGAGCGACCTCTTCACTGCGCTGGCACCCAGCCTGGTCAACACCGGTGTGCTGCTCAACGAGATCCACACGCGCATCCAGAAGCTCGACGACGGGACTGAAAAGGGCCGACTGCGGCGGAACCTGTGCGGCCTCGTCTTTCTCATCGGAAAGCTCCCGAAACAGGAGCCCCGGGACCTGGGCCTCCGCGCCACCCCCTCCGTCCTGGCGGACCTATTGGTGGGCGATATCACCCGCGACTCGGGCCCCTTCCGCAAAGACGTGGCCGAAGCTCTGGAACAGCTCGCCGAAGAAGGCGTGCTGATGGCGGTGGGTGACGAATACCGCCTTCAAACCACCGAGGGCGCGGAGTGGGAGCGCGATTTTCGCGAGCACAAGACGGCGCTTCGCCAGCAGCCAGCGCAGATCGCCGCCCGGCGGGATCAGCTCTTTGGCGCGGCGATCCAGGGCCTGTTGGGCCGGATCACGCTGACCCAGGGGGCGGCCAAGGTCCGCCGAAGTCTCACCCTGCACATGGGCCTGGATAGGTCGGCCGGCAGCGAGGGCGCGGTAACCGTCTGGCTCCGAGACGGCTGGGGCGCCTCCAGGAGCGACGTGGAGGCGGACGCGCGTCGGGCCGGCGCCGGCGATCCGACCATCTTCGTTTTCTTGCCCCGCAGGGATGCTGATCGTCTCGAGGGCCTCATCGTTGAGACCGAGGCGGCCCGCCAGGTTCTTGAGCTCCGTGGTCTTCCCGGCAGCCCGGAGGGCCAGGAAGCGCGTTCCAGCATGGAGACTCGGCTTCACGTGGCCCGGCAGGCCTGCGATGCCGTCGTGCAAGAAATCGTCCGCTCGGCGACCGTTTACCAGGGGGGCGGCGCGGAGGTCTTCGGGGAAGACCTGCTAGACAAGATCAGGAGAGCGGCGACCGCATCGCTGGACCGCCTCTATCCTCGGTTCGCGGAGGGGGACCACGGCTCCTGGGAGGTGGCCCTGCGCCGGGCCCGGGACGGGTCCGATCAACCGTTTGCCATTGTCGGCTGGGACCGGCCGACTGAGGAGCATCCAGTGGCCCAGGAGGTCCTTCGGGCTGTGGGAGCGGGGAAGAGGGGCGGGGACGTGCTGGCCACCCTCAAGGCGCCGCCCTTTGGCTGGCCTCAGGACGCCATCGCCTCGGCCATCGTCGCCCTGGTGGCCAGCGGGCACCTCAGAGCCACGCGGAACGGGCAGCCCGTCAGGGCCCTCGATCTGGACCAGACGGCAATCAAGTCGGCGGAGCTGCGTCCCCAATCCGTCCGGCTCGACACGACCCAGAGGATCGCTCTCCGCGGGCTCTTTTCGCGGCTCGGCGTTCAGACTCGGAGCGGCGAAGAGGAAGCGCGGGCGCCGGAGTTTCTCAAGGCGCTTCGCGATCTTGCCGCGCGCGCCGGCGGGGCTCCCCCGCTGCCGCCCGCGCCCGACCTCGACTTGGTGGACCAGCTCTCACATCTCGCCGGCCCCGAGCAACTCGCCGCCATCCTCGAGCACCGCGAGGAGATCTCGAACGCCATCGAGGCCTGGACACAGCTCGCCGAGCGCGCGGAAAAGCGCCTGCCCGACTGGCACCGTGCCACCGCCATGGCGCGGCACGCCGAGGGCCTGCCGGTGGCGGCCGAGGTCGGCCCCGAGCTCGCCGCCATCGCCGAGCAGCGATCCCTCCTCGGGGACGCCGATCCCCTCGCGCCCCTGATCTCCCGGCTCTCCGGCGCCCTCCGCAAGGCCCTCAACGCCCTCCACGCGCGCCTGACCGACGCCGTCACCGAAGCGATCCGCTCCCTCGAAGCCGATGCCACATGGACCGCCCTCGACGAGAAGGCGCGCGAGGCCATCCAAAACGACCTCGGCCTGGTCCCGCCGCCCCCGCTCACGGTAGCGACCGACGACGAGCTCCTCCGCAGCCTCGACGCCCGCCCCCTCTCCGCCTGGCGCGCGGTCATCGACGCCGTCCCCACCCGTGCCGCAGAGGCTCTGGAACGCGCGGCCAGACAATTGACCGAAAGAGAGCCGGAACGCCCAACAACCACCGTCACCGTCCGCCGCGGCACCCTGGCCGACGAGACAGCCGTCCGCCGGTGGCTCACCGAGCAGGAGGAGAAGCTGCTCGAAGCGGTGAAGAAAGGGCCGGTGATCGTGCGATGAGGGGCGAAGCTGTGGCCGCCTGGGTGCTCGATCGGAGCAGCGTATTAGACAATTTCGCGCCGAATTGTCTAATACGATGGACGATTTGGCGTCGGGGCGCTGACCGGCCCACGGTGACGCAACATCGTGTTGCAACCCCCGGGGACAAGCCCAATCAGGAACAGCATTGCTGGAAATCCTCTTACCTCGCCTACGTCTTGACAACATCAGGGGTCAGCACCATTCTCGAGAAGAGATCATTCGCTCCTGGTAGTACGCTGTCCCCATCTTATTCGGGGATAGCCGAATCCAGGGGCTCTTTTTTTCGCGGAGTTGTTTCCAGATGGACGCAACTCGTCGGTGTCCGCGCGGCACCGGAAAGGCGTTAGGCATGCCGGGCCTTACGAAAGGGGATGTTTTCTTCGTGGTGAATCGCTACATCGGGGTGAACGGTGGGTATCTTGGCGATTTCACCTACCGAACCCACGAGCAATTCTATCCAGAATACTGCGATCTCGACATCGACCCAAACGAGTTGGAGGGGACGACGAGAGAAAGATTCATCAAGATCCTTTCAGAGGCGGACCCCTTTGCCCAGGCGCGAATCCTCCAGGGCGTGCTTGAGAAATTCCCCCCCCACTCTTCTGACCTGAGGACCCCCGAGGCGGCCGATAGGATCCGAAATCTCATTGGAAAGTGCCGGTCCTCTCCGCTCGTACCATCGCCGAACATCGCCGCTGCCGGCGAAGCGCTCACGAAGGCTTTGGCTGATGCGGAACTCCTTCTGAGTGAACGCGGCGCCACGAGTGCTCTTGATCGCGTCCACACCGTGCTGCATGGATACCTCAAGGAACTCTGCCGGTCCGGGAACATCGATCTGGATGAGCATGATCCCGTGACCACACTATTCAAGCGACTCCGCAAACAGCATCCCGCCCTTGGGGACCTCGGGCCTCAGGGGGAGGCAGTCAACAAGGTGCTCCGCTCGCTCGCAAACGTCATCGACGCTCTCAATCCGGCTCGAAATCACGGGAGCTTGGCGCATCCGAACGACGGCCTTGTGGGGGATGACGAGGCGATGCTGTTCATCAATGCTGCCCGCACGGTCTTGCAGTACTTGCAAGGGAGGGTGACTCGTTACAGCAAGCCTACCTCGCGACCCGTGAAAACGCCGAAAGAGTTGGACACCCACCGGGGTCACGCGGAGACAAAACGATGACCCCCCTCCCCACCCCCCTGCGCAACCAATTGGCCAAGGTCATCAAGGAGGCCCGCCGGGTGGCCGAGGAGGGGGCGGTGAAGGCGCTTCGGGCGCTGGCCGTCGACCGGGCGGGGGCGTTTGCCTCGATGGCGGAAGACGATCGGGCGCTCCGGCGGCGGCTGCGGGCGCACGGGCGGCAGGTGGGGGACGTGCGGGACCGGCGGACGGGGGAGCAGACGATCCACCGGCTGGCCCACGAGGTGGCGTACGAGCACTGGCACCGGATGCTGTTCGCCCGCTTCCTGGCCGAGAACGGGTTGCTGATCGAGCCGGAGTACGGGGTGGCGGTCGCCCTCGACGAGTGCCGGGAGCTGGCTCGGGAACGGGGCGGCGATCCCTGGGAGCTGGCGGCGGGCTTCGCCCGGCGGATGCTGCCGCAGATTTTCCGCGCCGACGACCCGGCGCTGGAGGTTCGCCTCGCCCCGGAGGTGCGACTGCGGCTGGAACGGTCGCTGGAGTCGCTGCCCGCCGAGGTCTTCACGGCGGAGGATTCCCTGGGTTGGACCTACCAGTTTTGGCAGGCCGAGGCCAAGGACGCCGTCAACGCACGGGTCAAGAGCGGCACCAAGATGGGCGCCGAGGAGCTGCCCGCCGTCACCCAGCTCTTCACCGAGCACTACATGGTCCAGTTCCTCTTCCACAACACCATCGGCGCCTGGCGCGCCGGCAAGCTCCTCGCCGACCGCCCGGAGCTGGCGGCCGGCGCCGACGACGAGGATGCGCTGCGCCGGGCCGTTCGCCTGGACGCGCTCGGCGGGTATGATTTCTCGTACCTTCGTTTCGTCCGGGAGCCCCGCGAGGATGGCGGCGGGGAGGAATCGACGCGCCCCTGGCGGCCCGCCGCCGGCACCTTTCCCGGCTGGCCGCGCGCCGCGGCGGAGCTGAAGGTTCTCGACCCTTGCTGCGGGAGCGGGCACTTCCTGGTCGAGGGGCTGCACATCCTGGTGCGGCTGCGCATGGAGGAGGAGGGCCTCGGCGTGGAGGAGGCCATCCGCCGCGTGCTGGCCGAGAACCTCTTCGGCCTGGAGATCGACCCGCGCTGCACCCAGATCGCCGCCTTCAACGTGGCCCTGGCCGCCTGGAAGCTGGCCGGCCGGCCCCTGGACCTGCCGCCCCTCAACATCGCCTGCTCGGGGCTCGCTCCCAACGCGCCCAAGGAGGAGTGGCTGCGCCTGGCCGAGGAGGCCGCCGCGGCCGGCGGGATGGCGCCCGAGCACGACCTCTACCGGAAGGACGACACGCTCCTTTCGGCGCGGCTCAAAGAGGGGCTGGAGACGCTCTACGACCTCTTCGAAAAGGCCCCCGTGCTGGGCTCCCTCATCGACCCGCGCTCCGTGGCCGGCGACCTCTACCGCGCCGGTTTCGACGACGTGCACGCCCTGCTTGAGCCAATCCTCGAAGCCGAGGCCGATGGCGACGAGACCCGCGAGCACGCCGTCGCCGCCCA
>CAZXXL010000145.1:0-7748 GCA_964644635.1 uncultured Thermoanaerobaculia bacterium | reverse complement strand
TGGTCGGGGGGCGCGGTCGGGCGCGCATCTGCGCGCGGGGGGACGCCGCGATGGCGGAGGGGATGGCGGGGGGGGGGGGGCGGGGGCGCGGGTACGCGCCGGGCGCGGCGCCGCGCCGCGACCACTGTGCCGAGCGCAACCGGATCCTGGCCGGGATGGTCCGGGTCCTGGTTGTGGTGGAGGCGGCGGCCCGCTCCGGGGCGCTGGTGACCGCCCGCCTCGCCCTCGACGAGGGCCGGGAGGTCTTCGCGGTGCCCGGCAACATCCTCTCCGAGCTGTCGGTGGGGCCCAACGCGCTGCTCCGCCTGGGTGCGCAGCCCCTGCTCACGGCGCGCGACGCGCTCGCCGTGCTCCCAGGCGTGGAGGCGCCGGCGGGGGCGCCGGCGGCCGCGGGCGAAAAGGCCGGCGATCCGCTGTGGGGCGCCCTCGGCCCCGGCGAGTCGCTGGCGGTGGACGAAATCGCCGCCCGCAGCGGGCGGCCGCTGCCCGAGGTCCTGGCCCGCATCCTCGAGGCGGAGCTCGAGGGCCGTGTGGTGCGGGAGGCGGACGGGCGCTACAGCCTGGCCGGAGCGTGACGGAGGGTGTGGTAGGGTGACGCGCCAGGGCCGGCCCGGGGCTTCGGGTTCGGCACCGCGGGAGGGTTGATGGCATCGAAGCTGCTCATCGTCGAGTCGCCGGCGAAGGCCCGGACGATCGGCAAGTTCCTCGGCAAGGACGTGGTCGTCAAGGCCTCGGTGGGGCACGTGCGCGACCTGCCCAAGTCCCGCCTCGGCGTCGACGAGGAGGACGGCTACCGGCCGCAGTACGAGATCCTGCCGGACAAGAAGAAGATCGTCGAGGAGCTCAAGCGGGCGGCCAAGCGGGCCGAGGAGATCTACCTGGCGGCCGACCCGGACCGTGAGGGAGAGGCCATCTGCTGGCACCTGGCCGAGATCCTCAAGGAGGCGGGCAAGCCCGTCCACCGGGTGGAGTTCCACGAGATCACCCGCCGCGCCGTCCGCGAGGGCCTCGCCCACACCCGCGGCCTCGACATGATGCGCGTCAACGCCCAGCAGGCCCGCCGGGTCATCGACCGGCTGGTGGGCTACCGCCTGTCCCCGCTCCTGTGGGAGAAGGTCAAGCGCGGCCTGTCCGCCGGCCGGGTGCAGTCGGTGGCCTTGAAGATGATCTGCGACCGCGAGGCGGCCATCGAGGCCTTCGAGCCGGAGGAGTACTGGCTGGTGGACGCCGTGGTGGCGGCCGCCAGCCCGCCGCCGTTCGCCGTCCGCCTCGCCAAGCGCGACGGGCGCAAGTGGCGGCCGGCCAGCGAGGCCGAGGCCCGGGCCGTCGAGGAGGCCGTGCGCGCCGCGGCCCTCGAGGTGACCAAGGTCGGCCGCCGCAAGGGGACCCAGCGCCCGCGGCCGCCGTTCATCACCTCCCATCTCCAGCAGGAGGCGGCGCGCCGCCTGCGGCTGCCGGTGCGGCGGACCATGCGCATCGCCCAGACGCTCTATGAGGGCGTCGATCTCGGGCCCCGCGGCCGCCTCGGCCTCATCACCTACATGCGCACCGACTCGGTCCGGGTGGCGGGAGAGGCCGTGGCCGCCGCCCGCGAGCTGATCCGCGAGCGCTGGGGCGACGCCGCCCTGCCCGCGCGGCCCAACGTCTTCAAGAACCGCTCCTCGGCCCAGGACGCCCACGAGGCCATCCGCCCCACCGACGTCGGCCTGACCCCGGAGACGGTGGCACCCTTCCTCAAGCCGGACGAGCTGCGGCTGTACCGGCTGATCTGGGAGCGCTTCGTGGCCTCCCAGATGCGGCCGGCGACCTTCGACGTCACGCAGGTGGAGGTGGCGGCCGGGCCGTACCTGTTCACAGCCACCGGCAAGGTGCTGCTCGACCCGGGCTACCTCCGGCTGTGGCAGGAGAACGCCGACGCGGAGAAGGAGAACGGCAGGGCGCTGCCACCCGGGCTCGAGGCGGGCCGGGCCCTGCGGCTGGAGGCCGTGAAGACGGAGCAGAAGTTCACCCAGCCGCCGCCGCGCTACACCGAGGGAACGCTGGTCAAGGCGCTGGAGGAGAACGGGATCGGCCGGCCGTCGACCTATGCCACCATCATCGCCACCATCTCGGGTCGGGAGTACGTGACCAAGCAGAAGGGAACCTTCCGCCCCACCGAGCTGGGCAAGCTGGTCTCGCGCCTGCTCACGGGCTCGTTCTCCCGGCTGATCAACGAGAAGTACACGGCCAGCCTGGAGGAGGAGCTCGACCGGGTGGCCGGCGGCGAGCAGGACTGGCGGGAGCTGGTGCAGCGCTTCGCCACCACCCTGGCGGCCGACCTCGAGCGGGCGAAGCGCGAGATGGAGCAGGTGAAGGGACGCGGCGTCGCCACCGACGAGACGTGCCCCGACTGCGGCGCGCCGCTGGTGATCAAGTTCGGCCGCTACGGCGAGTTCCTCGCCTGCTCCCGGTACCCGGAGTGCCGCTACTCCCGGGACCTCGGCGAGGGCGGTGGGGCCACCGGGGCCGAGGCCGCGGAGGAGGCGCCCACCTGTCCCGAGTGCGACGCGCCCATGGTGCGCAAGCGCTCCCGGTTCGGCCCGTTCTGGGCCTGCTCGCGCTATCCCGAGTGCAAGGGGACGCGGCGCATCGGCGGCAGGGCGGCCGCCGCGCCGCCCAAGCCCACCGGCGTTCCCTGCCCGATGGAGGGCTGCGACGGGGAGATCGTCGAGCGGCGCTCGCGCCGGGGGCGCGTGTTCTACGGCTGCAACCGGTACCCGAAGTGCGACTTCACCATGTGGGACCCGCCGGTGGCCACGGCCTGCCCGGCCTGCGGCTTCCCGGTCATGGGGCTGCACGTGACCAAGCGCCGGGGCCGCGAGCTGGTGTGCCCGGTCAAGGCCTGCGGTCACCGGGAGCCGGCGCCCGAGGAGTGAGACGGAGGCCGCCGTGGACCCGGTGACGGTGGTCGGTGCGGGGCTGGCCGGGAGCGAGGCCGCCTGGCAGCTCGCCGAGGCCGGGGTGCCGGTCCGCCTGATCGAGATGCGGCCGGTGCGCACGACACCGGTGCACGCCGGCGGCGGCTTCGCCGAGCTGGTGTGCTCCAACTCCCTGCGCGGGGATGCGCCGACCAACGCCGTCGGCCTGCTCAAGCGGGAGATGGAGGTCCTGGGCTCGCTGATCATGCGCGCCGCCCGGGCGACCGCCGTGCCGGCCGGGGGCGCCCTCGCCGTGGACCGCACCGCCTTCTCGGCGGCGGTGACCGCGGCCGTCGCCGGGCACCCCCGGGTGAGGGTCGAGCGGCGGGAGGTCACCGGCCTGCCCCCGGGACCGGCCATCATCGCCACCGGGCCGCTGACCTCCTCCGCGCTCCACGCCGCCCTGGCCGCGCTCCTCGGCGAAGACGCGCTCGCCTTCTACGACGCGGTGGCGCCCATCGTCGCCGCCGACTCCCTGGACTTCTCGCGCCTCTTTTCGGCCTCCCGCTACGGCAAGGGCGACGGCGCCGACTACCTCAACGCGCCCCTCGACCGGGAGGCATACGAGCGCTTCGTGGCCGCCCTCCTCGGGGCCGAGAAGGTGCCCTTGAAGTCGTTCGAACGCTACTTCGAGGGCTGCCTGCCCATCGAGGTCATGGCCGAGCGCGGCCCGGACACCCTGCGCCACGGCCCCATGAAGCCGGTCGGCCTGGTCGATCCGGCCACCGGCCGGCGCCCGTGGGCGGTGGTCCAGCTGCGCCGGGACGACCTGGCCGCCGAACACTGGAACCTGGTCGGCTTCCAGACCAAGCTCACGCGGCCGGAGCAGCGCCGGGTCTTCCGCCTCATTCCCGGCCTCGAGAACGCCCGCTTCGTGCGCTACGGCATGGTCCACCGCAACACCTTCATCAACGCCCCCGCCCATCTCGATCCCTTCCTCCGCCTCCGCGCCCGCCCGGACGTTCGCCTGGCGGGCCAGCTCACCGGTGTCGAGGGCTACGTGGAATCGGCCGCCACCGGCCTCCTCGCCGCCCGGCTGCTCCTGGCGGAGCTCGCCGGCGGGACGCCGGCGCCGCCGCCGCCGGAGACCGCCCTGGGGAGCCTCGTCCGCCACCTCACCGCCCGCCGCCCGGAGGGCTTCCAGCCGGCCAACGTCAGCTGGGGCCTGATCCGCTGCCCGCTCGAACTGGCCGCCATCCGCGACAAGCGGCGCCGCCGCGAGCGCCAGGCCGAGCACGCCTTGGAGCGGATCCGCGCCTGGGCCGCGGCCGCCAAGACACCATGACCGGGCGGGCCTGCTGGGTCAGGGCTGGTGCTGCGCCGGGGACGGCGCCCCGGGCAGGGCGGCGACGCGCTTCCAGGTGGCGTTGCGGCCGAGCAGGGAAAAGCCGATGTAACCCCGGATCTTGAGCGTGTCGTGACCCTCGAGCCAGGCCTTGCACTTGTAGGTCTTGCCCTTGTTCGGGTCGTAGATGGTGCCCTTCTTCCACCGGCCCCTGCCGACGTAGACGAAGCCCTTGACCAGCTCGAGGCCGAGGATCGGCCGGTTGCGCAGCGCCGGATCGGGGTTGTTGAGGTCCACCTTGGGCTGGCCGGGGCGCTCCTCGTCCGGACCGTAGAGCGGTTTTTCCAGCCACACGATCCTGCCCTGGTACCGGTTCCCCACCCGCTCGATCTTCACGATCGCCGCCCCGTGCGGGTCGGGCTCGGTTCTCCACAGGCCGACGATGGCGTCGGCCCCGTTGTCGGCGGCGCCGGCGGGGCCGGCGGCGAGGGCGAGGACGACGGCGGCGAGCAGGAGCTTCTTCATCGGTTCACCTCCAGGCTTTGCGGGTCCAGTATACGGCGCGACCTCAGTTGACGGGAAGCTCCTTGACCAGGGCCGCGACGGCCTTGAAGTCGGCGGTCCCGCACCGCTCCAGGAGCTCGAAGAGGGCGGACTCGGTGCTGGTGACGACGGCTCCGGCGGCGGCGAGGCGATCGAGCGCCCGCTCCCGGTCGGCCGTGCGCCGCGAGTTGGTGGCGTCGTGGGGCACGTGGACCGGGTAGCCGGCGGCCAGGAGGTCGAGGGCGGTCTGGGTGACACAGACGTGGGCCTCGATCCCGGTGAGCAGGACGCGCCGGGCCCCGGCGTGCTCCAGCGCCGCCGCGAACGGGGCGCAGCCGGCGCAGGAGAAGGTCTCCTTCACCAGCGGCGGGCCGGGGAGGAGCGGGGCGAGGTCGGCGATGGTCGGCCCGAGGCCCTTCGGGTACTGCTCGGTGGCGATCACCGGCAGCCCGAGGGCGGCGAAGGCGCGCAGGAGCACGCTCAGCCGGGGGACGTGACGCTGGTCGGCCATGACGGCGTTGATGCGTTCCTGGACGTCCACCACCACGAGCACGGCGCCGGGACGGGCGAGGATGTCGGGGTGCCGTTCCATGGTCCCTTTCTACCACGTCCCGCGGTCACGCCCGCGGGTGGGCCTTCCGGTACACCTCCATGAGCCGGGCGAGATCGACGTGGGTGTAGACCTGGGTGGTGGCCAGGGAGGCGTGGCCGAGCAGCTCCTGGATGGCGCGCAGGTCCATGCCGGCCTCCAGGAGGTGGGTGGCGAAGGCGTGGCGGAGGGCGTGCGGGTGCAGCCGGTGCAGCCGGGCGGTGCGCGCCACGGCGGCGTCGAGGATGCGCCGCACCGAGCGCTCGCTGAGGCGGCCGCCGCGCTGGTTGACGAAGAGCGGGTCGGCGTCGTCCGCCGCGCGCCGCCGCCAGCGGGCGCGTTCGGGCAGGTAGGCGCGGATGGCCGCCGCCGCCTGGCGGCCGAAGGGGACGACCCGCTCCTTGCGGCCCTTGCCGCGCACCCGGACCAGGCGCTGCCCGAGCTTGATGTCGTCGAGATCGACGGCCACCAGCTCCCCGACGCGCAGGCCCGCGCCGTAGAGCAGCTCGAGAATCGCGCGGTCGCGCCGGCCGGCCGGCGTGTCCGGCAGGGCGTCGAGCAGGAGCCCGATCTCCGCGGAGGTGACCGTGGGCGGAATCCGTTTCTCCACCCGCGGGTGGGGCACCAGCTCGGCCGGGTTGGCCTCGACCGCCCCCTCCACGACCAGGAAGCGGAAGTAGGTCCTCAAGGCGGCGAGGGCGCGCTGGATGGTCCGCGGGCTGAGGCGCCGGGAGTGGAGGTGGGCGATGAAGGCGCGGACGTCGCCGGCGGTGACGTCGGCCGCCGCGCGCCGTCCCAGCTCGTCGGCCGCGAAGGCCGCGAAACGGGAGACCTCCCGCCGGTAGGCCGCCAGGGTGTGCGGGGAGAGGTTGCGCTCCCACTCCAGGTGCTCGGCGAAGGCCTCCCTGAGCCAGGGATCGCGGTGTTTCCTGCCCGTCATGACCCCAGTGTAGCGCCGAGCCGCCGCCGCGCCTCCCGGTAGGCCGCGCGCCGACAAGGGCGGAGGAAGCCGCGCAGGGCGAAGCTCGAGCCCACGCCGAGCCGGATCAGGGGGGCGGCGCCGGGGTGGTGGCGGCGGGCGTAGCGGACGAGGTTGGCGGCGTAGGCGGTCAGGAACGCGGCCGGCTCCAGGGAGGCCACGCTGGAGCCGCCGATGTGCATGACCCGGGCGGCGGGCTCCACCCAGAAGCCCCCGTGGGAGGCCGCGGCCAGCCGGGCGCAGAAGTCGACGTCCTCCCACCAGGCCGGGGCGAACACCGGGTCGAGGCCCCCCAGCGCCGCCCACACCTCCCGGCGCAGCAGCCAGCACGCCGCGGCCGGCTGGGGCACGGGTCGCGGCCGGGTCGGCGGGCGGCGGAAGGCGGGGCGGCCGGGCAGGCCGAGGGCGAGCCGCCAGGGTCCCGGGAGGCGCCGCAGCTGCCAGCGGTACTGGAGTCGGCCGTCGGCGCCCACCAGCAGGGGGACGACGCCGGCCGCGCCGGGGTGGCCGTCGAGGAAGGCGGCCAGCCGGTCGAGGCTTCCCGCCCCCATCTCCGTGTCCGGGTTGAGCAGGAGCAGGTAGGGCGCCCCGATCCGCTCCGCCCCGACCCCGGCGGCCCAGGCGAAGGAGCGGTTCTCGGCCAGCTCGATCACCTCGACGCCGGGAAAGCGGGTTGCGAGCGCGGCTGCGCCGCCGTCCCCGGAGCCCGAGTCCACGAGCACCGTGCGCTCCAGCCGCGGCCCGGCGTGCGCCGCCAGGGAGGCCAGGCAGCGGGCCGTCTCCTCCCCGCCCCGGTAGCGGACGATCACCGCGCCGACCCGGTTCACGGCGTCGTCCTCCGGCCCGCCCGCAGGCGGATGGCCGCCCGGAGGGCGGCCGCGGACAGGGAGCTGCGGACGGCCTGGGGCAGGGCGGGCAGGGCTTCCACGAGGGGCCGGACCACCGCCGGCCAGCGCCACGAGTCCCGGTCCGCGGCCATGGCCAGCCGGCACCGTTCGGCCTCGCGTTCGGCGAGGACCAGCTCGAGGGCGGCCGCCGCCGCCCGCGGGTCACCGGGCGGCACCACCGCCCCCCATCCGCGCTCGCGGACGATCTTGCTCACGGCCCCCCCCTCGCTGAGCACCAGGGGAACGCCGGCCCAGAGGGCGTCCAGGGCCCGGGTGCGGAAGCTCAGCCGGGCCTCCTCGCCGGGGTGATGGAGGACGACCACCGCGGCGGCCCGGCGCAGCACCCGGTGCCTCCCGGCGTACGGGATCCAGCGCTCGAGGGGGACCACCTGGGGCGGGCGCAGGCGGTGACGGGCGCAGCGCGCGGCCAGGCCGGCCGCGTCGAGGCCGACCGCGCCGCCGCCCGGCCGCCGCGCGGTCGGCACGACGACGGCGATCGGCACCGGAC
>CAZXXL010000144.1:0-7750 GCA_964644635.1 uncultured Thermoanaerobaculia bacterium | reverse complement strand
ACGGTCCTGCGGCGGGTGGGGGCCGGCGGGTGCTCAGTCGCCCAGGAAGGTCCGTGCGGCCAGGCGGCCCGCCTCGACCAGCTCGTGGAACCGGTTCCACTCCGACCACAACACCCGTCCCACCGGGGGATGCACCGTCCAGGTGGCATCCCGAAGCTGGCACTCCCGGAGCAGGGCCGAGGTCATCATCCCGGTCCGCATCAACGTCTCGAGCACCAGGCGCCCTTCCCGGTACGGCGGCAGCGGGGCGGAGACGTCCACCGCCAGGACCCGGGAGCGAATCCGCCGCGCCGCCCCCACCGGCACCTCGGCGATCACGCCGGCGTCCACCAGCGGTCGGCCGTCGATGATCACCGGGGGAACGAGGCCCGGGATCGAGGACGAGGCACGCACCGCATCGCGCAGCGACCCTCGATCGAGCCGGACCTCGTCACCGGTCTCCAGGTCGGTGGCGACGGCCACGAAGGGCAGGTGAAGCTCGTCGATCGCGACGTCGGGAAGCAGAAAATCGAGGGCGTTCTTCAGCTCTTCGCCCTCGATGAGGGTGCTCCTGTTCACGGCCAGGGAGATCACCACCCGATCCCGGATCCGGCGCGCCGCCTGGAGCAGCGGGTGCTCCGCGCTGTGGTCCTCGTCCTCACCGCCGAAGGCGGGGATGGTGGGGATCAACTCGCGCTCGAAGGCCTCCCGCCAGCGCTCCAGGACGGCGGCCGTGCTGCCGTACGCCAGGTACATTCCGCCGATGACCGCCCCAGCGCTGGTACCGGCGATCCCCGCGATCCGGATCCCCTCCCGCTCGAGAACCTCGAGAAAGCCGATGTGGGCGAAGCCGCGCGCCCCGCCACCGCCGAGAGCCAGCACAGGCGGACGGACGCCCCACGACAGCTTCCGCGCCAGCGACCGCAGCGATCTCACCCGGCCCGTTCCCCGTGGCGGCGGTGCTCCTTGAGCAGGCCGAGGAGGGCTTCGTGGACGCCTTCGGCCACCCGGCGCGCCTTGTCCGAGATGTGGTCGAGATCGTCGGTACGGCCCCGGGGATCGATGTCGCCGATCTTCGCCCCCTCCTTGACCGGGACCCCGTCCCGCAGGAGGCCCCGGATCACGCCGGAGATCCTGGCTTTCACGGCGTAGGACGAGTCCACCGGCACGCCGCGGCGGAAGTCCTCGACCCCGTACACGGACACCACCGTTCCCACCCGCTCACCACGCTCCACCTCGTCGCCGATCTTGTGCGAGGTGAAGAAAACGCCGTCGCGGACGGCCTTGAGCACCCGCTCCCTGGCGAAACCCATGATCTCGGCGGGCGGCTCTTCGATCAGGTGCTCCCCGGTGTCCTCGAGAACCGCCCCGATCTGCGGCCCACGGAAAGTATCGACCACCGCGTGGCAGTCTCTCTTGGCCACGTACCCCGGCCCCAGCGCGATGACGATCGGCGCCAGATCGGGGCTGATGCCGCTGTTCTGCCGCCGCATGGTGGCCTCGATGAAAACCTCCGGCTTCCAGCCGGCGAGGGCCTCTTCCAGGGGCATCACGGCCACCGCGATGTCGCCGAGCCGGTTGATGAACTCCACCTGGTCGAGATCGCCCGCGAGGCGGGCGGTCACGCCCTGGACGTGCTGCACGCCCTCGAACACGGCCTCGGAAAAGCACACGTTGCGCCGCACCGCCCCCGGGTACCGTACCTCGAGCATGAGGATCCGGTCGAAGCCGGCTCCGTGCAGCTCGCAGGCCGTCGCCGAGGCCAGCTCGCCGGCGCCACGAATGAGAATCCGGATGTCCTTCGGTATCATCCGACCTCCGCCACCGCCTCGATCTCCACGTCCACGCCCTTGGGCAGAGCGGCCACCTGTACCACCGACCTCGCCGGCCGGTGGTTGCCGAAGAAGTCGGCGTAGACGGCGTTCAACTCACCGAACCTGCCCATGTCGGTCACGAACACCGTGACTTTCACGACCCGATCGCGGCCGGTGCCCGCGGCCGTGAGCACGGCGTCCAGGTTGGCGAGCGCCCGTTTCACGCGGTCCTGGAAATCCCCGGCGGCAACCTGGCCGGTTTCGGGATCCAGCGGGATCTGGCCCGAGGTGAAGAGCAGGCCGCCCGCGATCACTCCCTGGCTGTACGGTCCGACCGCGGCCGGTGCCGCGTCGCTGCTCACCGCTTTCATCACCACCCCCTCACCGCCGGGCCCGTCCGGGCGCTCCCGCCCGCCGACCCGGCCGATCGATCCCGGGAAATTCTACCGCCTCCACGGCCGGGCCGCTCACTCGGGCTCCTCATCCGACGGGACCAGCTCCCGGATGTCCGGAAGGTTCCGGTACCGCTCGGCGTAGTCCAGCCCGTACCCGACGACGAAGATGTCCTCGATCTCGAAGCCCAGGAAGTCGACCCGGATGTCGGCCTGGCGCCGCGACGGCTTGGACAGCAGCGACACCACGTGCACCGACCGCGGGTGGCGGGCGTGAATTAGATGGATGAGGTCCTTGAGGGTCGTGCCGGTGTCGACGATGTCCTCGACCAGGTAGACGTCCCGTTCCCTGACGTCCACTGTGATGTCCTTGATCAGGACCACGCTCCCCGAGCTCTCGGTGCTGGACCCGTAGCTCGAGGTCTGCACGAAGTCCACCTCGACCGGGTGCCGCAAGGCGCGGGTGAGGTCGGTGAAGAAGTAGATGCACCCCTTGAGGACGCCGATGAAGATCGGAGAGCGGCCCTCCAGGTCGCTGTCGATCTCCTCCGCCATCCTTCGTACCACCCGCTGGATCTGCTCGTGATCGATCACCACTTTACCGAGCATGGGCCCACTCCCCTTCCAATGAACGGTTCGCCTCGTGTATGCTTGAACCGAGATCATGAAACCGGTCCAATCGCATCAGCTCAGCGAGCGTTACACGATTCTCTCGGATCGCTTCCGTTCACTCTGGACCTTCTACCAGTTTCTGGGGGGTGTGTTCAAGCACCAGGGCCGGGGCGAGATCCCGTTTTCGTTCGATTTCCAGGCCCTGTACCGGCGCATGCAGGACCTCGTACCGCTCCTCGCGAACGAGTTGGCGCCCGAGACCGAGCATGAGCTGGAAGAGATCGAGCGCGAGCTGGCGCGGGTCCACGCCACCCTGCGCAAGCTGGAATCCGAGTTCGCTCCCTCGACCCTCCGGCGTTTCTTCGATCACCTCCAGCGCCAGGACGAAAAGATTCTGTTCGCGCTGGCGAAATTCTACCTGCAGTACGAGACCCTGGACGCCGATACCCTGGACAAGGTCGACATCCTGTTCACCCGCCTGGCGGAGCTCCCGTCGGAGGAGGGTCGGGTGGCGCCCAAGAGCGACGCCGAGCTGGAGCGCATCTTCGCGAACCTGGCCGCCTTTCCCGGTGTGCCCGAAACCGATCCCGTCGAGCGTTCCGCGCTGCTGGTCGCCATCCGCGAGTTCCGATCCCAGATCGAGGCCATCCCCGACTTCGACGCCATCCTGTCCGGCGGGATCTACGACCGCTACCGCCGATTCAAGCACCAGCTCGGCGGGGCCTACCTGGATCCCCACATCACCATCGAGCTCGTCAAGACGAACATCACGGCCAAGAACAGGTTCCAGGAGCTCTACCAACTCGAGGAGGCGAGTATCCTCGAGGACACCAACCGCATCTTCGAGATCGAGCGCTACCTTGAGAAGAATCCCGACGCCGCCGACGAGCTGCTGCGCTCGCGAATCGAGGCCTTCCGGCGTTTCCGGGGCCGCGTGGACTCCGGGCGCCAGCAGGACAACCTCAAGCGGGAAGACCTGGCCGCTCTGAGGCGATCCATGCAGGACATCCTCGACCGGTTCGAACCGCCGGTGAAGCCCTCCCGGCCGACGGACGAGCGGCCGCGAGCCAGGGTGGAAGCCGCCCGGCCGGTGGCGAAGGCCGCAGAGGAAGCCCCCCGGTCCCCGTCGCGGGTGGCCCCGGTGGCGGAGGCCATCCCGTACGAGAACCCCGACCCGGAGCCGCAGCGCGCGGCCTCCACCACCTCCCTGGACGAGATCCTGCCGCCGGACTCCCTCCTCAACGAGACCCTTCACAAGATGATGTTCGCCCTCGAGCTGGTGATCTGGGACCACCCTGCCGAGGAGGCCGTCCGCAGCGCCCAGATCGCTAATCTCCATCTCGAGCCCTGGGAGGCCGAGGCCTATCGCAGGCTGAGCGGAGGCACGCTCGGCGAGGGCACGATCGGCTGGCAGCTCGAGCACTTTCTGCTCACGAGCGCGGCCCTGCGCATCAAGATGGAGGAGGAGGACGCCGAGATCCGGCGCCTCAGGGATGTCAGCGCCGGGGGAAGGCTGTTCGAGATCCTGGAAAGCTCGGCCCAGAGCCTGGAGCGCGCCCGGGAGACGGAGCGCCGATTCCAGTGGTTCGTCGACGATATGCTCTACCGTGGCGACACCGAGAGGCTCGATCAGCTGTACCGCTCGCGTTTCCGGTTCCTCAAGGCCTACGCCACGCTGTGGCTCGATCACCAGAGCTCCGGGGGCGTCACGCCGCTGTGAGCGGCCGGCCGGAGGACCCCGCGCTCGGCGATGCCGCCTGCGAGCGGGGCGAGCTCCTGCCGGCACGGGCGTGGCGGAGAATCGCCGCGACCATTCTCGACATGGCGGTCTTTCTCGCCCTGAGCTGCGCGCTCGCCCTGCCCCTGGTGCTGCGTTTCCCGCCTGCGGCGAGGAGGCGGCCGGCCGCGGAGATGATCGCCGCCGTTGCCGCCGACCACACCTACCTTCGCCTCGCCGCGCTCGTGCTCGTTCTCTGGGTCGTCCTCTGGCTCGCCTACTTCATCGTCGGGTGGGGCGTCTTCGGCGCCACGCCGGGCCAGTGGGCCCTCGGGCTGCGGGTCGTCGACCATCGCGGCCGCTGTCCCATCGGCGCGCCGCGGGCCGCCCTTCGCCTGGTCGCGTACTGCGTCGGCTCCTTCCCCCTGCTCGCCGGCCACCTCCTCGCCTTCTTCAGGGCCGACGCCCGCACGCTCCACGACATCCTGGCCGGTACCCGTATCGTCAGGCGGCGGCGACCGCTGAAGAACAGCGACGGCAGGAACGGCCTCGAGGCCTGAGGCGGCCTACCCTCCCAGCCGGTCGAGAAAGCCCCTGGCGATGTCCTCCTGCCGCCTGGGCCCCTTGCGCCGCTCCTGGCGGACCGGCACCGCCCTTTGGCGTCTGTCCCGGCCGGAGCGCTCCACCCACTTGCGCTTGCGGCCCCGCAGGGCCGACCACGCGGCGACGACCACCCACACCACCGCAGCAACCGCCACCACCACGAGCACGACGTAGACGACAACGATCAGAGCGGTCATGCCGACCCCCATTTCTCGCGGTACCGGTGCCGGCCACCCGGCTCCCGAACTGTCCGCCCAAGAGATAACTTCCCCGCTGCATCGATTGTATCAGCCGCACCTACGACCGGCGCCGCAGCGTCGCCCCGGGCCGAAGCGGTCCATCACGCCGACGCCGGTCACCTGGCGGCGCCGGCCGACTCCCGCGCGGCTGTCGATCTTTGTGCCGGGACCCAGTCCCCGGCCTTCAGCTGCATGAGCTTTACCGGCCCCAGGGCGGTCCACGACGCATAGCTGTCGTAGTCCCAGCCCAGCGCCTTGCTCCCGCCAGCGCCCTGGGTGGTGATCAGGAAGCGGTTGTTCAGGCCGCCGAAGTACGCGGCCCGGGTGGCCGGCACCGGCGAATCTCCACCCGAGGGGTCCACCGGAACCCAGCCGTATCCCGGGAGGTACACCTCCACCCAGCGGTGGAAGACGTCGTCACGGCTGGCGTCGTCACCGCGGATCACGATGGAGCCGTCGTACCGCGCGGGAAGCCCGGCGGCATGGCACATGGCCAGCATCACGAAGGTGTACTCGGAGCAGGATCCCGATCCCCTGGCGAGCACCGTCGGGGCGATGTTCCAGCCGCCAACCAGCTCGTAGTGCATGTGGTCCTGGATGTAGCGGTTGATCTTGCGGGCGATCCAATAGGGATTCTTCTCCTCGCCCACCGCCTTCTTCACGGCGTCCGTGATCACCGGGTCGGTGATATCGAGCTTGGAGTCGTCCTGGGTGTACAGCCGGCGGATGTCCGCGGGGATGGCGTCGAGCGGCCCCACCTTGTCCGGATCGATGTACCAGCGCACCTTGTACAGCGTCGCCTCGACGCTCATGGTGGCGGCCACGGAGGCGCCCGGCTTGATATCGGTGAAGTGGAAGTGAGCGCACTTCTGGCCCCAGCGGTCGGTCACGAAGCCGGTGGGCCGGGGCGTGAAAACGGGCGGGCCGGCAAGCTCCTGGTTCGGCAGGGTCCTGGGAACGGCCACGTTGATGTCGAGGGTCTCCACGGTCCCGGGGCCGAAGTTCCTCCACACCTCGCGGTAGACCAGCTTCTCCCGCCGGGGATGGCTCCTGACGTACGGCCCGGACGCCGTGACATCGAGCTCGTACAGGGTCCGGGTCTCGTAGTCCACGTTCCACAGGTGCGTGCCGTCCCAGGCGAGTCCGGCCGGGTAGGGGCCCGGGGACGGGAACGAGTCCAGGACGGCGCCCTCGCCCGTATCCACGCGGTAGATGGTGTCCGCGAGGCGGTCCGCCACGTAGAGCTTCCGGCCGGCGAAGGCCATGCCGATCTCGTCGCCCCGGCGTCCGTGCGCCAGCGGCGAGGCGAAGCTTTTCGAGGTCGTGCCGTCGCTGTCGTCGATCCGGTTGACGACGCCGTCGCGGGCGTCCACCGTCCACAGCGTGTGGCCGTCCCAGGCGATCCCCTCCGGCGCCGCCGTATCCAGGGGCAGCGCCCTGACGGTGAGCCGCGTCACCGGGTTCACGGCGTAGGCCGTCTTGTCGGCGCGGTCGACAACCCACAGGAAATGCCCGTCCCAGGCCAGGCCCATCGGCTGATAGCCGGGCGCCGGTAGCGTCCTGACCACGGCGCCGGACGCTGGGTCGACCGCGTTCAGCGTCGCCGTCTCGAGGTCGGCCACCCAGAGGACATGCCCGTCCCAGGCGAGCCCGGTGGGCGTCTTGAGGTGCAACAGGTGCGACCGCACCACGCGTCCCGGGACCGCGGTCGCCGCGATCCCGGGGGCCAGGAAGCCAACACAGAGTGCGAGGAAAAGGGCGCCTTTTCTCATGATTGCCTCCTTTTCCCGGCCGCGCCCGCCTTGCGGCCGGGCTCCACCTGCGACTCTACCAGACGGCGAGGCCTCCGGAGCGCCAGCCGCGGGCCGCTCTGCTATGCTCGATCCCGAGATGATCGTCACAGCCTGGCGCGGCGGCCGCGGCTACGTGTACGGCCTGCGGGTGCTCGGCAACGGAAGATGGCTCTACTTCCGGCAGGAGTGGAGCGAGATCACGCTCATCTTTCCCGACGATCCCGAGCCGGCCACGATCCCCATCTCGCCCAGCTTCTGGGAACGCTCTCCCGAGCTGCGGTCGCCGCACATCAAGGCCTTCCTGTTCCGGAACGGGCTCGACTCCTGGCCCAAGCATCACCCGCCGCACTTCCAGCTCGAGCCCCTCGGCGGCGGTCGCTTCCGCCTCGGCTGGCTGGAACACGTCCCCCGCCAGCCCGTGCTGCTGGTGTAGCGGCGGCATCGTGCCCGCGACGACGTGCCACCCATCGTGGAAGTCGGCCGGGACGGTGGTCCGCGCGGGCCGGCGCCTACGCAGGCTGTCTCTTATACACATCTCCGAGCCACCGAGACTCCTGAGCATCTCGTATGCCGTCGTCTGCTTGAAAAAAAAAAAACGAAA
>CAZXXL010000143.1:0-7920 GCA_964644635.1 uncultured Thermoanaerobaculia bacterium | reverse complement strand
GGTGTCATTGCGAGGAGCCGGGCGCAGCCCGGCGACGTGGCAATCCCCTCACGATCGGACACCGCCACAGAGAAGGGTGCTCCCGCCGGTACGGTCCTACGGCGGGACGGGGGGACGCTCGCGGCCACCCGGTTCGCCGAGCGCATCGCGTCGCCGCGGCCCAGGCCGCGGCGATGGGCGCGACGCTCCCAAGGGCCCGTTCCAGGCACCGCCATGGAAGAAGCTTCGGTTGCACGACAACTTCCGGGAATCGCTCGCTCAATCTTGGGGAAAGTCCAAGCCGGGACGCCTTCACGCGGCGGGCGGGTTGCCGTACCCTGAGCGCCGGAGGGCCGCCATGCGCCTGCAGCCGGATCTCGTGCTCCTCGATCTCGACGGCACCCTGGTGGATTCCTTTCCCGCCATCACCGAGGCCCTGAACGGCGCCCTGGCCGCGGTCGGCCTGCCCGCCAGGGACCTCGACTGGGTGCGCCGCCATGTGGGCCGCGGGGCCCGCGCCCTGGTCGCGGACGCGGCGGCCGGCCGCCCGGACGCGGTCGACCGCCTCTTGGCCGCCTTCCGCCGCCACTACGGCGCCCGTTTCCTGGAGCGGACGCCACCCCTGCCCGGGGTTCCGGCGGCGCTGGCGGAGCTCGCCCGCCGCTCGCCGCTGGCCGTCATTTCCAACAAGGCCGACGAGTGGACCCGGGCCCTGCTCGAGCACCTGGGCTGGGATCGGCTCTTCGTTGCCGTGGAGGCACCGGCCCCGGCGGGGGCGCGCAAGCCGGATCCGGCCATGGTGCGGCGGGCGCTGGCCGCCGCCGGGGCCGCGCCCGGGCGCTCGTTGCTGGTCGGCGACATGGAGGTGGACGTGGCCACCGCCGCCAACGCCGGCGTGCCGATGGTGGCGGTCGCCTCCGGCGCCCGCTCCGCCGGGGAGCTGCGCCGGGCCGGGGCGCCCGAGGTGCTGCCCGGGGTGGCCGCCCTGCCGGCCCGGCTCGACGCCGGCGGGCCGCTCCCGCCTCCGGCTCCCGCGTCGCGTAGAATGGAGGCTCCAGGGGAGGAAGATCATGGTCAAGCCGAGTGACAAGGAAGAGGAATACTTCAAGCGCCGGGAGCTGGCCAAGCTCAGGAAGATGCGCGAGGAGGCCGCCCGGGCCATGGCCGAGGAGGAGCGCCGGCGGATGAAAGAGCTGCACTTCATGCGCTGTCCCAAGTGCGGCATGGCCCTGGAGGAGATCGAGCTCCGGGGGGTCATGGTGGACGCCTGCTTCAACTGCGGCGGGATGTTCTTCGACCAGGGCGAGGTGGAGAAAATCATCGAGGCCGAGGACCGGAGCCTCCTCGACCGCCTGCGCTCGGCCCTGTTCACCGACGGCGCCACCGTCGATTGATGCGGGTCGCTCTCGTCTTCGGCGGCCGTTCGGCCGAGCACGCGGTGAGCGTCGTCTCCGCACGTTCCGTCGCCCGGGCCCTGGGGTCGGAAGGATTCACGGTCGTGCCTATGGCCATCGCCAGGGATGGCCGCTGGGCGGACCCGGACACCGCCGCGGCGGTGCTCGAGCGCTCCGGCGACCGGCCGGACGAGGTCGCGACCTTCGCCGGGGATCGCGCCGTCGACGCCCGCCTGCTCGACGGCGGCGTGGACGCGGCCTTTCCCGTGCTCCACGGTCCCTACGGCGAAGACGGCACCATCCAGGGGCTCTTCGAGATACTCGACCTGCCCTACGTGGGCTGCGACGTCGCCGCCTCGGCGGTGTGCATGGACAAGATCCTCGCCAAGAGGCTGCTGGCCGGGGCCGGCCTGCCCGTGGCGCGCTGGGTGGCCGTGGACGCCGCCGGCTGGGCCGGCGATCGCGAACGGCTGCTCGCCGCGGCTTCCGGCCTGGGCCGGCCGCTCTTCGTCAAGCCCGCCCGTCTCGGCTCGTCCATCGGCATCACCAGGGTGGGCGATCCCGGCGGCCTGGCGGCGGCCATCGAGGCCGCGCTGGCCCACGACGACCGCGTCCTCGTCGAGGAGGGCATCGACGCCCGGGAGATCGAGGTGGCGGTGCTCGGCAACGAACGGCCCGAGGCCGCGCTGCCCGGCGAGGTCGTACCCGGCCACGAGTTCTACGATTACGCCGACAAGTATCTCGACGACGCGTGCCGCCTGCTCGCCCCGGCACCGCTGGACGACGACCTCACCGCCGCCGCCCGCCGCCTGGCCGTGCGCGTCTTCGCGAGCCTCGGCTGCGCCGGAATGGCCCGGGTGGACCTCTTTCTCGAACGTGGGACCGGGCGCTTCATCGTCAACGAGGTCAACACCATACCCGGATTCACCTCGATCTCGATGTACCCCCGGCTGTGGGAGCTTTCCGGCGTTCCCTACCCCCGTCTGGTCGGCCGCCTGATCGAGCTCGCGATCGAGCGCCACGCCCGGAAGCGGAGGCTCAATCTCGGTGGTTGACGGGCCCTCGATCGGGGACTATCGTGACCTTGTGAAGGATTTCTCATACCCCGCCCGACGGCGAACCGTTCTCAAGGGAGGCAAAGCATGGAAAAACTGACCCGTGAAGACGCTCTCGCGTACCACACCGGGAAGCGCCACGGAAAACTGACGGTGGTGGCCACCAAGCCGTGCGCCACCCAACGCGACCTGTCGATGGCGTACACCCCGGGTGTCGCCGAGCCGTGCCGCGAGATCGAGAAGAACCCCGATCTCGTCTACGAGTACACGAACAAGGGCAACCTCGTGGCCGTGGTTTCCAACTGCACGGCGGTGCTCGGCCTCGGCGACATCGGGCCCCTGGCCGGCAAGCCGGTGATGGAGGGCAAGGGCGTCCTCTTCAAGCGCTTTGCCGACATCGACGTCTTCGACATCGAGGTGGACAGCCACGATCCGGAGGAGGTGATCCGGTTCTGCCAGATGCTCGAGCCCACCGTCGGCGGCATCAACCTCGAGGACATCAAGGCGCCCGAGTGCTTCCGCATCGAGGAGGAGCTCAAGCGCACCCTGGGCATCCCGGTCTTCCACGACGACCAGCACGGCACCGCGATCATCTCCGGCGCCGCGCTGCTCAACGCCCTCGAGGTGGCCGGCAAGAAGATCGACGAGGTCAAGGTGGTCTTCTCCGGCGCCGGAGCGGCCGGCATCGCCTGCGCCAGCTTCTACATCGCCCTGGGTGTCAAGCCAGAAAACCTGATCCTGGTGGACTCCAAGGGCGTCATCTACAAGGGCCGCACCGAGCACATGAACCCCTACAAGGAGCGGCTGGCGAACGACACGGACGCCCGCACCCTGGCCGAGGCCATCGTCGGCGCCGACGTCTTCGCCGGGGTATCGGTCAAGGGCGTGCTCACCCAGGAGATGGTCCGCACCATGGCCGACAAGCCGATCATCTTCGCCATGGCCAACCCGGACCCCGAGATCAGCTACGAGGACGCCATGGCCGCCCGGCCCGACGTCATCATGGCCACCGGCCGCTCGGATTACCCGAACCAGGTCAACAACGTCCTCGGCTTCCCCTCCATCTTCCGCGGCGCCCTCGACGTGGCGGCCACCGAGATCAACGAGGCCATGAAGCTGGCGGCGGCCCACGCCCTGGCCGACCTGGCCAAGGAGGAGGTGCCGGAGTCGGTGATGCGCGCCTACGGCGGCAAGCCGTTCACCTTCGGACGGAACTACCTGATCCCGAAACCGTTCGACCCGCGGGTGCTGCTCTGGGAGGCCTCGGCCGTGGCCGAGGCCGCCATCCGCACCGGGGTGGCCAAGAAGCCCTACAGCTCCAAGGAGGACTACATCCGCGAGCTGGAGAACCGGCTCTCCCGCACCCGCCAGGTGATGCACGTCATCTTCGACCGCGCCAAGGCCAACCCCAAGCGGATCGTCTTCCCCGAGGGCGAGGACCCGAAGATCGTGCGCGCCGCCAAGACGCTGGTGGAGGAGAAGATCTGCTCGCCGATGCTGATCGGGGACCGGGAGCGGATCGGCGAGCTGCTCGCCGGCCACGGCATCGACCCGGGTACGATCACCATCGTCGATCCCAAGGACCGGGAGCGGTGCGAGGCCTACGCCGAGAAGTTCCACGCCATGCGCTGGCGCAACGGGGTCACCCTGACCGACGCCCGCAAGAAAATGTGCGACCCGGTCTACCTCGGCAACATGATGGTTCACGAGGGCGACGCGGACGGCCTGATTTCGGGGCTCACCATGTACTACCCGGAGACCATCCGCCCGGCCCTCCAGATCCACCCGACCCGGAAGGGCATCTCGCGGGTAGTCGGCGTCTACGCCCTGCTCTTCGACGACCGCATGCTCTTCATCGCCGACACCACGGTGAACGTCGATCCCACCGCCGAGGAGCTGGCGGAGATCGCCCGCGTGGCCGCCGACGTCGCCATCACCTACTTCGACGAGGAGCCGCGGGTGGCGATGCTCTCCTACTCCAACTTCGGCTCCAACCGGGACGAGCGCACCACCAAGGTCCGCCGGGCCACCGAGATCGTCCGTGAGCGCTGGCCGAGCCTCCTCGTCGAGGGCGAGATGCAGGCCGACACCGCCGTCGAGCCGTCCATCGCCGAGGAGTCCTACCCGTTCTCGGTCATCAAGGGCGACGCCAACATCCTCGTCTGCCCCGACCTCGAGGCCGCCAACATCGCCTACAAGCTGCTCTGGCGGATGGCCAAGGTGGAGGCCATCGGGCCCATCCTGGGCGGCCTCGCCGCCCCGGTGCACGTGCTCCAGCGCGGCGTCGACGTCAACGACATCGTCAACATGGCCGCCATGTGCGTGCTCAAGGCCCAGAAGTACACCTGACCGCCACCGCACGACAGAAGAACGCGGCGGGCTCGTCCCGCCGCTTTTTTTCGCCCCCGCCGCCCCTTGACCGTGGTCAAGGACGACCGGCGAGCCTCCGTGCATGGTTGAGCAGGAGTGGGAGACATCGAAGGGAGGAGACTCATGAGTACACGGACCGCCAAGCTCATCTTCTGGGTCGGCACGTTGAGCTCGCTGGTGCTGTTCCTCGCCCTGACCTACGACACGCAGCACCAGTTCGCCGCGCTGACCCACGCCGACCGCCTCGACAGCCGGGTGGTCGCCGGCAAGCGCGCCTTCGAGCGGCACAACTGCAACGACTGTCACACCATTCTCGGCTTCGGGGGCTATTACGCGCCCGACCTCACCAAGGTCTACACGCGGCTCGGCGAGGACGCCATCAGGCGGCGCCTCGAGCACCCGGAGATCGCCTTCGCGGACTCCTACCGCAAGATGCCCCAGCAGCACCTGAGCGAGCAGGAGATCACCGACATCACGGCCTTCCTGAAGTGGGTCGCCGACATCCAGAACCACGACTGGCCCCCCCAGCACTCCGAGCGGCGCTGGAAGCGTTCCACCGAGCGCCTGCTGGCGAGCGCCAGCCTGTCGCCGGCGGCCGCCCTCATCAAGCAGGAGGACTGCCTGAGCTGCCACTCCCTGGGCAGCCACGTCGCTCACAAGGGACCGCGGCTCGAGTGGATCGGCGCCCGCCGGGACGCCACCTGGATCGCCGATTACCTGAAGGACCCGGAGAAGGTCGCCCCCGGCGCGGAGATGCCGGCCTTCGACGACCTGACCCCCGAGCAGCGCCTGATGATCGGCCAGTTCATCACGTCGCTGGCCGCCGAGGAGAGGAGGTGACCATGTCCCATTCCAGTCAGCGTGTCGCGTACGCCTACTTCGTCGCCGCCGGCCTGCTCTTCGTGCTCCAGGTGATCATGGGCCTGTGGCTGGCCGCCAACTATTTTCTGACCATTCCCCAGAGCGTGGTCGACGTCTTCCCCTTCGCCACCGCCCGGGCGATGCACACCAACCTGCTCGTCCTCTGGCTCCTGCTGGGCTTCATGGGGGCCACCTTCTACCTGGTTCCCGAGGAGACCGACAGCGAGCTCGCCTGGCCGAAGCTGGCCATCGTCCAGTTGGTGCTCCTCCTGGTCACCGGCGTCACCGCCCTGGTCGGCTTCTTCTTCGGCTGGACCCAGGGCAAGCCCCTGCTCGAGATCCCGCGGCCCCTCGACCTCGTGGTCGTGGCCGCCGCCCTGATGTTCCTGGCCAACGTGGCGGCGACCATCTTCCGCGCCCGCAAGTTCACCATGGTCCAGGGCTCCCTGGTGGCCGGCCTCGTCTTTTTGGCCCTCATGTACCTCTTCGGCATCCCCTTCTACCGCAACCTGTCGGTGGACTGGTACTACTGGTGGTGGGTGATCCACCTCTGGGTGGAGGGCGCCTGGGAGCTCATCGCCGCGTCGATCACGGCCTTCATGCTCATCAAGCTCACCGGGGTCGACCGCAAGGTGGTCGAGAAGTGGCTCTACGTCGAGCTCGGCCTGTTCCTGTTCACCGGTATCGTCGGCACCGGCCACCACTACTACTGGCTGGGCGCGCCCAAGTACTGGCTGTGGGCCGGCGGGATCTTCTCGGCGCTCGAGCCGTTCCCGATCCTGCTCATGGTCATCGACACCTGGCACGACATCCGTCATCGCAGCAAGCCCATGCGGCCCCGCCTGACCTGGGTCTACCTCATCGGGGGCGTGATCCTGCACTTCGTCGGCGCCGGGCTCTTCGGGTTCGCCCACACCCTGCCCCAGATCAACTATTACACCCACGGCAGCCAGGTCACCGTCTCCCACGGCCACCTCGCCTTCTTCGGGGCCTACGTGCTGCTCAACCTGACCTTCTTCTACTTCGCCATGCCGCGCATCAAGGGGATACCCGGCGGCCTCTACGACGAGCGCACGGGCCATCTCGGCTTCTGGCTCATGTCCCTGGGGATGGTCGGCATGAGCCTGTCCTTCGCGGTGGCGGGGGTCCTCCAGACCTACCTCGAGCGGGTGCAGGGCCAGCCGTACATCCTCGCCCAGCAGCCGATCCGGTTCTGGATGCTGGTCGCCTTCATCCACGGCCTGGTGCTGGTGGCCGGCGTCATCGTGACCGTCAGGCACCTGCTGACGCTGCGCGCGGCACCCGGGGCGGCTCCCGCCGTCGAGGCCGGCTCGTAGCCGGCGCCTGCCGACGCTTCCCGACCGGCCGGGTCACCCCCGGCCGGTTTTTTGGCCTCCGTGGTGACGGTACAATGGGCGTTGGCATAGAACGAGCGGAGAACCGGCGAAGGGAGCCAGCCATGGAACATCAGCTCAAGGCCGTGCTCGATCACAAGGGCCGACAGGTCCATTCCGTCTCGCCCGAGGAGACCGTCCTCGATGCGATCCACCGCATGAACGAGAAGAAGATCGGCGCCCTGCTGGTCATGGACGGGGGGCGACCGGTGGGCATGTTCACCGAGCGCGACATCCTGCGCCGGGTGGTCGCCGCCCGCCGCGACCCGGCAGAGATCAAGGTGGCCGAGGTCATGTCGCAGCCGCTCATCGCCATGCACCCCGACGCCACGGTGGAGGAGGCCATGGCCGTGATGACCGAAAAGCGCTGCCGCCACCTTCCCATCGTGGAGGACGAGAAGATCGTGGGCATGGTGTCCATCGGCGACCTCACGCGGTGGGTCTCCCGCCGCCAGGCGAACCACATCCAGGACCTCGTGGACTACATCACCGGCAAGTACCCCGGGTGACGCCCGATCCCGCCCGCCTCGAGTTTCCCCACTATTTCTGAGACCGCGGCTGGGTAGGCCGTCCGGCGCCGGGCATCCCTCGGAGCGTGCGGCAAACAACCCAGACGTGGCAGAGCAGGATCGAGGCGGCGCCGCGCCGCGAGGAGCGCCGTGAGACACGGCAGCTTCGCTGCCCGCTGTCGAGCGGCGTCCCGAGCGAAGGCCCCCAGGGCCCGAGCGATGGGACCCCACTCACGATCGGACACCGCCACAGAGAAGGGTGCTCCCACCGGTACGGTCCTACCGCGGGACGACGGGACGCTTGCGGCCAGCCGGTCCGCCGAGCGCACCGCGTCGCCGCGGCCTGAGCCGCGGTGAC
>CAZXXL010000142.1:0-7950 GCA_964644635.1 uncultured Thermoanaerobaculia bacterium | reverse complement strand
GGGATGGCCACGTCGCCCGGCTGCGCCGGGCTCCTCGCCATGACAGGGCGAAGGGTGCTCTCAACGTTTGGGGGGCGGGGCGGGCGGGCGTCAGGCCGGGGCGTCGTGTCCGGCCAGGGCCGCGCGTGCGAGCGCCTTGGCCCGGGCCATCGTCTCGGGGAGGTCCCCGTCGCCGACCAGGTGCCACTGGACCCGGTGGCGGGCGAGGAGGGACTCGAGGGCGAGCCACAGCCGGCGATGGCGGACGGGCTTTCCCTCGCGGGTCCTGAAGCCGCGCGCCTTCCAGCCCCGGATCCACATGGTGGCGCCGTCCTTGAGGTAGCTCGAGACCGTGTAGAGGTGGACCCGGGACGGCCGCCTGAGCAGGCGGAGGCCCTCGACGGCGGCGACGATGTGCATGCGGTTGGCGCTGGCGCCGGGGACGGCCCCGGCGGCCTCCTTCTCCTGCTCCCGCCAGCGCAGGACCACGCCCCAGGCGCCGATGCCCCGCTTGCCGGAGTAGGCCGCGGCGGTGAAGAGGTGGACGGCTTCGTCGTCGTCCAGGGGCAGCTCCGGACGGCCGATGGCGGCGGCGGCCAGCCGGTCCGCGCGCTCGTTCCACCGGTTCCCGGCGTGTCCCTTGGTCCATTCCCAGGTGACCCGGTGGCGGGCGATCTCGGCGTCGAGCGCCCGCCACAGGTCCTGGTTCTTCACCGGCTTCTTCGCCGCCGTCAGCCAGCCGCGCGCCCGCCAGCCGGGGAGCCAGCGGGTGATGCCCTGGCGCAGGTATTCCGAGTCCGTCACGAGCTCGACCTGGTGCGGCGCGGGCAGGCTCTCCAGGGCCCGGATGGCTGCGGTCAGTTCCATGCGGTTGTTGGTCGTCCGATCCTCGCGGCCGGAGAGCTCCCGGACCTCGCCGCCGGGGAAGACCAGGACCGCGCCCCAGCCGCCGGGACCGGGGTTGGGGCGGCAGCCGCCGTCGGTGTAGATCCTGACCCTGGGGAGCGGCCGCCCGGCTTCGGAAGAGGCCGTCGTCATGCCCGCAGACTGTACCACGGGGCGGGCGCGCGTCCGTTGCCCCGCGGCCCGGTGTTACGCGGCGCGCAGTGCGAGCAAAGATGGAGCCGTGGAACAGGATCACAGGACGGCCCGGCGAGCTTTCGCGGCGGCGGCCCCGCCCGGACCGGGGCGGCCGGCCGTGAGCGTCGTCGTGCCCACCCTCGACGAGGAGGGCGCGCTGGCCGGCTGCCTCGCGAGCCTCGGCCCCGACCCCGACCTGGAGGTCGTCGTCAGCGACGGCGGCAGTCGCGACCGCACCCTCGAGATCGCGGCCGCCGATCCCCGGGTGCGCATCGTCCGCGGGCCGCGGGGGCGGGGCCTCCAGCTCAACCGTGGCGCGCGGGCGGCGGCCGGCGGCACGCTGCTTTTCCTCCACGCCGACTGCCGTCTCCCCGGCGGCTGGCGGCCCCTGGTGGAGAGGGCCCTTCGCGATCTGCGCACGTCGCTGGCCTGCTTTCACCTCCACACCGGGCCGGCTCGCGGCCGTCCTCACCGGGCCCGGCGGGCCTGGCTGCGCCTGCTCGACCTGCGCTCCTACGGTCCCCTGCTGCCCTACGGAGACCAGGCCTTCGCCCTGCGCCGGGAGACCTTCCGGCGGCTCGGCGGCTTCCCGGAGATCCCCCTGATGGAGGACCTCTCCCTGGCCCGCGCCGCGCGCCGCCTGGGCCGCATCCGCCGCCTGCCCGCCGCCGTCCGCACCAGCGCCCGGCGGTTCCAGTGCCACCCGTTCCGGACGCGCCTGATGACGGCGACCTTCCCGGGGTTGTTCCGGCTGGGCGTGGCGCCGGAGACCCTGGCCCGCTGGTACCGGGAGGTGCGATGAGCGGCATCGTCGTCTTCGGCCGCGAGCCGGCGCCGGGCCGGGTGAAGACGCGCCTGGCCGGGGCCATCGGCCCGGAGGCGGCCGCCGCCGTGTACCGCACCCTTCTCGACCATACCGTGGCCGAGGCGGTGGCCACCGGCCTGCCGGTGGTGCTCTCGCTGGCCGCGCCCCCGTCGGCCGCCTGGCGGCCTCCCGCCGGCGTGCGGGTCGAGGTCCAGGCGGGCGCCGACCTGGGTGAACGGATGGCCGATGCCTTCGCCCGCCGCTTCGACGAGGACTGGCGGCGGGCGGTGCTGGTGGGCTCCGACTGCCCGGGCCTCGTGCGCGGCGGTCTCGAGCGGGCGCTCGCCGGGCTCGCCGATACACCGGTGGTGCTGGGACCGGCGGCGGACGGCGGCTACTGGCTGGTGGGACAGCGCGCGCCCGGCGTGGCCATGTTCGCCGGGGTGCCGTGGTCGTCCGGGCAGACCCTGGCCGCCACCCGGCGCCGCCTGCGGTCGCTCGGCGTCGGCTGGCGGGAGACCGAGACCCTGGCGGACATCGACACCGTGCGCGACCTCAAGCGCGCCGTGGCGGGCGCCTGCGTGCCCGGCCTGGCGCGGCGCCTGGCCGTGGCCGCGGTGGGCATGGCATGACGGGGGGAAGATGCCGACCATCGGCCTGATCACGGGAACCGGCTTCTACGCCCTGGACGCCGGGCTCGCCCCCCGCGAGCGGCGGGTGACGACGCCCTTCGGCGAGGTGGCGGTCGAGGAGGCGGCGGTCCACGGCCACCGGCTGGTCGCCGTCGCCCGCCACGGGACCGGCCACGCCCGCCTCTCCCACCAGGTGCGCCACCGCGCCAACCTGTGGTCGCTGGCGGAATCGGGCGCCGGGGCGATCCTCGCCACCAGCGTGGTCGGCCTGCTGGACCCGGCGCTGCCGCTGGCGCGGCCGCTTCTCTTCGACGACCTCTACTTCCCGTCGAACCGCCTTCCCGACGGCTCCCCGGCCACCTTCTTCGTGCATCCCAGCGATCCGCGCCGCGGCCATTTCATTCCGGGCGAGCCCTTCTCGCCGGCGCTGCGCCGGCGCCTGGCGGCGGCCGCCGCGGCCGAGGGCATCGACGTCGTCGCCGGCGGCTGCTACGTCCACGTGGACGGCCCGCGGCTCAACACCCGGGCCGAGATCGCGGCCCTGCGGGCGGTGGGCGGAACCGCCGTCAGCCAGACCTGCGGCCCCGAGGCGGTGCTCGCCGGGGAGCTCGAGCTTCCCTACGCCCTGCTGGGGTTCGGGGTGGATTACGCCAACGGCGTCGCGGCCGGGCCGACGCCGCCGGAGGCGCTGCGCGCGAACCTCCAGCGGCACGCGCCCGCGGCCACCGCCATCCTGCTCCGGCTGCTGGCCGACCTGCCGGCGGACGCGGTGCTCCCCTTCGACACCGGCGCCATCTTCCGCATGGAATGAGTCCCTGTAACCGCAGCACCGCCCCCGGGCACAGTTAGAGGCGTCATCAGCGCTTCGAGGAGGCCGAGACCATGACCGAGCTGTCGAAAAGAAGGAACGGGAACCGGAGACGGGTGAGCTTCGACGTCGAGAGCGAGGTGCTCCGCCGTTACGGCGCGGGCGCCGAGCGCCTCGAGCCGGGTCTCTGCTGCCCGGCGAAGTACGATCCGGGCCTGCTGGCGCTGATCCCGCGGGAGATTCTCGAGAAGGACTACGGCTGCGGCGACCCGTCCCCCTACGTCGGCGAGGGCGACCGCGTGGTCGACCTGGGATCGGGCGCCGGCAAGGTCTGCTACATCCTGGCCCAGAAGGTCGGCGCGCGGGGCGAGGTCATCGGCGTCGACTTCAACGACAAGATGCTGGCGCTGGCCCGCCGCTACCGCGACCAGGTGGCCGAGAACCTGGGGTTCGCCAACGTTCGCTTCGTCAAGGGCAGGATCCAGGATCTCGCCCTCGACCTCGAGAAGGCCGAGGCGTGGCTCGAGGCGCACCCGGTCCGCTCCATGGCCGACCTGGTCCGCTTCGAGGCCGAGTGCGACCGCCTGCGGCGCGAGGAGCCGCTGATCCCGGACGCGTCCGTCGACGCGGTGGTCTCGAACTGCGTCCTCAACCTCGTCCGTCCCGACGACAAGGAACGGCTCTTCGCGGAGATCCACCGGGTGCTCCGGCGCGGCGGCCGGGCGGTGATCTCGGACATCGTCTGCGACGAGGACCCCCCGGCGTCGATCACCGACAACCCGACGCTGTGGAGCGACTGCATCGCCGGCGCCTTCCGCGAGGACCGCTTCCTCGAGATGTTCGAGCGCGCCGGCCTTTACGGCATCGAGATCTTGAGCTGGCAGCGGGAGCCGTGGCGCGTCGTCGAGGGCATCGAGTTCCGCTCGGTGGTGGTGCAGGCCTTCAAGGGCAAGGAGGGGCCGTGCCTGGAGCGCAACCAGGCGGTGGTCTACCGGGGCCCCTGGAAGAGCGTCACCGACGACGACGGCCACACCCTCGTCCGCGGGCGGCGGACGGCCGTGTGCGACAAGACCTTCCGGATCCTGACCGATCCCAGCGGGCCCTACGCCCAACGGACGGAGCCCGTGGAGCCGCGGACGGAGGTCGCGCCCGAGGACGCGGCGCCGTTTGCCTGCGGCCCGGGACGGATCCGCAGCCCGCGGGAGACCAAGGGCGAGAGCTTCCGGGGAACCACGGGCGGGACCGGCGCCTGCGGCCCCGGCTGCTGCTGAGACCGGGTGCAGGGAGGACCGGCGCCATGTTCCCGGCAGCATTGACCGTCGTGCCCGCCGCCTTCGTCGCCTTCGCCAACGGCGCCAACGACAACTTCAAGGGTGTCGCCACCCTGCACGGCAGCCGCACGGCGGGTTACTGGAGGCTGCTGGCCGGGGCCACCGCGGCGGTCTTCGCCGGGTCGCTCCTCTCCCTGTGGGCCGGCGGCCGGCTGCTGGCGCGGTTCGGCGGCGGCGGCCTCGTTCCCGAAGGCGTCGTTGCCGACCCGGCCTTCCTGCCCGCGGCCGGTCTCGCCACCGCCGTCGTCGTGCTGGCCTTCACGCGGCTGGGGATGCCGGTGTCCACGACCCACGCCCTCGTCGGCGGGCTGCTCGGCGCGGGCGCCGTTCTCGGCGGCGCCGGCGGAATCGACCTCGGCGTGCTCGGCGGCACCTTCCTGCTGCCGCTCCTGGCCAGCCCGTTCATCGCGCTCGTGCTGACGGCCGCCGTGCACAGGACCGCGCATGCCGTGCGGGTGCGGGCCGGCATCACCCGCGAATGGTGCCTCTGCGTGGGGCGGAAGCCGGCCGCGGCGCCGGCCGCCGCATCGTGGAGCGGGGAGCTCGCGCTCGAGCCCGGGGTCGAGGTACCGGGTATCGGGCTCGCCCCCCGGGAGGAGTGCCGGAAGGTCTACGGCGGCCGGTATCTCGGCATCGGCGTGCAGCGGATCGTCGACGGGGCCCACGTGGCGAGCGCCGTCTTCCTTAGCTTCACCCGCGGCCTGAACGACACGCCCAAGATCGCCGCGCTCGGCCTCGGCCTGGCGGCCCTGTCGCCGGGGGCGGCCGTGATCGCGGTCGCGCTGGCGATGGCCGCCGGCGGGCTGCTCCAGGCACGCCGGGTGGCGGCGACCATGAGCTGGGACATCACGGAGCTCGACACCGGCCGGGGGCTGGCCGCCAACGGCACGGCCGCCCTGGTCACCCTGGGGGCGAGCCTGGCCGGGCTGCCCGTCTCGACCACCCACGTGTCGGTGGGCAGCCTCTTCGGCGCCGGCGCCACCGGCGGCGGCCTGCGCCGGCGGACCCTGAGGAACATCGCCGGCTCCTGGCTGCTGACCCTTCCGGCGGCCGTGGCGACGGGTGGCGCCGCCGCCTTCATCATGCGGGGGGTGCTGTCGTGAGACCCACACCCGCCGCCGTACGACCCGAGGGGAGCCCAGGATGAGCACTGAAACCGCCCTGCTCACGGCCACGGCCGGAGCCGCCGCCGACGGCGCCTTCGAGCGCGCCGTGGGCGGGCCGCTGACGGCGGCCGACATCGAGATCTTCCAGGTCAACATCACCCTGACCTGCAACCTCCAGTGCTCGCACTGCCACGTGGCGAGCTCGCCGCTGCGCCGCGAGAGCATGGCCTGGCCGACCATGCTGGCGGTGATCCGCGCGGCCGTGGCCTCCGGCGCCCGGCTCGTCGACATCACCGGCGGCGCACCGGAGATCCATCCCCGCTACCGGGACTTCGTCCGCCGCTGCCGCGAGGCCGGCCTCGCGGTGCAGACGCGCACCAACCTGACCATTCTCCTCGCCCGCGCCTTCCGGGACATGCCGGCCTTCTTCCGGGAGAACGCGGTGCACCTCGTGGCCTCGCTGCCCTGCTACCTCGAGGAGAACGTCGACGGCCAGCGCGGCTCGGGGGTGTTCCGGGACAGCATCGAAGCCCTGAAGATCCTCAACCGCGAGGGCTACGGCATCGAGCCCGGGCTCGAGCTCGACCTCGTCTACAACCCGGTGGGGCCCCACCTGCCGCCGCCCCAGGACCGCCTGGAGGAGCGGTACCGCGCCGAGCTGCGGGAGCGGTTCGGGATCGAGTTCACGCGGCTTTTTACCTTCACCAACATGCCCATCGGCCGCTACCTGGACGACCTCGCGCGGCAGGGGAGGGCGGAGGCCTACACGGCCATGCTCGAGCGGGCCTACAACGCCGCCACCGTGCCCAACCTCATGTGCCGGCACCAGGTCAGCGTCGGCTGGGACGGCACCGTCTACGACTGCGACTTCAACCTCGCCCTCGGTCTCCCGGCGTCCGGCGAGTTCGCTCCCACCATCCACGATTTCGACCCGGCCCGGTTCCTCGCCCGGCGGATTGTCACCGGGAGCCACTGCTTCGGCTGCACCGCCGGCGCCGGCTCCTCCTGCCGCGGCAGCCTCGCCGGTCCGGCGGAGGGATGACGCCATGAACGCGCGCGCGGCGAAGCTCCTCGCGGCGGCGAGGAACCCGCGCCTGGCGGGGCTGCTCCTGCTGGCGGCGACGGCGGTCTTCCTCGGCTGGCACTTCGACCTCACCGGGCGGCTCACGGCCCTCTTCACGGTCATCCGGGGCTGGGGCGCGGCGGGCATCCTGGTCTTCGTCCTCGCCTACATCGCGGCCTGCATCTTCCTCGTCCCGGGATCGGTGATCACCCTGGCGGCGGGGGCGATCTACGGCGTCGTCCTCGGCACCGTCTACGTCTCCATCGGCTCCACCCTGGGCGCCGCCGCGGCCTTCCTGCTCGGGCGGACGCTCGCCCGGGACTGGGTGGTGAAGAAGATCGAGAGGAACGAGAAGTTCGTGGCCGTCGACGCCGCCGTCGGGCGCGAGGGCTGGAAGATCGTGCTCATGACCCGCCTGTCGCCGGTCTTCCCCTTCAACCTCCTCAACTACATGTTCGGCCTGACCCGGGTGTCCTTCCGCGGCTACTTCTTCTCGTCCTGGCTGGGCATGCTGCCGGGGACCGTGATGTACGTCTACATCGGCTCGCTGATCGGCGATCTGACCGCGCTCTCGGCCGGCGGCCGCCAGCGGACCACCGCCGAGTGGATCCTGTACGCGGCCGGCCTCGCCGCCACCGTGGCCGTCACCGCTTACGTGACCAGGATCGCGCGGCGGGCCCTGACCGAAAAGGTGGGCACACCGGCCGCCTGACGGCCGGCGGGCGCCCCGCGCGGCGCCACCAAGGAGATCGAGCGATGCACGCAGCAGGCACCAACGACCGCTTCCCCGTCGACGAGCACGACCGCGCGGTCATCGCCAACGTGGCGCCGCCCGACCGGGAGAATCCCGTCCCCGCGCCGCTCTACAACGTGGTCGTGATCGGGGCCGGCGCGGGCGGCCTGATCACCGCCCTCGGCGCGGCCGGCCTCGGCGCCCGGGTCGCCCTGGTCGAGAAGAACCTGCCCGGCGGCGACTGCCTCAACGTGGGCTGCGTGCCCCCCCAGGGGCTGATCCGCCCCGGCCCCGCCCCCGCCGCGGTCCGCCCGGCGCCGGCTTTCCGCCTCCGGGTCGCCGGCCAGCCCCGGCCCGCCGTGCGCACCCTGACCGCGCGCAGGCGCCGCGCTCCGGCCCGCGGCACCGCCGCA
>CAZXXL010000141.1:0-8144 GCA_964644635.1 uncultured Thermoanaerobaculia bacterium | reverse complement strand
GCCTGCGCGCACGCCACCCCGAGGAGCGAAGCGACGAAGGGGACTCGGCGCAGCCCGGCGACGTGGCGATCCCTGACAGGGTCGGAGCGCGCTCCGACGTTCTGTGTGGCGGTGTCCGATCGTGAGGGGATTGCTTCGTCGCTTCGCTCCTCGCAATGACAATGGGAGGAGGCGGGAGCGCTGCCCATTGCTCCGTTGCGGTGTCCAATCGTGGTGGGGGTCCCGTCGCTCCGGCCCTGGCGGGCCTTCGCTCGGGACGCCGTTCGACAGCGGGCGGCGAAGCCGCCCTGTCTCACGGCGCTTCGTCGGGTTCCTGCGGAACCCTCCTCGCAACAGGCTCCTTCAGCGGGCGGTCGTGCCTCCCTGTCTGGCGGCGATCAGCTGGCCTTTTTGAGGATCAGGGCTTTGTTCGCCTCGTAGCAGTCCTCGCAAAGGATCCTAAGCGGACGGAAGGTGGCATCGGAGACGGTGCCGAGGATGTACGCGACGTCGACCGGGCGCAGGCACTCGTCGCAGATGCATCCCTCGCAGGGTTCTTTCCGCCATACGGGACCGCTCATGGTTTCCCTCCAGCTCGGACGTCGGGCGCCGGGGCGCCGCGCGGACAAGGATACGCGAGAGGGGTTGCTCCTGTCACGAGCAAAACGCCCCGGCCGGGGGCCGGGGCGTGGGACGACGGCTGCCGACCGTGGCTCAGAACGGCACGTCGTCACCGTCGTTGGGGAAGGCGGCCGCGGCCGGCGGCGAGTCCGCATCCGAGCGCCTCCCGAGGAGCTCGATGGTGTCGGCGTGGATCTCGGTGAACCAGCGCTTGGAGCCGTCCTTCTCGTAGCTGCGGGTCCGGATCCGGCCCTCGATGTAGAGCTGGCGGCCCTTGGCGACGTACTGGCTGCAGAACTCGGCGAGCTTGCCCCAGACGACGATGTTGTGCCACTCGGTGTGGGGCTCGCCGTCCGGGTTCTTGAACCGGGGCTCCGATGTCGCCAGGGTGAACTTCGCCATGTTGGTGCCGGAAGGCAGCGACCGGAACTCCACGTCACGGCCCACGTTTCCAACCAGAATGACCTTGTTGATGCCCATGATCTCCTCCCGCGTGGATGGGACTCCACTGTACCACAGCGGATGGTACCCTTTCGCCATGGATGCCGGGGAGCCTTCGGGCGGCGGGGCCGTTCGCGGCCGGGACGGGAGCGCCCCGGGCGGCGGCGATCACGTCGCCGCCGGCATGGTCCACCACGCCTCGCGCATGGCCCTGATGACCATCGTCAGCCGCATCACCGGCTACCTGAGGGACAAGACCCTCTCCTACGTGCTCGGCGCCGGGGTGATGTACGACGCCTTCATCACGGCGACCCGCATCCCGAGCACCTTCCGCATGCTGCTCGGCGAGGGAGCCCTGCACGCCGCCTTCATCCCGAGCCTCACCCGGCTGCGGGCCGAGGGCCGGGAGGGCCGGGAGGCGCGGGAGCTGGTGCAGGGCGTCATGGCCGCTCTGCTGCTCATCCTCTCCGTGGTCGTCGCCCTGGGGATCCTGGCCTCGCCGTGGCTGGTGCGCGCCTTCGCCCTCGGGTTCGCGAAGACCCCGGGCAAGCTCGAGCTGGCCGTGCTCCTCAACCGGCTGGTGTTTCCCTACCTGATCCTGGTGTCGCTGGCCGCCCTCTGCCAGGGGGTGCTCAACAGCCACGACCGCTTCATCCTCCCGGCCGCGGCCCCGATCTTCTACAACCTGACCATCGTCGGGTTCGGCTGGGCCCTGGTCCGGGGCTCGGCGCACAAGGTGCCCTTCCTCGCCGGCGCGGTGCTGCTCGGCGGCTTCTTCCAGTTCGCCGTGCAGGCGGGCAGTGTCCGCCGCCTCGGTTACAGCCTGCGGCCGGCCTGGCGGCTGGCGAAGAGCCCCCGCGTCCGCCAGGTGCTGCTGCTGATGCTGCCCGGGATCCCCATGCTCGGCATCTACCAGCTCAACCAGCTGGCCTCCAACTTCTTCGCATCCTTCACCGGCGACGGCGGGGTGGTCTACACCTTCGCCGCCTACCGCGTCACCGAGCTCGCCTTCGGGTCCATCGTGGTGCAGATCACCACCGTGTTCCTGCCCACGCTCTCCCGGCGCCTGGCGGAGGGCTCGTCCCGGGCCCGGGAGACGCTGCTCCACGCCGTCATCCTGGTCAGCTTCGTGACCGTCCCCGCGGCGGTCACCATGGCCGTCCTGTCCCACCCCATCATCGGCCTGCTCTTCGGCGGCGGCCGGTTCACCCCGCACGACGTGGCGGTGACCGGCGCGACGCTCACCGCCTACGCCTTCGGCCTGATCGGGACCGGCCACGCCAAGGTGATGGCCAACGCCTTCTTCGCCAACCGGGACACCCGGACGCCGATGATCGGGAGCATCATCCTGCTGGCCGCCTTCGTCGGCGGCTGCGCCCTGATGGTCGGTCCCCTGGGAACGCCGGGCATCGGCTGGTCGAACACCATCGCGATGCTGGCCTACGCCGCGTTCCTCACCGCGCTGTATGCGGCGCGGTACGGCTTCGGCCGCGTCCGCGGCACCCTGGTGGCCGTCGCCCGCCAGGCCGTGGCCGGGGCCTGCCTGGGCGGGCTCCTGCTGGCCGTGCGGCCGTGGCTGGCCGGCATCGATCACACCTCGCTCGCCGGCGCCGTGCGCCTGGCCGCCGTGCTCGCCGCGGGCGGCGGAATCTACGTGGGCCTCGTCACCGTGCTCGGGGGCGGGGAGCTGGCCGTGCTCCGGGAGGGCATCGCCGGCAGGAAGGCGGAACGGCCGTGAAGCTGGTCATCCAGAAGGTCGCCCGGGCGGAGGTTAGGGTGGACGGGGAGACGGTCTCCCGGATCGGCCGCGGCTTTCTCGTGCTGGTGGGCCTCGAGCGCGGCGACGGGGAGGAACAGGTCGCCCGCGCGGCGAAGAAGGTGGCGACGCTGCGCGTGTTCGAGGACGGCCGGGGCCGCCTCGACCTGGGCCTGGCCGAGGTGGGCGGGGAGGTGCTGGCGGTCTCCCAGTTCACCCTCGCCGGGTCTCTCCGCCGCGGGCGCCGTCCCAGCTTCGACCGGGCGATGCCGGCCGCCGAGGCCCGGCCGCTCTTCGACCGCTTCGGAGAGCTCCTCCGGGAGGCGGGCGTGCCCGTGAGGACGGGCGTCTTCGGCGCGCTGATGGACGTCGAGCTGGTGAACCGGGGACCCGTGACCCTGATCTGGGACGACCCGCCCGCCGCCGGCTGAGGCGCTCCCGGCTACTTTTTCGCCGGGCTCTCCTTGGCCCAGCGCCGCTGCCAGGCCTCCCACATCTTTTCGGCGTCGGGAAGGTGGTCGAGGGCGGCGGCGATCTGGTTGTCGCCCTTGACCGCCTCGCGGTATCCGGCCTCCAGCCCCAGGGTGGCGTTAAGCACCTCGATCTTGATCCCGCGCCGGACATCCTCGACGGCCTTGGCGTTGGCCCGAAGCTTGGCCAGGGCGTCGGCGGGGAGGATCTTCTTCGCGGTCACGAAGCCCCAGAAACGCTGCAGCACCGGGGCGGTCACCGTGAAGGCCCGGGCGAACGCCTTCTGCTTCTCCTGGGGCACGTCCTGCAGGAGCTCGACGGCGAACCGGAAGAAGGCCGACTGCCCGTAGAGGCGGGCGACGCCCTCGTCGAGCTCGCGCGCCTTCACCTCGACGTCGGGCGTGATGCCGCCGCCGCCCGTGACCGGGCGCCCGGCGTCGGTGTGGTACCTGGTCTTCTCGCCGGCGGTGGCGGCCGGCACGCCGTTGCGGTGGGTGATGTAGTCGATGTACGAGTGGTAATCGCGCTGGATGCACCGTCCCGACGGCGTGTAGTACCGCGCCGTGGTCAGGGCGAGGCCGGTGTCGCGGATGGTGAACACGGTCTGCACGAGCCCCTTGCCCCAGGTTACCGTGCCCACCAGGAGGCCGCGATCGTGATCCTGGACGGCGCCGGAGACGATCTCCGAGGCCGAGGCGGAGCCCACGTTGACGAGGATCACCAGCGGGCCCTCGAAGTGGACGCCCTTGCCGGGCGCCCGGAAGGTCATGTTGCTGTCCCTGGTGCGGCCCCGCGTGGAGACGATGAGCTGGCCCTTGCGCAGGAAGACGTCGCTGACGTCCACCGCCGCGTCCAGCGAGCCGCCGGGGTTGTTGCGGAGGTCGAAGACGAGCGACCGCATGCCCTGCCGCTCGAGCTCGGCCACCTTGGCGTGCACCTCGGCGGCGCTCGTGCTCGAGAACTCGGTGAGCCTGATGTAGCCGACCCCGGGACGGAGCATGAAGGCGTAACGCACCGAGTTGGTGGGGATGCGCGCCCGCTTGATGGCGACCACCAGCGGCTTCGACAGGCCCGGGCGCCGGATGGTGAGCCTGACCACCGTCCCCTCCGGACCCCGGACGTGGTCGACGACCTCGTCGAGGGTCATCTTGTCGGTCGGCCGGCCGTCGACGGCGCTGATGACGTCGCCGGCGCGGAGGCCCTTGCGGGCGGCCGGGGTGCCGGCCAGCGGAGCGATCACGACGACCTTGCCGGCCCGCCTCGAGATGATGATGCCGACGCCGAAGAAGGAGCCCTGCTGGCGCGCCTTCATCCTGGCGAAGGCCGCCGGATCGAGGAAGCTCGAGTGCGGGTCGAGCTTCTCGAGCATGCCGTCGATGCCGTCGTAGATCAGGTCGGAGGGCTTTTCCTCGGCCGGGAGCCACTCGAGCATGGTGGAGACGATGCGCGCCGAGCGGACGACGATGCTCTGCTCGTCGGCCGGGCGGTGCCGTTTCCCGAACAGCGTCCCCGCCAGCGCTCCGCTCGCGAGCACCGTGACGACGACGAGCGCAACCGGCCGTGCCCGAAATCTCATGCCGTGGTGATCCTCCGCGCCGCCGCGCCTGGTGGCCGGCGGCCCTCGTCCGGAACTCTACCCCAGCCGCGACGAAATCCCAACCTCGGGGTTGAGCTCGAGCTTCCCAGGATCGGGCGGGCCATTCCCGGTCCCATGTCATGGGGAGGTGGCGCGAGCGCGCTAGGCGCAGCTTCGCCTGTGCGCCGGCGCCGCGAGGAGTGGAGCGGCGAAGGGGATCCGCCACGTTCCACTCACCCCTTCTTGTCATCGCGAGGAGCGTGCCGGAGGCACGCGACGTGGCGATCCCTGACAGCATGGAAGCGCGCTCCGGGGGTGCTCCGTCGCGGCGTCCAATCGTGGGGGGGTCCCGTCGCTCGGGCCGCAGCCGGCCCTCGCTCGGGACGCCGTTCGACAGCGGGCAGCGAAGCTGCCCTGTCTCACGGCGTTTCGGGGTGTTGGGGAAAGTCCAGCGGGGTGCAGGAACCTTCGCGGCAAACGCTGTATACTGAGCCTCCTGGAGGTGCCCGTGTTCGGCTCGGTTGGATTCCCGGAGCTTTTGTTCATCTTCATCATCGCACTGCTCCTGTTCGGGCCGCGCCAGCTGCCGAGCATCGGCAAGTCCCTCGGGCGGGCCCTCGCCGAGTTCCGACGGGCCTCCAACGACTTCAAGCGCACCATCGAGGAGGAGGTCGCCGCCGACGAGATCAAGGGCGTGGAGCAGGAGATCAAGAAGACGGTCTCCGAGGTGCGCGACGCGGCCAAGCTCGACGATTCCGGGCCCGCCGGCGAGGCCGGGGCCGATAAGGACGGCGAGACCGCCGAGGCCGGCAAGTCCGGGGATCCGCAGCGGGGGGGCGAGTGAGCGCGACCGAGCCGGAGGTTCCCGAGCTGGAACCGGGGGGGGACGAGTCCGAGCTGCCGCGGATGACGCTCATCGAGCACCTCGAGGAGCTCCGGCGGCGGCTGATGATCATCGTCGCGGTCGTCTTCGTGGCCTTCCTCGCGTGCTGGTACTTCGCGCCCACGATCTTTCACTGGCTCGAGATCCCCATCCTGCGTTTCCTCCCGCCGGGCGAGAAGCTCGCCTTCACCGGGCTCGTGGACCCGTTCATGCTCTACATCAAGGTGGCGCTGCTGGCCGGGATCTTCGTCGCCTCCCCGATCATTCTCTGGCAGATCTGGCTCTTCCTGAAACCGGGCCTTTATCGCCACGAGCGGCGGCTCGCCGGGCCGTTCATCGTCTTCACCACCGTCTTCTTCGTCGCTGGCGGCTACTTCGGCTACCGGGTGGCCTTCCCCATGGTCGTGCACTTCCTCCTGACCGTGGGCCAGGACTTCCGCCAGGTGGTCACCATCCAGACCTACTTCTCGATGATGTCGAAGATCCTGCTCGGCCTGGGCCTGGTGTTCGAGATGCCCATCTTCATCTTCTTCCTGGCCCGGATCGGGCTGGTGACGCCGCGCCAGCTGCTCAAGTGGTTCCGCTGGGCGGTGCTCCTGATCTTCATCATCGCGGCGGTCATCACGCCCACGCCGGACATCGCGACCCAGTCGGTGTTCGCCCTGCCCATGATCGGGCTCTATCTCCTCGGTGTCCTGATCGCGTGGCTGTTCGGGAAGAAGCGCCGGGATGACGAGGGCCGCGAGGTCGGCTGACCGGGGTGCCTGCGACCGGGCCGCCGGCCGCCTCCTCGGCAAGATGCGGCGGACGTGTCGGCGCTGGCCGCTGCTGCCGCCCGGCGAGCGGGTGGCCATCGGCGTCTCGGGCGGGGTGGACAGCCTCGCGCTGGTGGCCCTCGCCGCCCGCTACAACCGGGCGATCAGGCCGCGCTGCGAGCTGTACGGAATCCACGTCGCCCTCGACGCCTCGGGGGGCACCGCGGGCCTGCCGCCGGAGGTGGCCGAGTGGTGCCGCGGCCTGGACGTGCCCTTGGAGACCGTGCCGCCGCGCCTCGACCCGCCGGAGCGCGAGATCGGAGACTGCTTCGCCTGCGCCCACGTCCGCAGGCGGACCCTGTTCGAGGCGGCGGACGCCCGCGGGTGCCGCGTAGTCGCCCTGGGCCACCACGCGGACGACGTCGTCGAGACCTGGCTGATGAGCCTGATGTACGCCGGAAGCCCGGCCGTGCTGCCCCCCCTGCGGCGATACTTCGGCGGTGCCATCACCCTCGTCCGTCCCCTCTACGAGCTGAAGAAGCCGGAGATCGTCCGCCTCGCCCGCCTCTGCGGCTTCCCCGAGGTGCCGGCGTCGTGCCCGCTGGAACGGGACACGCGGCGCGACCGGATCCGCGCCGTGCTCGCGGCGCTGGGCCGCGACGAGCGCAAGGTGCGCCGCCATCTCTTCTGGGCGGCGGTACGCCAGTTCGAGCGGGAGGCGGCCGGGGAGCGTGGTAGTGTGGTCGAGGATGACTCCTGACGAATGGCTGGCGGAGTACTGGCATCTCTACGAGAGCGGCCGGATCAGCGCCGAGGAGCTGGAACGCCGGGTCGCCGAGCTGACCGCCCGGACCAGGAGGCGGATCCCGGACGACGAGGGGATCGCCGGCATCCTGCGCATCCGTCCCGAGCTGGTGCTCCAGGTCCTCACCTCCCAGGTCTTCTGGGTGGTCCTGGTGCTGGCCATGATGCCGCTCCTGTTCGCCGCCCTCGGCATCCCCTCGGCCCAGGGCATGACGCTGTACTTCGCGTTCCTGTGGTTCTTCCTCTTCCTCAGGCTCTTCCGCCTCGATCTCTCCGGCTCCAACCCCTGGGACTTCATGCTCGTCACGACCCTGGTCGTGGCCCTCGGCCTGCCGGCGATCCTGCCCGCCCTGCGCTTCGTGCTCGGCCCGTTCTACCGCCTGGTGGAGGTGCCGCTGGTCTCGGCGCGCTGGGTGGGCTTCGTCTTCGGCGTCGGCGTCACCGAGGAGCTGACGAAGCTCCTGCCCGTGCTGCTGGTCTTCCTGCTGGCGCGGCGCACCGGGCGCCGGATCAGCCTGCAGGCCATGATCCTGGCCGGCATCGCCGCCGGGCTGGCCTTCGGCGGCTTCGAGAACATTCTCTACTCGAACTGGTTCGGGGCGCGGATCTTGGGCGTCACCTTCGCCCGCCAGGACGTCGTGCTCTCGCGCCTCCTGATGACCCCCTTCCTGCACTCGCTGTGGGCCGGGCTGACCGCCTTCGCCCTCGGCGTGGCGGGCGCCGGCTCCCGGCTGACGCCGGGCCGGCTGTGGCCCGTCTTTGGTCCCGTGTTCGCCCTGTCGGCGTTCCTGCACGGGTCGTACGCCGCCTTTTCCTTCGCGCCCCTTCTCGCCGTCTTCTTCGGCGGCTTGTCGTACC
>CAZXXL010000140.1:0-8152 GCA_964644635.1 uncultured Thermoanaerobaculia bacterium | reverse complement strand
CGATCGTGAGGGGATTGCCACGTCGCCGGGCTGCGCCCGGCTCCTCGCAATGACATTGGCGGGCGCGAGGCGCCCGCCAATGTCACTCTCGCAGTCGCTCCTCGAGCAGGCGGCCGGCGATCTCCATGTACTGGTCCTCGGTGACGATGCCGACCAGGTGGCCGTGCTTGACCACGGGCAGGCAGCTGACGCGGTGGCGGCGCATGAGGGCGATGGCCTCCAGGGTCGGCGTCTCGGGGGCGACGGTGACCGGGTCGCGCTGCATGACCTCGCTCACCGGGACGGGTTCGTCGCCGGCGCCGGCGGCCTCGGCGATCAGGCGCACGAGGGCCCGCTGGGAGACGATCCCCACCAGCTGGTTGGCGTCGTTCTCCACCAGGACGTGGCGGCTCCTGTTCCAGTCCATGAGGTGAGCCACGAGATCCACGGGCTCGTCCTCGGTGACGGTGATGAGGTCGGTGCGCATGTACTGCTCCACCCGGAGGAAATTCTGCTTCCAGCCGCCGCCCTCCTCGAGGGCCGCGGGGGACCACTCGTGGACCGGCGCGCCGGTTTCCTGGCGGGCCGCGGTGGCGGCGGTGAGCGCGCTCAGGCGCTCGGCCACGGGTCCCTTGGGGCCCATGGCGGCGAAGGAGGTGAGCAGCCACTGGGCGCCGGTCCGGTCGCGCTCGAGGCGCTGCCGGATGACCCCGAGGTAGCGGTCGATGTCGGCGCCGTCGATGTGGGAGGCCTCGAGCCCCTCCCGCGCCAGGGGGAGGAGCTCGTCGAGGAGGAGGGAGCGCGCCGGGCGGAGCTTGCCGCCCACCCAGGTGAGCTGGGCGTTGATCCCCTGCTGAGCGGCGGCGAAGAAGTTGGCGCGGGCGTCCTCGAAGGGCATGTGCGCCGTGATGTCTCCGTAGCGGGTGAGCAGGCCGCTCACCAGGCCGAGCCAGAAGGCGGCGTTGGCGATCTCGTCGAGCACCGTGGGCCCCGAGGGGAGGGTGCGGTTCTCGATCCGCAGATGGGCCCTGCCGTCGGGCGAGACGCCGTAGCAGACGCGGTTCCAGCGGTAGACGGTGCCGTTGTGGAGCTGCAACGCGCGCAGCTGCGGCGCCCGGCCCGCGGCGAGCACGGCGAACGGGTCCTCCTCGACGGGCACGGTGAGCAGGGCCCGGAAGCGGGCGATGTCCTCGCGGAAGATCTCGAGGGCCGACGCGTGCACCCACTGTCTGCCGAAGGTCACGCGCGGGATCTGCTCGCGCAGGTGGGGGGCCATGCGCCTGGTGTCGATGGACTGCTGGAAGAGGGCGACTCGCGTCTCCCACCACAGCCGCTTGCCGAAGAGCAGCGGGGAGTTGGCGGCCGCGGCCAGCACGGGCCCCGCCGCCGCCTGGGCGATGTTGTAGATCCTGGCGAACTCGTCCGGGCCGACCTGGAAGTGGACCTGGAAGCTCGTGTTGCAGGCCTCGACCATGATGTTGTCGTGGTGGAAGCTGAGCTCATCCATGCCCTTGATCTGGAAGACGTAGTCGCCGCCGCGCAGGCGGGTCATGGCGTCGTTCAGGGCCCGGTAGCGTGGGTTGGGGGTCATGTTCTCGAGGCCGAGGTCGGACTTGGTGATGGTGGGGAGGATCCCGGTGAGGACGATGTTGCCGCCCTGCCCGCGGGCGGCCTCGCGGGCCCGGCCGACGAGGCGGTCGAGCTGCTCCTCCATGGCGCGCAGGCAGGAGCCGCCGAACTCCAGCGGATCGAGGTTGATCTCGAGGTTGAACCTCGCCAGCTCGGTGGTGTAGTGCGGGTCGCCCAGCCGTTCGATGACCGGGCCCGCCAGCGGAGCCGGGCGCCAGCTCTCGTCCACCAGGAAGAGCTCCTGCTCGGCGCCGATGCGGCGCACGTCGGACTCGATGATCCCGGTGGCCAGCATCCGTTCCATGGCCCGGACGTCGGTGAGGAGGTTCTTGAGGAAGAGCCGCATCTCCTCGGTGGCGGCGCTCTCCCGTACGTCCTTCCTGCCCATGGATCGGCCCCTTTCTTCGCCGGCAAGATTCTATCCGAACCTCGCCGCCGGGGAGGGGTGATCATAAATCTAATAACTATCTTATCAGATCGAGAAAATACAGACTTGACAAACTTACACTCAGGTCCCATATTGAAAGCGTGAGCACGGCTCACGAGGAGGAGAAAATGGCGACCAATCAGCAATTCACGGTCAAGGCCGCGGAAGCGATCCAGCGGTCATTCCAGCTGGCGGCGAGCCGGGGCAACCCCGAGACGACCCCGTCCCACCTGCTGCTGGCGCTGCTCGAGCAGGAGGGCGGCCTCGTCCCCCGGCTCGTCGAAAAGGTGGGGATCCCGGCGTCGAGCCTGATCGCCGACGTCCGGGCCGACCTGGAGCGGTTGCCGTCCGCCCAGGGTGGGTCGGAGCCGGCGCCGTCGCGGGACCTGCGCAAGGTCCTGGACCAGGCGACGGCCCTGGCGCCCCAGTTCCAGGACCAGTACGTCTCGGTGGAGCACCTGGTGCTGGCCATCCTGTCGGTGCCGTCGACCGCGGCGGCCCAGCTCTTCGCCAACCACGGCGTCGGCCGCGACCAGGTCCTCCAGGCCATCCAGGAGCTGCGCGGCTCGCACCGGGTGACGGACGACAACCCCGAGGCCAAGTACGAGGCGCTGAAGAACTACGGCCGTGACCTGACAGATCTTGCGCGGGCCGGCAAGCTCGACCCGGTCATCGGCCGCGACGAGGAGATCCGGCGGGTGATGCAGGTGCTCACCCGGCGGACCAAGAATAACCCGGTGCTCATCGGCGAGCCGGGCGTCGGCAAGACGGCCGTGGTGGAGGGCCTCGCCCAGAGAATCGCCGCGGGCGACGTGCCCGAGCTCCTGAAGAACCGGCGGGTGGTGGCCCTCGACATGGGAGCCCTCATCGCCGGCGCCAAGTACCGCGGCGAGTTCGAGGACCGGCTCAAGGCCGTCCTCAAGGAGGTCGTGGACTCGGCCGGCGAGGTCCTGCTCTTCATCGACGAGATCCACACCCTGGTCGGCGCTGGCGCCGCCGAGGGCGCGATGGACGCGGCCAACCTGCTCAAGCCGGCGCTGGCCCGGGGCGAGCTGCGGTGCATCGGCGCCACCACCCTCGCCGAGTACCGCAAGCACATCGAGAAGGACGCCGCCCTGGAACGGCGCTTCCAGCCGGTGCTGGTGGAGGAGCCCACGGTCGAGGAGACCATCGCGATCCTGCGCGGGCTCAAGGAGAAGTACGAGGTCCACCACGGGGTGCGGATCACCGACGGGGCCATCGTCGCCGCGGCGACCCTGTCCCACCGGTACATCACCGACCGCCAGCTTCCCGACAAGGCCATCGACCTGATCGACGAGGCGGCCTCGCGGCTGCGCATCGAGATCGACAGCCTGCCCACCGAGATCGACACGCTGGAACGGCGGGCGATCCAGCTCGAGATCGAGAAGACGGCGCTGGCCAAGGAGAAGGACCGGGCCGCTCGGGAGCGCCTGGCGGCCATCGAGTCCGAGCTGGCCGAGATCCGCGAGAAGACGGCGGCCATGAAGGCCCAGTGGCAGCGGGAGAAGGAGCTCATCGCCGCCATCCGCGACCTCAAGCGGCGCATCGACGAGACGCGCGAGGCGGCCGAGCGGGCCGAGCGCGAGGCCGACCTCGAGCGCGCCGCCCAGCTCCGCTACGGCGAGCTGGTGAGCCTCAACCAGCGGCTCGAGGCGGCCACCGAGGAGCTGCGGCGGCACCAGTCGGAGCACGGCTCCATGCTCTCCGAGGAGGTCACCGAGGAGGCCGTCGCCGCCATCGTCTCCCGCTGGACGGGCATCCCGGTGTCCAGGCTGCTGGAGGGTGAGAAGGAGAAGCTGCTGCACATGGAGGAGCGGCTGCACCGCCGGGTCGTGGGTCAGGACGAGGCCTTAAGCGCGGTGGCGGCCGCCGTGCGGCGGGCGCGCGCCGGCCTCAAGGATCCCAACCGGCCCATCGGCTCCTTCCTCTTCCTCGGTCCGACCGGGGTGGGCAAGACCGAGCTCGCCCGGGCCCTGGCCGAGTTCCTGTTCGACGATGAGAAGGCGATGATCCGCCTCGACATGTCGGAGTACATGGAGAAGCACTCCGTGGCCCGGATGATCGGCGCTCCCCCGGGCTACGTGGGCTACGACGAGGGCGGCCAACTCACCGAGGCGGTGCGGCGCCGGCCCTACTCCGTGGTCCTGCTCGACGAGATCGAGAAGGCCCACCCGGACGTCTTCAACGTGCTGCTCCAGATCCTCGACGACGGCCGTCTCACCGACGGCAAGGGGCGCACGGTGGACTTCAGGAACACGGTCGTCATCATGACCTCGAACATCGCCTCCGCGATCATCCAGGACATGGGCTTATCGGAGCGCGAGCTCATGGTCACGCGGGTGGAGCAGGAGCTCAAGCGGCACTTCCGGCCGGAGTTCCTCAACCGCGTGGACGAGGTGCTGATCTTCCACCGGCTGACCGAGGAGCACATGCGGGAGATCGTCCACATCCAGCTCGAACGCCTGAACGAGATCCTCGCCGATCGGCAGATCCGCCTCGAGGCCACCGACGCCGCGGTCGCGCTGCTCGCCAGGAAGGGGTACGACCCCGACTTCGGGGCCCGGCCGCTGAAGCGCACGATCCAGCGCGAGGTGCAGGACCCGCTGGCGAACAAGGTCCTGGCCGGGGAGATCGCCGAGGGCGACACGGTGCTCCTCGACGCCCGCGGGGGCGAGCTGGTGATCACCACGGCGGCCGCGGAACAGGCGGCCGCCTCGTAACACCGCCGCCGCGCCCGCCTGCCGGCGGACGCGGTATGCTGCGGGCATGAGAAGGACCCGCACCCGTTGCCTGGGGGTCGCGCTCGCCGCGGCCCTCCTGCTCGCAGGCTGCGCCCGGCCGCAGGAGCGGCCCCGGGCCCTGGCCCCCCACGCCTTCCGGTTCCCCAGGGGGGCCTTCATAGCCCATGCCCTGGGCGCCATCGACGGGCACGCCTACACCAACTCCCTCGAGGCCTTCGACGCCAGCCTGGCGGCGGGTGCGCGGTACTTCGAGGTGGACCTCTCGTTCACCGCCGACGGCGACCTCGTCTGCTACCACCCCGCCGACGTCTGCCGCAAGCGAACGGGGCTCCCGGCCCCCATCGCCGAGGTGTCGACGGCCGAGTTCCTGCGCCACCGCTGCGACGGCCGGTACACGCTGATGACCTTCCGGACCCTGCTCGAGCGGGTGGCCGCCCACCCCGGCGTCTTCCTGGTGACGGACACCAAGACGCCCCTGGCGCCGTCCCTCGCGGCGGTGGTGCGCGAGGCGGAGCGGGTGGACCACGGCCTGATCCGGCGGATCATTCCCCAGATCTACCAGCCGGACCAGTGGCGGGCGGTGGCCGACCTCGAACGGGCCCACGGTCCCTTCGCCACCGTCATCTTCACCCTCTACCGCACGCGGCTCGACGACGACGGCGTGGTGGACGTGGTCCGCCGTCGGCGGATCCCGGTGGTCACCATGAGCCGCCGCCGCTTCGACCCGGACCTGGTGCGACGGCTGCGGGCGCTGGGTGTGGACGTCATGGTGCACACGGTCAACGACCCGGCGGCGATCGCCGGATACCTCGCCCGGGGCGTGCGCGGAATCTACACCGACGTGGCGTTCCGGCGCGGCCGGCCGGCGCGGGAGGCGGGCGCCGCTCCGAGCGCGGCCTCGAGGTGAGCCAGGGCGTGGTCGATGGCGTGCCTCAGGGGCGCGCCCTCGCAGCGGGTGGCGGCGAGCAGGAGCCCGCCCTGGACGGTCGCGATGCAGAAGTCGGCGAGGGCCTCGAGGGTCGCGGCCGAATGGCCGCCGTCGAGGCCGGCCAGGAGCGCGACCAGGTCCTCGCGCTGGGTGGCGAAGATCGCCTCGGCACGCCGCCGCACGGCCTCGTCGTCGCCCCCCATCTCGGCGGCGATGGAGCCGATGGGGCAGCCGCCGGCGAATCCCCGCTCGGCGTGCGCCCGGTAGATGGCCTCGAACCACGCCCGCACCGCCGGCCAACCCGACCGGCGGGCCACCGCCTCCGCCTGCCGCCTGCGGACCCGTTCCCACTGCAGCCGGAGAACCTCGGCCACGAGCTCGGCCTTGCCGCCGAAGTAGTGGTAGAACTGGCCCTTGCCGGCCCCGGCGGCGGCCAGGATCCGGGAGATGCCGGTGCCGTGGACGCCGTGGAGGTGGAACAGCTCCGCCGCGGCCTCCACGATGCGCTCGCGGGTAATGCGGCCGCGGGAGGTGGTGGGCTCGACCATGGGCGGTGTCCGGGCCGGACGGGCGGGGCTCTCCACCCGCCCGGCCCTGCCGATCATACCTGACGGTCCGCCGCCGGGCGGCTCCAGCGCGCGCCGGAGAAGGCCTCGTCCAGCGGCGTGCCCGCGATGTGGTTCACGTAGTTGCTGAGGGTCTTCTGGGTGACGCCGACGAGGACCTCGAGGATCTGCGCCGGCTCGAACCCCGCCCCGAGGAAGGCGTCGACCGTCTCCTTCGGGATCTCGGCGCGCTGCCGGACCACGGCGCCGGTGAAACGGCGCAGCGCCTCCAGGCGCTCGTCCGCCAGGGGGGCGCCGGTGCGCAGGGCCTCGATCACATCTTCCGGCATGCCGGCCATCCGGGCCGCCAGGCTGTGCGCGGCCATGCAGTACTCGCAGCCGTTCTCGAAGCTCACGGTGAGCAGAACCACCTGCTGCTCCACCGGGCTCAGCGATGTGGACTCGAAGAGCCGCGCGAGCTCGAGGTAGGCCTCCAGGGCGGGCGGCGCCCCGGAGAGGACACCCATGACGTTGGGCACGAAGCCGAACTGGCCGCGGACCGCCTCCAGGTGGGGCCGGGCCGCTTCGGGGGCGGTCTCGATGGTGTGGACGGTGAGCTGGCTCATGAAAAACCTCCGTGGTGTGATTCGCCGCTGCGGGCGGCGTCGATCCCTATTTGGACCGATCGGTCCATTTGGTTACACGAGAGCGCTACACTGGGGGCATGTCGTCGCCCACCGATCGCCTGCGCGCGGACGCCGAGAACGCCTTCCGCACGGCGGTGCGCGCGGTCCAGCCGGGCCCGCTGATCGCGGCGGCGGTCCGGGTCGAGGGCCCGCGGATCGAGGTGGCCGGGCGGGAGCTGCCCGCCGTGGCCGGCCGCCGCCTGCTGGCCGCCGTCGGCAAGGCGGCGCCGGGCCTGGCGACCGCCTGGCTGCGGCGGCTTCCCGGCTGGGCCGACCGGGTGCTCGTGATCACCCCCCGGGGGGTGCCCGTGGACCCGGAGCTGGAGGCGGCGGCCGCCATCCGGCGGGGATCGCACCCGTTTCCCGACGCCGCCGGCGAGGCGGCCGCCCGGGAGGTCCTGGCCCGCGCCGGGGAGCTCGGCGAGGACGATCTGCTGGTGTTGCTCCTGTCCGGCGGAGGCTCGGCCCTCCTGGCGGCGCCGGAACCCGGCCTGGGCCTCGACCAGGTCATCACGGTCACCCGGGAGCTGTTGGCCTCCGGCGCGCCCATCGGGGCGGTCAACACCGTGCGCCGGGAGATCCTCGCCGCGGCCGGCGGCGGCCTGGCCCGGGCGGCCTTCCCGGCCCGGGTGCTGACCCTGGTGATCTCCGACGTCATCGGCGATCCCCTTCCCGACATCGCGTCCGGACCCACCGTTGCCTCGCCCACCGGCCCGGCCGACGCCCTGGCCGTTCTCGAGCGATACCGCATCACCGGGCCGGCGGCTGCGGCCGTGGCCGCCTTCCTCCGCCGGCGCCTGGCGGCCGGGGCACGGGACCGGCGGGAATGGACGCGGCGGACGCGCACGGTCGTGCTCGCCAACAACCCCACGGCGGTGGAGGCCGACTACGAGATCGCCTTCTTCGACGCGGGGGGGAACCGTCCTCCGGACGACACCGGGGTGCGCTATGTGACCTTGCCGCCGTACTCCATGACCCAGCTCAGCGATCCCTTCGCGCAGGCCATGGGAGGGGAGTGGAGCGACGTCCAGATCCGGGTGACCTGCACCACGGAGGGTGCCGGTGGGTTCGCCTACGCCGCGGTGGTGGACAACGCCACCAACGACGCCTACTTCGTCCGAGGCGTCAAGCGCCAGCTCCCCGGCGAGTAGCCTTCGGCTCCCTCCGCTCGCCACCGGCCACGGCCACTGGAAGGC
>CAZXXL010000139.1:0-8236 GCA_964644635.1 uncultured Thermoanaerobaculia bacterium | reverse complement strand
CCGCAGGGTCGCGGAGGCCGGAGCCGAGCGCCCCAAGGGACGCCGCCGCAGGCGGTGGGCCCATGCCCGCGGCGGGCTGCCGGGGTCCGGAATCTGTACTACAATGAGCCCCGCGAGCGCCCAACGGGTGCTCCGGCCTTGTGAAACGAATCACGACGCGGTTCCCCGCCCGCAGAGAAAGGAGCGACGGCATGCCCACCATCGAAACGACCCCGGAAATGGTGAAGAAGGTTTACGAGACCACCCGCAAGCGGCTCGAGATCGTCCGCAAACGCCTGGGGCGGCCCCTGACCCTGGCCGAGAAGGTGCTCTTCGGGCACCTCGACGACCCGGAGAACGAGAAGCTCGAGCGGGGCAAGGCCTACATCATGCTGCGTCCCGACCGGGTCGCCATGCAGGACGCGACCGCCCAGATGGCCATGCTGCAGTTCATGCTGTCGGGCCGGGACGAGACCGCGGTCCCGTCGACGATCCACTGCGACCACCTCATCCGGGCCCGCAGCGGGGCCAAGGAGGATGTCGAACGGGCCATCGAGGAGAACCGCGAGGTGTACGACTTTCTCAGGTCGTCGGCGGCCCGCTACGGCCTCGGCTTCTGGAGCCCGGGATCGGGGATCATCCACCAGGTCGTCCTCGAAAACTACGCCTTCCCGGGCGGGATGATGATCGGCACCGACTCCCACACCCCCAACGCCGGCGGCCTCGGCATGGTGGCCGTGGGCGTGGGCGGGGCGGACGCCGTCGATGTGATGGCCGGCTTCCCGTGGGAGGTGCTCCAGCCGAAGCTCATCGGCGTCAAGCTGACCGGGAAGCTGCACGGCTGGACGGCGCCCAAGGACGTCATCCTCAAGCTGCTCGACATCCTCACGGTCAAGGGCGGCACCAACGCCATCGTCGAGTACTTCGGCCCCGGCACGGCGTCCATCTCCGCCACCGGCAAGGGCACCATCACCAACATGGGGGCCGAGCTCGGCGCCACCTGCTCGATCTTCCCCTATGACGAGCGCATGAAGACCTACCTCGAGGCCACCCGCCGCTCGGAGATCGCCGCCCTGGCCGACGCCAACCGCGACCTGCTGGCCCCCGATCCCGAGGTGGCCGCCGATCCCGCGGGCTACTACGACCAGGTCATCGAGATCGACCTCGACACCCTCGAGCCCCACCTGGTGGGGCCGCACACCCCCGACCTGGCCCACCCGGTCTCGCGCATGGCCGAGGACGTGAAGGCGAACGACTACCCGGACACCCTCAGCGCCGCCCTCATCGGCTCCTGTACCAACTCCTCCTACGAGGACATCACCCGCGCCGCCGACGTCGCCCGCCAGGCCATCGAGCACGGCGCCAGGCCCAAGACCACCTTCTGGGTGACCCCCGGGTCCGAGCAGATCGAGGCCACCATCAAGCGCGACGGCCAGATGAAGACCCTCCAGGAGCTGGGCGCGGTGGTGCTCGGGAACGCCTGCGGCCCCTGCATCGGCCAGTGGGAGCGGCACGACATCGAGCCCGGCACCCCGAACTCGATCGTCACCTCGTTCAACCGCAACTTCCGCAAGCGCAACGACGGCAGCCCGGAGACCCGGGCCTTCATCGGCAGCCCGGAGATCGTGGTCGCCTACGCCCTGGCCGGCCGCCTCTCCTTCAACCCGCTCAGCGACGAGCTCGAGGCCGCCGACGGGACCACGTTCAAACTCGAGCCGCCCAGGCCCGCGCCGGAGATCCCGCCCGGCGGCTTCGTCTTCAAGGCCGAGGGCTACGTGGCGCCGCCGGAGGATCGCAGCGGCATCGAGGTCAAGGTGAAGCCCTATTCCGACCGCCTGCAGCTCCTGACCCCCTTCCCCGCCTGGGACGGCAAGGACTTCGAGAAGCTGCCGGTGCTCGTCAAGGCCAAGGGCAAGTGCACCACCGACCACATCTCCCAGGCCGGTCCGTGGCTGCGCTACCGCGGTCACCTGGACAACATCTCGGACAACCTGCTGCTCGGCGCCGTCAACGCCTGGACCGACGAGCCGGGCACCGGCATCGACGTCGAGACCGGCGAGACCGTGCCGCTGCCGAAGCTCGCCCGGTCCTACAAGGAGCGCGGCATCCGCTGGGTGGTCGTCGGTGACGAGAACTACGGCGAGGGCTCCTCCCGCGAGCACGCCGCGATGGAGCCGCGGCACCTCGGCGGCGCCGCCGTCATCGCCCGCTCCTTCGCCCGCATCCACGAGACCAACCTCAAGAAGCAGGGCGTCCTGCCGCTGACCTTCGCCGACCCGGCCGACTACGACAGGATCAAGGCCGACGACCGCATCTCCATCGTCGGCCTCGCCGACATGGCGCCGGGCAAGCCGCTCACCGTCATCATCCACCACGCCGACGGCAGCGAGGAGAAGATCACCGTCAACCACTCCCTCAACGCCGAGCAGATCGAGTGGTTCAAGGCCGGCTCCGCCCTCAACGTCCTGCGCAAGCAGAACCACGCCTGATCTCCGCTACGAGCACGACGAAACGGCCCGGGGTCACCCCCCCGGGCCGTTCTTTCATCCGTCTACTCTCCGGGCCGGATCCGGCTCGCGAAAAGGGCCATCCACCCGGCCGTCGCACCGGAGGTCACGGCCCACAGGAGGAAGTAAAGCCGCCGCTCGACGTCACTGGATGGGGCCTTGAGCAGCTGGACGATCCACACCACCATGAGCGCCGCGCCGCCGACGGCGAAGACGAGCCCGAAGGTCTTCCTGAACCCCGCGACATACGGGTCCATGACGATCGGCTTGTTCCGCGACCACAGCTGCGAGATCAGGTTCGCCACGGCACAGGCACCGCCCAAGGCAAGCAAGATGTTCCCGGTCGACCAGACGGCTTGATGGAGCATGCTCCCTCCCCACAATTACTGGCAGTATCTTGTATCTCCGCCGACAGCTACCACCGCGCCGGCGACGGCGTACCCGCAGGTGAACGCCGCTGCGGGCTCAGGAAAGCAGCCGAGGATCACACCGCCCAACGCGAGCAGCCCACCCAGTAAGCTTACCTCTCAAGCAGTTTGGCTCGCAATCGACTGCGGCCCGGACTTGCCCGACATTGCTGAGACCGCGGCCAGGTGAACGGCCGGCGACCCGGTGGGCTCCGGAACGAGCACGGAACAGGGGAGGTGGAGCGAGCAGGTTCGAAGTGGCGCCCGACGATTCCCCACGTCTTTGACATGAGTACAGAGGTGAGTTCGATGACGGACGCCACTCCGCCTGATGACAGGCCCTGGGCCTCGACGGAAGGCATTCGGCGTCGAGGGAGACGGCACCAGAAAACGACGACGGGCGGGGGACCGCCCCCGCCCAGCCTCCATGTCGTCCGACCGCTCAGCGCAGGGTCACCAGCATGCGGATGGTGCCCGAGCCCGAAGGAAGCGCCTCGAGCGCCTTGCCGACGATGGTGCCCGGGTAGGCCCAGACCGCCTCCTCGGCGACTCCGGGCTCGCTGCCCGCACAGAGCAGATCGCCCGGCCGGATCGGCCCCGAGGCCGCCGACGCCCTGACCTCGACGATGCCGAGGATCGCCACGGCCACCTTGCCCCGGTTGCCCTCGGCGGTGATCGCGGAGCCGCCGACGACGGTCGGCCTCGCCGAGACCACCCCCATGACGGCCCGGGCGCGTTTCGCCGTGGCCGGCTCGAGCCTGCCGTCCTCGCCGATCCCCACCACGGTGCCGGGGTGCAGCTCCCCTTTCGCAGGGTATAGCTCCGCGAAGTCGGCACCGTTGGAATAGAAGCTGCCCGGGATGTGGACGTCGCCGAAGGTGTTGATTCGCCACAGCAGTGCTCCGTCGCCATGATTCCAGATTTCGGCGATATCGGCTCCAGGACCCCCAGTTCCTTTGACGATCAACCCGATCCCGTTCTCGCTCCACGCGTACACGCCGGGCCCGCTGCTCGTGTTCCAGCCGGTGACGCCGATGGCCGTATTGTAGTGGGCGGTGCCGTAGACGCCGGAAGCCCAGCCGCCGCTGCCCATCGTGTCGCCCTTGACGCCGTGGGCGCCGGATCCCGACGATTGATTGGTGCCGAAAACGCCCGCGCCTCCGGGCGACGTCGCCCAGCCGAAGACGCCATAGGTCGTCCCCGAGGTCAGGGTCGCCGCCCCGGACACGCCCGTGTACGGCGATTCGCCGCGAACGCCGACGCCGCTGGAGCTGTCACTCTTGCCGAAGACGCCGTAGGTCATCCCACTCGAGGAACTTGCGTAGCCATATACGCCCTTCGAGTCGGTCCCCCCCTCGGCCTTGCCCATCACGCCGAGGGCAGCCCCCCCGGAGAGGTTCCTGCCGTACACCGCAGCGTGCGACGCACCGTACGAATCCCCTTCAATACCGATACCCAGCCCGATGTTTTGGACCACGAAACCCACTCCGCCGGTATTGACATTGCCCGCCCACGGCAGCGTCAGCCCGCCCTGCTCGTCGGCGGACCACGCCACGGACGAGCCGTTGAACTTCAGCACCTGGCCGGAGCTGGCCCCCGAGCCGCTGATCTTGGTGGCCGTCACCGCACCGTCCTGGATTGCGTTGGTTCCGACCGCATTGACGGCCAACCTGTCGGCATTGACGGCGCCGTTGGCGATCTTCGCCCCGGTGACCGCCCAGTTCTTGAGCTTGTCGGTCGTGACCGCGTCAGTCGCCAGCTTGCTCTCGGTCACGGCGCCATTGGCGATCTTGGCCGAGGTCACGCCTCCGTCGGCAATGGACAGCGTCACGTCACCGGACGTGCCGCCGCCCGCAAGCCCCGTGCCGGCATAGACCGCCGTGATGTCACCCGTGCCGCCCGAGGCCTGCTGGAGCTCGTACTCCATCTCCAGGGTCGACGGATCCTGCGAGACCGCGCCGTTCCCGACCATGGAGGCGAAGCTCAGCACCTTCCCGGTCCCCGAGACCACCTCCACGTCGATCCGCCCGCCGTCCACCGTCAGCCCGGACTGAAAGGCGTGCAGGCTGTACTGGATCGGCTCGTACGGCGAGAGCGTGTACGTCTTCGACCCCAGCATCACCCCGTCGCGGTCGTACAGCGTCACCTGCACATTGGCCGTTCCGCCGGCCGTCTCCACGAGCGCGAAATTGCTCCGGAAGCTGCCGTCGGCGGGGTTCGTGATCCCCGGGATCGACGTCTTCTCACCGGACCCGATCGCCAGCTCCGACGGCATCCCCGCCAGGAACTGCCCCTGCGAGTCGGCGATCCCCGCCGCCGTCAGGTTGTAGGAGCGCGCCGACACGACGACCTTGTGGTTGCTCTGGAAACGGAGCGCCCCCTTGGCGTCGCTCAGTCCGAACAGATCCAGGAAGACATCGCCCAGCTTCAAGGTCTCGCCCGCGTTGACCACGACGGTCTGTTGGATCGGCGCCGGGTTGCTCTGGTCTCGCGCCAGGAAACTCACCGTCACCTGCGCCGCCTGCGTCCCCGGGTTGTGGATCCACACCGTGGCGTACCACTGGGAGCTGTTCTGGCCCGGGGTTCGCGCCAGCGACGGCACCCACAGGTCCGTCCCCGGAATGCTCGCAAGGGCCGGCACCCCCGCCAGCAGCATCACCAACCCGACAAGCCATACCCCGAACCGAACGCGATTCCTCGTCATGACCTCCTCCTCTCGTTCGCTCACACTCGGTGTTGCCCTCCCCTCCAGGATCGTCTCAATCTTCATGATTCGCAAGAGCTTATCGTGTGCCAGGTGACGTCATCTCATGTCAGCAGATGACTCGAGACATCTCACCCATGTCGGAAGCCGGTGGTAGAATGCTGCCGAGGCTCTCCATGACCCACGAAAGGCTCGACGGCTGGAAGGCGATCGCCGCGCACATGAACCGTTCCGTGCGGCAGTGCCAGAGACTGGCCGAGGGGGCCGGCCTCCCGGTTCGCCGGGTGCCCGGGAGCCGGGCCGTCTTCGCCTACCTCGACGAGCTCGACCGCTGGCTCGCGGGCGATGCACCGCCGGAGGCCGGTCTCGGCGAGGCCCGCCTCACCAGCTCCGGGCGCCACGTGGTCATCCCGGTCAGCTCTCCCGAACCGGAGACGGTCCGCGGCGGGGAGACGGCATCGGCGCCGTCCCGGCCCCGCGGCGCGGCGGGTCGCCGGCGTATCGCGATCTGGGGCGCCGCCGCCGCCGGTCTGCTCCTCGTTCTCTTCACCGGCGTCCGCTTCCGCGACCGGACGCGGTGGCGCCAGCTGGGGACCGCCCTCACCGGGTCCTGGACCTTCAGCTCCGGGGGCGTCAGCGGCCACGGGCCGGGGGTCGGCCGCTTCGACACCGGGCTCGCGGCCGGCCCCGGCACGTCCGTCGCCGTCGCCCTGCGCAGCGAGGGCACCCGCTGGGCCGGAGGCGTCGAGATCTTCCAGGACGACCTGCACTGGACCTTCATCGCCATCTCTCCCCGTGAGCGGGCCATCGACGTGCAGCGCTTCCCGAGCGGCACCGTGAGCCGTTTCTTCGTCGGCCCGCCGGTGGCCCCGGCGGTCCCCGTTCGGCTCCGGCTGACGCTCGGGCGGCGCAGGATCATCATCGCCGTCCCGGGCGCGTTCGAGAGGACGTTGCCGCTCGATCCCTGGGACGTGGTCTCGGGGCGGCTCTTCCTCCGGGTGGGGTGTCCCGGTGACGAGCTGCACGACGCGTGCGGTGGAACCTGCCTCTTTCGCGACCTGGCGGTTACCGGGGCCGCGGAGGCCGCCGGCCCGACCGTGGCGGCGCGGGTCCCCGAGTCCGAGCGGCCCTCGGTCCGCTACACCCTGGCCGCCGACACGATCGACGACCAGCTCGACGTGCTCATCGACGGCCGGCGCGTGGCCACCGGGCGCTACGGGGAAACCATCGGGCCGATGGTGCTGAACCCGTTCCTGACCCGCGGCCGTCACACGCTCACCGTGCTCCTGTTCAACCGCAAGTGGACCGCCGCCTACGGCGTGACCCTGGCCGAAAACGGCACCGTGCTCTGGGACAGGCGGTGCGGATCGGTGGGCGCCCACGGCACCGAGTGCAAAGAGCTCGGAACGCGGCTGGGCATGGTGCAGGAGCTCCACTACACATTCGAGGCCCGCTGAGCTAGGCTCCGTCCATGGCTCGTGCGCTGGTGCTTTCCGGGGGCGGGGTCAAGGGGACCTTCGAGGCGGGGGTCGTGCACCGCCTCGTGGAGCGCGGCGAGGGCGGCTGGTCGGTCTTCTCCGGTGTTTCGGCCGGCGCCCTCAACGCGCTGCTGACCGCCCAGGGCCGGGTGGAGGAGATGGCCCGCCTGTGGGTGGACCAGGCCCGCCGCGGGCTGCCGGCCTTTCGCTCGCGGCTGGATGCCGCCACGCTGGCGGTCCACGCCATCGCCCCCGGCCTGCTCACCTATGCTGACGTCACGGCCGTCGACGGGCTCTTCGACAACCGGGAACTGGCCGAGATCGTGGAGCCGTTCGCGGCCGGCCTCGCCGGGCGCCTGAAGCGCCTCGGCCACACCCTGCGCATCGGCGTCGTCTGCCTGCAGACGGGTGAATACCTGAGCGTCGATCCCACCCGCCACGTGGCCGCCGGCGACGTGGCCGCTCTCGTGCTCGCCTCCACCGCCATTCCACTGGCCTTCGATCCGGTGGAGCTGGTGGTGAACGTACCCGGCGCGGCGTGCTCGGGCAGGCGCCGGCAGTTCGTCGACGGCGGCGTGCGCAACATCACCCCGCTCAAGGACGCCATCGCGGCGGCGCGCGAGGCCGGGGTCGAGCTCGAGGGCATCGATGTCGTCCTCGCCTCGCCCCAGGACCCGGCCGGGGCGGACCACGAGTTCCACGGCCTCCTCGAGATCGGCCTCCGGGCCGAGGAGATCCTCGTCAACGAGATCTACCGCAACGACGTCGAGGCCTTCGAACGGGCCAACGCCCTGGCCGTCCTCCACCGGCGGCTGGCCGCCCTCGCCGACGCCGGCGACGAGGAGGCGCTCCGCCTCGCCGAGTGGCTGAAGGCGGCGCTCCCCGGCTCGGCGCGGTACCGGCCGCTCGACCTCCGCATCATCGCCCCGACCCCGGAATCGTGGCGGGCCTTCACCGGGCGCGAGGACGCCGACGTCAGCCTCGAATTCCCCTCGGACCTCGACCGCAACGGCGAGCTGCTCCGTCTCATCCACGGCTACGGGCGCTGGCTGGCCGATCACCCCGAGCTCCACCGGCGCATCGCGGCTCCCGGGCCCGCGTGACCGCCGAGCGGCCCGGTCGCCCGAGCGCGGGCCCGCCAGGGCCGGAGCGACGGGACCT
>CAZXXL010000138.1:0-8265 GCA_964644635.1 uncultured Thermoanaerobaculia bacterium | reverse complement strand
CCGCAGACCCTCTTCGTCCTCGTCAGCGGCCCCGGCTCCGAGCGGGTCGCCGACACCCTCTTCTTCGCCCGCCGCCTCGAAGAGCGGGGCCACCACCTGGGCCCGATCGTCGTCAACCGCGTTCACCCGCGGACCGACCAGGAAACCGGCGACATTCGCGGCCTGGAGCTCCTGGAATGGCTCGGCGACCGGGATCACCGCGGCGTCGCCGAGCTCCGCGATCTCCTCGGTGACGACCACGAGGTCATCCCCATCCCCCTCCTCCCGGAAGAACCGACCAACCTCGACTCACTTGCCCACCTTGGTGAGCTTCTGTTCACCGGCGGGGAGGGGTGATCCAACGCCCCAGCTAAGGGCCTTTTGTCATTGCTCCACTTGCGAGAGGACAGCAGCTGTCTACGATGTAGGGAACGCTCCTACCAAGACCTCGGCAGCACTGCCAAGGCGACCGGTGGTACCCTGAATCGTCAGCACGGGCACGTGGAGGGGAACAGTGAGAGGATTCAGGAAACCATCGCCCGACCGCCAGGACGGCGCCCTCGTTCGGGCGGACGGTGACGGGGTCATCTTCGGGTGTCGAGCCACCCGGCTCGTCACGCGCAGCGCGTTGGGAATGTCCGACGAAGTCTACGCAGCCGATGCGATCCGTCGTCAGGTGGAGCTCGTCAGTTGTCTGGCGAACCCCGCCGATGATCGGTTCACTTACGACCTGCGCTTGCTTTCCCAGCCTGACCCGGATCTCTACACACGGGGCTCTCTCGATTTCGTCCTACTCGGCCGAGTTGACGGTGACGCCGCAAAGGTGGCGGAATCTCACGCCCAGCAGGTGCTCCGCCTCCTCCAGAGCACGATCATCGAGGCCGACTGGGACATCATCGTCCCGGATGACCTGCCCAGACTGGCATCCCCCTTCGAGCCCCAGGCACTGGTCAGCATCACCAGGCGTTGTGAGCTGCAGGCCCTCGACTCGCTCCGCGCGCCGGTCAATACCCCGCGGCTTGGCTTCGGTGACGTAACGCCGGGGGGGACCGATGCGGCCGCCGCTGCGACGGTATTCCACACCTTTCGTTTTCTGCCCGGCTTTGTCCCCCATTCGAGACTGTTTCAGCAGCTCCTGCTTCATCCCCACCCGATCCTCGTGAGCTGCCGGTTGCAGCCGACACGTCTCACCGCCAACGAGGCCAGGTTCCTCGAGGAGCAAATATCTGAGTGTGAAAAACACGCGCAGCTCCACCTCGGTCAGCCGTCAGAGCAGATCCGTGCCCTCCGGCCGACGTTGCAACGGCGGGCCCAGATCCTGGAGCAGTCGTATCTCCAGGCCCTCCATACCCTCGGCGACGATGCCGCCGTCGTTACTCTTGAAATCGCCTCCCCGGCGCCAATTCCCCAAGCTCTCTTGGACGCAATCGGACATTTCGTCAGCGAGCCCGCCGCCATACCCTCTCCCGACCTTGCAGGCGCCCACGGCCTGGAGCGCTTCCTTGCCGGAGGTTACGAAATCGTGGATCGCATGGATGATGAAGACGCACTTGAGGCGCTGAAGACGCTCCGCCTCGCGCCGGCAAGTCATCCGGGCGTACCAGCGGCGGCCGCCCGTCTGCTCCACCTGTTCGAACCGGGCGAGGCTGTCGCCGCCTTTCGCTTCCCGCTGGCCGAGCCTGAGGCGCCGGCGGGAATCGAGGCCCGCCGTTGCCGGTACCGCCCCGCTCCGCCGGAGCTCGAGCAACCCGGCGTCCTGATCGGCGTGAGCGGCCGCTACGGCATGAGCCAGGAGGTTCGCCTGGCGCCCGAAGACCGGCTTCGCCACCTCTACGTGGTGGGCCAAACCGGTACCGGCAAGACGACCCTCCTGCGCACCATGATCCTCGACGATATGCGCTCCGGAGCTGGTCTTTGCGTCATCGATCCTCACGGCGACCTGTACGCAGATCTGCTCGGTCGCGTCCCCGACGAACGGGTCGATGATGTGCTCCTGATCGATCCGTCCGACCCGGATCAACCCGCCCGGCTCAATCTTCTCGAACACTCCGGAGAACGGGAGCGCTACTTCATCGTCCAACAAATCGTCGGTATCGTGCAGCGTTTGATGGCCGATGAGTATGGACCCGCCTCCAGCCAGTTTGCGGGCCCCGTGTTCTTCGAGCACCTCAGGAACAACCTCCTCTTGGTCATGTCTCATCCAGACCGCATCGGGACCATCCGCGACTTTTTCGACCTCTTCAACAATCCGGACTCGTGGCGTTCGTGGGCTCACGACCGGATCGCCGACCCTCAGCTCAAGAACTGGGTCACGCACGTCCTTCCCTCGGTGGATTACATCGCCCGCTCCAAGGGTGACATCAGCATGGGAGAGTACGTCGCGTCAAAGTTCCAGGAGTTCGTCTTCGAGCCCAACGTTCGCCGCATCTTCGACTCCCCAAGCTCCTCCTTCGACTTCGGACAAATCATAAACGAGGGAAAGATCGTCCTGGTAAACCTCTCCAAGGGCCTGCTGACCGAGCCCACATCGCGTTTTCTCGGCATGGTGATCCTTGCTAAGCTGATGGCCGCTGCCATGGGCCGCGTCCGCCTCCCCGCCGGCGAGCGCCGCCCCTTTTACACCTACGTCGACGAATTCCAGAGTTTGGCCACAACCCGGTTCGTCACCATGCTCTCCGAGGGACGCAAGTTCGGGCTCGGCCTCGTGCTCGCCAACCAGTTCGTGTCCCAGGTGGAGCAACGCGGCATCGTCGATGCAATCTTCGGCAATGTCGGGAGTGTCGCGGCCTTCCGCGTCGGCCAACAGGATGCCCAGCGCATCGCCCGTCTCATGGGACCGGTCTTCTCCGAGGCCGACCTTGTCCGCCTACCGAACTGGCACGCAGCGATGACCGCCCTCTTCCGCGGCCGGATGACGGAGCCGTTCACGGTCGAAACCGTGATGCCGGAAGAAGAGCCCAGCCCGGAGCGGGCGGAGAAGGTGCGCGACGCGTCCCGCCGCACCCACATCCACAACATCCAAGCTGCCTCAGCCAAGGCCGGCGAGCCCGCCGCGGTGTCGGGCGAATCTCCGCAAGCCCAAGTCGCGCTCAAAGACGCCGTCCCCGTCGTGTTCGAAGCAATTCAGAAGCGACTCCAGGAATTCGAGGCCGAACCCAACCAAGCGAAGGATCGGGAGGACGAGCCGCAAGAAACCAACCCCGCCAACCCCACCGGCGACCCGACCTGAAGACGTTCTTACTCGTCTTCGTCGTGCAAATCAACCGTAAACGGCCCCATCGGCGAGCGCCAATGTCGGCGCTCAGCAAGCTGCTTAAGCTCAGCATCCGTGAAAACAGGCAGCAGCGCGCGGACGTTTTTCTCGTCTCTCAGCAGGGCCCGGACCTTCCGCGGGTCATTCAGCGCCTCCAGGAGCGTCTCCGGAATATCCAGTTCGTTTGCGTCGGCCTCAGATCCCGCCTTTTCATCCGTCGCCATCTCGCCGCTCTCCCGCGGCCCACCCGCTCGTTTTCCCTTTCGAGACGTCGTCATCATACGTGATGATACCACTTTATGACCGAGGTCCGGACGAGCCAACGCTCCCGCTCTCCGGATCGAACCGGATTAGCGGCCCGCCGTAGTTGGCCTCGGTCAGCGTCGCGCCGGCCGTCTTGAACAGCTCCATCCAGAAGGCGCGAATCTCGCGGAAACGCGCGGCGTTCCCACTGCGCGCTCCGACCACCCACACTTGCACGCCGGTAAGCTCCGGGATGCGCCCCTGTTTCTGGAGACGGCGAATCAGGGTCGAGCATGCCCGCCGACCCAGATCGCGGCCCTTCAGGTTCAGCCCCGGCGATTCCTGGACCATGTCGGAGAGCAGCACCAGAGCCCGTGCCGGCCTTGGGTATGATGCAAAAATCCGCTGCGCGAGGTCGAGAGCCCCGAGAATGTCGGTGTTCCGAGAGCCCTGAGCCGGCGCTTCCAGGAGGGAGTCGAATCGCTGTATCAGCTCCGGTCGTTTGGCTGCCAACGCCCGGGCGGCTCTTGTGCGAGCCGCTTCCTTGACGAGCTCGTTGTCGACGGTCTTCTCGACCTCCGGCATGACCTCGTTGATCGGCAGCCGGGCCTCCGACTCGGATCGAGCCGTAATCCAGCCCGCCACCAAAACATCGCCGGGGCCGAGCTTGCCGACAATCTTTTGAAACCCGTCCTCATAGGTGGCAATCGCCTCCCGATCGCGAACACTGCCCGAAACATCCGCGAGAACCACGACCGTCTTCCCATACGCGGGCGACTTGCCGCCTACCCTCCCGCAACCGGCGGAGCTCAGCACCACCAGCGCCAGGAGCCACGCCGTGCGCCTCATGGCGTTTTCCCCGCGCCGGCTGGCCGGCCAGCATTCCAGTTGAGCTTTTGAAATACGGCAGGAAGGACTGCAGACACTGGCTCCACGCTAAAACACTGCGGACGGCCGCTAGCCCGCCGAGCCTCCAGATTCGCCCCCCGGTACACGCGCACCAGGTGCTCGTACCGCTGTATCACGGACCTTGCTTCCTCTGCCAACAGCTCAAAGCGCTTCTGCCGGCGCGAGCGTGCCAGGTCGGCTGCCTTGGCGGCTGCCTCGAACCGATGCCGCGCCACTTGCGCCTCCCCGGTTTCCTTTCGCAAGCTCCGCGTGGCCGCCTTGAGGCGCTTGCTCGCCTGCCGGAACAGCTTCCCACGTGGATGGCTCCCGTGGTACGACGTGATCAGGGCGGTAATGAAGATACTCATGTTCACGACGATGAAGATGACCGTCATCGTCGCCGGATTGATGTGGACTCCGAGCACGTCCAACCGGTTCTCTGCCTCGAGATAGGTAGAGCGGATGTATGCAATGGCGCCAATAACGGTGAGACCTGCAAAGGGTGCAACCCAGAGCAGAGTTTTATCGCGCGCGTTCTTGACGTCCTGCCGCAGGAAGTAACCCGTCAGGTGAGCCAGGAGCGGTATGACAACGCCCACTGAGGCCGCTGCCAGCGCCGTCTCCATCCGGTTCAACTGGAAGATTTGGAAAACCGCCTTGTTGATGGGAAATTCAAGTATTGCAAGCACCACAAGCCATGTGTTTCGCGCTCTCCTCGAGATACTGGGAAGACCAAGGTCTGCCACCACTTGCCGTGCCTTCGCGTGTTCCCGTATTGCCTCATCCGCCTCGGCGGCCTCTTTCTTCAAGCTCTCTTCGGCCTGTTTGTGCTCGCGCATCGCCCTAACATATTCCGCATAGAGACGTTGATCCTCCTTCTGCCACTGCTCGGCGACCTGGCCCAACTGGCTCTCGGCTGCCTCCTTGAGCTCTTGCTCGTACTCTGCCGGCTCGGCTTGCTCAGCCGGCGGCTGCGGTTGCTTGGCTTCCTTCTTTAACAGGGGCCTCCATCGCCAGTCCCTCCCATGCCGCCGGCCCACGCGCCGGACCATGCGCACGCTGTAGACAAATCGCCTTCCGGTCATTTGACACCTCCCCAGAAGTGTTGTGGCCATTGTAACGCCTGCTCGCAGGTGCCGGGGGACACCCACTTTCCCGCGGCTGCCGGAAATCCAGTTTTCCGCCGAGAGCCCGAGGGAATTTTGAGAGCCCAGGGCGGAGATGGGGTGGGGGCCAAGGCAATGCGGGCTAACCTTCAAGCTGTTTACTCAGCCACTCCTCCCAGCTGGCCCCCTCCGGGGGGAGCTGATTCGCCAACTGGGCCTCAAGCCAGCGGCGAGCCTTCCGGAGCAGGGCGTTCCACATGACGGGCAGCTCGGCATGCTGGCGCTGTACGGCGACGATGACGGCCAGGGTAGCGATGATTTCCTCGGCCCGCGGGGCCGAGAGCAGCCCGGCCAGCTCCTCGACCCGCTTCCTGGTGAGAGAAGCAAAGGCCAGCACCGTGGGCGAGGGCGCCCAGGAACCGCCGGCGCTGATTTCCAATGCCGTGGCGATCTCGGGATCCTCCTGACTCCGGACGACCTGCTCTGCCTTGGAATCATAGAGTGCGGTGGGGAGCTCTACCCGAAAGGAATCGCGAGCAGCAGCAGGAGCCAAGGAGCGATCGTCGTTCCTGGAGGGAAATGTCAAGAATCCAAAGCCACGCGAAACACCCCCGCCAGCCATCGCCGCGGCCCCATTCCACGGGTATCCGTGGCCACCCCAGCCGCGGGTCAACTGTCCAGGAACGCGAAGCAGCCGTGCCCGGGTCTCGGCCCGTTGCGCCCCGGAACGCTCATCGGCCAGCACGTAGCTAGTGGCCGAGGAGACCAGTCCGAAAGACTTGCCCAACTCGACGAGCTGACCTTCGATCTCCCGCCGGCGTTCTTCGGGCTTGCCGGCCTTACGGTCACGTTGCCCAGATCCCCCGCGGCCGGTCCACGCATCGCTTTCCTCGAGCTCGCGGATCTTCCGGCGCGCCCACAGGGTGGCGATGGCCCCAGCGACTGTGCTTGGGCCGCCGGAACCGTCGGACGCCTCCAGAAACACGACGGATTGCACCTCCTCGCCGCCTATCGTGGCGCTGAGGGTGGCGCTGCCCTTCTCCCCTCCGGCAACACGGCCGAAGAGGGTGACCGACTCGCCGGCCCAAACGGGGGGCAGAGCGCCCGGCAACAGCTCTTCCACCGAGAGGCCGTCCCACGCAATCCGGACGTCTTCCAGCGGGCGGGAGGTCATGCGCTGGAAGTGACGCAGAATCTTTTCCTCCGCTCGCTCGCCCGGGTACACCATTTCGGCGGCGCCGCGCCCGGCACGGGCCACGCCGCGGACCAGGTACTCGCCGGCGCCGTATCCGACCCCGAAGGCGAAGACGGAAACCTCGCCGGCATGTTGCGCGACCAGGCGGATGATTTCATCCTCGTTGCCCACCTGCCCGTCCGTGATCAGCACCAGGCAGCGGCGCAACCCGTCGGCCGCCGGCAAACGGTACGCCGCAGCCAGGGGGGAGGCGATCTCGGTACCGCCGAGATCGGCCGCCATCCGCTCGACCCACCCGTCGGCCTTCCCGAGCTCGGCGTCGCCGTAGACAACGCTGCGCTCGCTGTAGGCTTCGTACTGGCTGCCGAAACGGATGATGTTGAAGCGATCCCCCTTCTCAAGAGAGCGCAGGCAGAGGCGAAGCGTGCGACGCGCTTGCTCTATCGAGTCGCCCTGCATGCTGCCGGAACAATCGGCCAGGAACACCATCTCCACGGCTTCCCGGGAGCTTTCGTACCGGGGCAGGAAGGACACCGCGGCGTACCGCCGGCCGTCGGGTCCCTCCTCGGTACCGCTCAACGGCGCGACGGCGCTGCGGGGCTGGAGCAGCAAGACGAAGTCACGGTCCATCAACCCCTCATCCCCCGCCAACTGGGCGCTGGCGCGTCCGCCGTCGATCTCCACGCGGATCTTGTGACTGGGCGATTCCACGCTTGCCAGCGGCGTTCCCAACTCGGCCTCGACCAGGAGCTCAAAGCGGTACGGAAGAGGCTGGGATGTGACCGGCGGGCTGATCCGCTCGGCGTCGGCAACACCCTCGAAATCAAGCTGGCGCTCCGGTATGTAACGGGGTGACACCGTCGTTGGCAGCCGCCAGCGAAGAGCCCCGCCTTCCCGCTGGACCTCCGCCACGTATTCCAGCTCGACGATCGCCTTCTGCTTGGGGAGCAGGTTGCCCACGCTGGCGGTCAGGATGTCCGGCCGCTCCTGGTCGAGCAAGAGGGCGGTTCTGCCTTCGGCCATCGCATCGTCGTAGACGTCGAAAGCGTCGTCGCGGGCCTCGACCCGGCCAACGATCTCCTCGCCGTCGATCAACGCGCGGAATCCGCACACCGCGCTGCCCTCTTCCAGCGGGAAAACGTAGACCGCTTCCACCGGGGTTTCCGAGGTGTTGTGATAGGTCTGTCTGACCCGAACGCGCTGGGTCGCACCGGTAATGCGTGCGTCCACCCGCACGCCCGTGAGAGGGATCAAGCGCGCGGATTCGCGCTCGCCAGCGGGCGATGGCACGAACAATCCAGAGTTGAGATGGGTAGCGATCATGGTTCTTCTCCTTCACTGGGACCGAGTATGGTCCTCACTGCCGCGGCCAGTGCACGCAGTTGCGCGGGCTGCGGGATCCGGGCGCCGTGGGTGACGATGACCAACACGCCCGGGGAGACCTCGATTCGAGTGGCCGGCTCATAGTCAGGCGCCGGTGAGGGTCCAGCGGGCGCTGTTCGTCCTTCCAGCAGCGCGCGGATCTCCTCCAAGCCAAGCCCCTGGGCCTGGAGGTCGCGGATCCGCCGCAGCCGCCGCAGATGCTCCCCGGCGTAGTAATG
>CAZXXL010000137.1:0-8299 GCA_964644635.1 uncultured Thermoanaerobaculia bacterium | reverse complement strand
GCCCGCCAGGGCCCGAGCGAAGGGACCCCCTCACGCCGGGAGCGCTCCCCGGAGTAGTGGGCAGCGCGCTCCAACGCTGTCAGGGATGGCCACGTCGGCCGGCTGCGCCGGCCTCCTCGCCATGACACACCTCGCGATGACACCCCAGCCCCCCGGCTTCTTGAGAAATTTTTCTCAAAGGAATAAGATGCGGCCGCTGGCCCCGCCGCAACGGGAGGTCGGAATCCAACGGGAGGAGGTCTTGGAAACGGTCATGGACAACAGTTTCGGCTTTTACAGCTCGTCCATCGGCAAGAAAATACTGATGGCGGTCACGGGGATCATCCTGTTCCTCTTCGTCTTCGTCCACATGATCGGCAACCTGCAGATTTACCTGGGGCCGGAGGCCCTCAACCGCTACGGCCACTTCCTGCACAGCGTTCCCGAGCTCCTGTGGCCGGTCCGGATCGTCCTGCTCCTGTGCGTGCTGGTTCACATCGTCGCCGCCGTGCAGGTGTGGCTGCAGAGCCGTGGCGCGCGCCCGGTGAAGTACCGGATCAAGAAGGACCCCGCCGTCGACTACGCCGCCCGGACCATGGTCTGGAGCGGCCCGATCATCCTCTTATTCATCATCTACCACCTGCTCCACCTGACCTTCGGCTCCGTCCTGCCCCAGTACCTGGACAGCGCCGGGAAGCTCGATGTCTACAAGAACGTCGTCACCGGCTTCCAGCACCCCGGCGTCGCGATCATCTACATCGTCGCCAACCTGCTGCTCGGATTCCACCTCTACCACGGGCTCTGGAGCCTCTTCCAGACCCTGGGCTGGAGCCATCCGCGCTACGACAGGTGGCGGCGCGTCTTCGCGGTGATCTTCGCGTATGCGATCGCCATCGGCAACGTCTCCATTCCCGTCTCCGTCTGGGCGGGATGGGTACACTAGGGGAGGACCGATGAAACTCGATGCACACATTCCATCCGGTCCACTCGACCAGAAGTGGACCAATTACCTCGAGCAGGTCAAGCTGCTGAGCCCGGCCAACAAACGTAAGCACACGATCATCGTGGTCGGCACGGGACTCGCCGGAGCCTCCGCCGCAGCCACCCTCGCGGAGCTCGGCTACAACGTGAAGGCGTTCTGCTTCCAGGACAGCGCCCGGCGCGCCCACAGCATCGCGGCCCAGGGCGGGATCAACGCCGCCAAGAACTACCAGAACGATGGTGACTCGGTGTGGCGCCTGTTCTACGACACAATCAAGGGCGGCGACTTCCGCGGACGCGAGGCCAACACCTACCGGCTGGCCGAAGTCAGCTCAAACATCATCGACCAGTGCGTCGCCCAGGGCGTCCCCTTCGCCCGCGAGTACTCCGGCTACCTGACCAACCGCACCTTCGGTGGCGCCCTGGTCTCCCGCACTTTCTATGCCCGCGGCCAAACCGGCCAGCAGCTGCTGCTCGGCGCCTACTCCGCACTGTCCCGCCAGGTGGCGGCCGGGCAAGTCGAGATGCATCCGCACTCCGACATGCAGGACCTCGTCGTCGTCGACGGCAGGGCGAGAGGCGTCATCGTCCGCAACATGGTGACCGGCCGGCTCGAGGCCTACGCGGCGGACGCCGTGATCCTCGCCACCGGCGGCTACATCAACGTGTTCTACCTGTCTACCAACGCCAAGGGCTCCAACGCGACCGCCATCTGGCGCGCCTATCGCCGCGGCGCCGGCTTCGCGAACCCCTGCTACACGCAGATCCACCCCACCTGCATCCCGCACACCGGTGATTACCAGTCGAAGCTGACTCTGATGTCCGAGTCGCTGCGCAACGACGGCCGGATCTGGGTTCCCAAGAAGCCGCACGACACCCGCGACCCGAACTCAATTCCCGAGTCGGAGCGGAACTACTACTTGGAGGAGAAGTACCCGGCCTACGCCAACATGGTTCCCCGCGACGTGGCGTCCCGCAACGCCAAGTACTGGTGCGACAACGGCTACGGCGTCGGGCCCACCGGCCGCGGCGTGTACCTCGATTTCCGCGATGCTATCAAGCGGCTTGGCCTGGCGACCATCGTGCAGCGGTACGGCAACCTCTTCGACATGTACGAACGGATCACCGGCGAGAACGCCTACGAGACGCCGATGCGAATCTACCCCGCCCCACACTACTGCATGGGCGGTCTCTGGGTCGATTACGAGCTCATGAGCACAATTCCCGGGTTGTTCGTCCTCGGCGAGGCCAACTTCTCTGATCATGGCGCCAACCGGCTCGGCGCGAGCGCCCTCATGCAGGGACTGGGCGATGGCTACTTCATCATCCCGAACACCATCGGCCAATACATCGCCGGTGTGAGGTCGGCCGACGTCAGCACCGATCACGACGCCTTCCGTGAGGCGATGGACGCCGTCCAGAAGCGTCTCGACAAGCTCCTCGCCGTCAACGGTACCAAGACGGTCGATCATTTCCACCGCGAGCTCGGCAAGATCATGTGGGACAAGGTCGGGCTCGCCAGGAACGAGAAGGGGCTCAACGAGGCCATCGAGGAGATCCGCCAGCTGCGCGCCCAGTTCTGGGAGGACGTCAAGGTGCCCGGCAACGGTAACGACATCAACCAGGAGCTTGAGAAGGCCGCGCGGGTCGCCGATTTCCTCGAGCTCGGCGAGCTCATCGCGCGCGACGCTCTCGCCCGCGATGAATCGTGTGGAGCTCATTTCAGGGAAACTCACCAGACTGAGGAAGGCGAGGCCCTGCGCGATGACGAACACTTCCAGCACGTGGCGGTATGGGAATTCACCGGCGAGGATTCCGAGCCCGTCCGTCACATCGAACCGCTGAAGTATGAGCGGGTCACCCCGACCCAGAGGAGCTACAAGTGATGAAACTGACACTCCACATCTGGCGTCAAAAAAGCCCCACGGACAAGGGCGGATTCGTAACCTATCACCTCGATGACGTGAACGAGCACATGTCCTTTCTGGAGATGCTCGACGTGCTCAACCAACATCTCATCGAGAAGGGCGAGGAGCCCGTGGCCTTCGAGAACGATTGCCGCGAGGGCATCTGCGGCATGTGCGGCATGGTGATCAACGGCCTGCCCCATGGCGGTCAGAAGGGCACCACGACCTGCCAGCTGCACATGCGGAACTTCAAGGACGGGGACGAGATCACCATCGAGCCCTGGCGGTCGAAGGCCTTCCCGGTCATGAAGGACCTCATCGTCGACCGCAGCGCGTTCGACCGCATCATCCAGGCCGGTGGGTTCATCTCCGTCAACACCGGCAACGCCCCTGATGCCAATACCACTCCAATTCCCAAGGACACGGCCGAGCTGGCGATGGATTACGCTGAATGTATCGGGTGCGGGGCCTGTGTCGCGGCCTGTCCCAACGGCGCGGCCATGCTCTTCATGAGCGCTAAGATCGCGCACCTGACCCTGCTTCCCCAGGGTCAGGCCGAGGCCGACCGCCGGGTCAAGGCCATGGTCGAAGCCATGGAGAAGGAAGCCTTCGGCGCCTGCACCAACTACACGGCGTGCGAGGTGGCCTGCCCGAAGGAGATTTCCATCTCCGCCATCGCCCTGATGAACCGCGACTACCGGAAGGCGTTCTGGTTCGGCAGGCGGGTCGGCGGCGGCAAGCACGTGGCGTAGGGTCCTGTCCCTCGACATGCTCGAACGGCCGGGGAGCCTTCCCCGGCCGTTTTCTTTTCCACGCCGGCGGCCTTCAGCGCCCCAGCGGGACGATCAGCACGTGGGTGGGCGCCGGGCGCGTTACCCGCTCGGAGACCGAGCCCACCAGCCGCTCCATGACCTGGTCCTTGCCCGAGGAGCCGATCAGCAGCAGGCTGTGGCCGCCTGCCTCGAGCTGGCCGAGGGTCTCGCGCACCGGATGACCGACCACGCTCGATGTGGAGACGTTGAATCCGGCCTCCTCCAGCCTGGCGAAGGCATCCTCGAGCGCCCGCGCCCGGCTCGCCGGATCGTCACCCCCGGGCGCCACGTCGAGGAGGGTCATCGAGCCCACCTGTCCGGGCTCGAAGGTCCGCGCAAAGAACGCCAGCGCGCCCGCGCAGGCCGGCGAGTGGTCGCACGGCATGAGCACCGGGCGGAGCAGGTCGCCATCCTGCCGCGGCCGCAGGAGCAGCACCGGCACGGCCTGGTTGTGCACCATGTAGTCCGCCAGCGGCGTCAGGCCCTCCGGGGTGCTCGCCGGGAGCACGATCAGCTCGGCGCCGGAATCGAGGATTGTCTCCATGGCCGCGACCGCGCCGCCGGCCCCCTCGCGGAAGCTCCGGACCTCGAGACCGGCGCGGTGGACGTCGTCGAGCAGGCTCTGGACGTGCTCGCCGGTGATGCGCTCGAGGTACCCCTTCAGCCGTTCGTGGATGGCCGGCGGCAGGTGGTCGGAAAGCCCGTGCGGGGGCAGCGCCACCACCAGGTCGAGGCGCCGGAGCCCGGCATCGATGAGCGGACGGAGCCGGTCCAGCCACCTTCCCGGTTCCTCGTCGTACAGTGGAATGTAGACCGCATGCCGTGCCATCGCCGGCCTTCCTTCTCCCAATGCCAATATCGAGCCGGCTTCGCGGCGACGACAACGGCGCGGCCGGGGATCAGGATGAGAGGCCGACGAGCGCGGCCCGCGTCTCGTCGGCCAGGCTCTCCGCCGCGTACCGGCGCAGGCTGTCGATGCCGATCAGGGGCGCCGCCGAGAGCGGCAGCAGCGCCCTGCGCCCGTCCGGGAAGGCCCTCTCGATGAGGTCGAGCGGGGCATCGGGACGGGTCTTGTTGACGATGAGGCGGGCGATGGGAACCTGAAGCCGGCGGAGCTCGGTGACGATTCTCTCCGATTCCGCCAGCGACAGGCGATCCGGGTTGAGCACCAGGTGGACCCGGGTCCGCCGGCCGTCCTCGAAGAGCTCCTTGAGGGCGGTGTACTCTCCCTGGGATTTCTGGATCTTCAGGAGCACCTTGTCGGTCTCGATCTCCCGATTGAGGAGCTGCAGCCTGGTGATCAGCTCCCGCTTAGCGATGATGTCCTCGCGCAGCTTCCTGAGGTGGTGGAACCACGTGAGCGAGAGCCTGGGCAGGCCGAAGAACCGGAGCGAAAGGGCGGTGGGGGCCATGTCGAACACGAAGACGTCCCGCTTGGCGTACCGCTCCCGGATCTCGGTGAAGGCCATCAAGAGGGCGTACTCCTCGAGCCCGGGCGAGTACTTCAAGACGTCGAAGTACTTCTCCAGGTTGAACGAGGTAAGGTACCGGTACGTCCGGTGGATATCGTCGCGAACGCCCTTGAGGTAACGGCGGATCCACGCATCCTGGTCGATCTCGATGGCCTGCAGGTTGGGCGCCAGCCTGGCCGCCCGGTCGGAAAGGTGCTTTCCGAAGATGTCCGACTGGTTGTGGGCGGGGTCCAGGGAGACCAGCATCACGTCGTGACCGGCATTGGCCAGAAGCACGGAGGTCAGCGCCGCAGACGTCGACTTGCCCACGCCGCCCTTGCCGAGGAAGAAAACGTTGACGGCCTCGCCCATGATCAGCCCACGTCGAAGGTCGAGAACAGCTCGGAAACCGGTGTCGTCGCGGTGTCCACCTTTTCCATCATCAGGATGAGCTCCTTTTCCATGAACGGCATGAGGTCGAGGGCGACGTTCATCGGCGGCGACGGGAGTCCGACGAAGGACCCGAGAACCAAAAGCCCGAAGATATTCTCCATCTCCTCGAGCTCGATCTCGATGATCTCCACCGACTTGCTCCTGGCCGTACGGTCACTGATCCGGGCGATGTCGCGCAGCTGGTCGCGGAGCCATCTGAAGAGGCCCATCAGGGCACCCGGAAGATCCTTTTCTCGAAGCGCATCCTCTTCTCCGAGGGATAGAAGTAATAGACGGCGTAGAACATCGCCAGCACCGTGCCCGCGAAGAGGATCCGCTGGATCTCGAGGAAGGCGGCGGCGATGGCCAGATACGGCGTCACCATGGCGACCAGGAGCGTCCTCCGTTCGAAGGCGAAGAGATCGTCCTCGGCGATGCTCCGGCTTTCCCGGTGCTCGTGGACGAAGAGGGTGCGCAGGAGGATCGGCAGGGCGATCCCGCAGGCCGCGGCGAGCACGAAGATCGCCGGCCCCACGGCGGGATGGCTGCGCACGAACGGCGCCACATCGACGAGCTCGAGCGCCTTGGCGGCGTAGGCGACGCCGAAGAGCACGACGGCAGGCGCCAACAGCCAGAAGTACAACCTCCTCAGGCGGTCTCCCATCGGTTCTCCTCGCTCCCGGCCCCGTTCACCGGCGCCGCCGGCCCATTATAGCCGTTCGCACCGCGGGCCCAGGGATAAAGAAGGGCACCCGCCCGAGGCGGGTGCCCGGAGATCTAACGCAAGCGCCGGATCACGGCTGAGCGGGCTCGACCGCCGGCGTCCCCTTGTCCTCCGGCTTCACCGTGAAGAACTTGACCAGGCCTTCCACGGCGATCCAGAGGGCGATGACGAGGATGACGATGTTGAGCACGATCAGCAGCGTGGCGTGCTTGTGCAGGAACTTGGTCTGGTTGAGCACCAGCGCCCAGGTGGTCATGACGGTCATGAAGACCGCCGGAATGCCCGGCACCAGCCACTTCGCCCCGCCCTTCGCCCGCAGGTACACGGTGGCGACGATCAGGGCGAGGGCCGCCAGCGTCTGGTTGGTGGCGCCGAAGAGCGGCCACAGGATGAGCGCGCCCTTGCCGCTGGCGCCGCTGACGAAGGCCAGCCACATGGCCGAGCCGACGGCGATGAACGTGGCCACGTACTTGCCGGTCAGGAAGTTGAGCTTGAGGTCGCCGGTGAGCTCCGAGACCACGTAGCGCTGGATCCTGGTCGCGGTATCCATCGTGGTCCCGGCGAACGATGCCACGAACACGCCCATGATGACCAGCGCGATCACCTTCGGGATGCCGATGGCCTCGATCATGTTGGCCGAGCCGATGACGAAGGCGCTGACCTTGGAGGTCAGGCCGGCCGCGGCCGCCCAGCTCTTGTAGTGATCCGTCCACGCGGCCAGGCCGACGATGGTCTGGCCGGCCTTGTTCACGTAGCCCATCCCGATGCCGGCGCAGGTGGCGATGACCACCAGGGTCGCGAGCACACCTTCCATCAGCATCGAGCCGTAGCCGACGAAGAGCGCGTCCTCCTCGTTTCGCACCTGCTTGGACGACGTTCCCGAGGACACCAGCGCGTGGAACCCCGAGATCGACCCGCAGGCGATGGTGATGAAGAGGAACGGCCACAGCGGCGGTGCTCCACTCGGAGCGGCGCGCACCGCGGGGGCCACGATGTGCATGTGGCCGCCGAAGGCGGCGCCGAACACGCCCAACACCAGGAGCGCGAGGGCGATGATCAGCTCGTGGGCGTTGATGTAGTCGCGGGGCTGCAGCAGCGTCGTCACCGGGAGCACCGACGCGATGAACGCGTAGATCAGCAGGATGATGGTCCACACGCCGGTGGGCGGAATGCCCGCGACGGCCGGCATCTTGATCGGGAACCACGCGCCGATGACGACCGTGATGTACATGGCGATCACGGCGTAGATCGACCAGCTGGTGATGTTGGCGCCCTTCTTGTAGATCATGTACCCGAGGAGCACCGCGATCGGGATCTCCATCCAGACCGGGAACACCGCCCCCGGGAACATCTTGAAGATGACGGCGATCACCAGCCCGAAGATGGCGATGATCAACCACAGCTCCAGGAAGACCACGACGAAGAAGAAGAACTTGATCCGGCTGTTGACGTACTTCGCACTGAACTCGGCGATGGACTTGCCCTGGTTGCGCATGGAGATGATCAGGGAGCCGAAGTCGTGCACCGCCCCCATCATGATGGACCCGACGAAGATCCAGATCAGCGCGGGCACCCAGCCCCAGATCACGGCGATCGCGGGGCCGACGATGGGACCCGTTCCGGCGATGGAGGCGTAGTGGTGGCCGAAGATGACCTCCTTGGGCGTCGGCACGAAGTCGACGCCGTCCTCGAACTCCACCGCGGGAACCTTGGCCGTCTTCGACAGCATGAAGATCTTCCTGCCGATGAACTTCCCGTACAGGTGGTACGCCGCCAGGAACCCGAGGAACACGACGATCATGACAAGTAACGCGTCCATACTGACTCCTTTCCTCAAACCCCGAAGCCGGGGGAACCACGACCGTGCCGGCCGGGCGGTGGTGGGCCACCGTTCACCGCGGAACGCGGCGCCGGCCCGGCGATAAACCTGCGAAACACGTCCTTACCCTTTCTCGGCCCCTAGAATTTGTACAGGGCGCTGAGGGCGATCTGGTTGCCCTTGGTTTCGGTGGA
>CAZXXL010000136.1:0-8356 GCA_964644635.1 uncultured Thermoanaerobaculia bacterium | reverse complement strand
CTAGGCCTCCGCCTCCCCGGCCAGCTCTCTCGCGGCGGCCTCGAGGCCCGCGAGGAGCCGGGCGGCGCCCTCGAGCTCCAGCGGGAGCCCCGCCTCCAGGAGGCGGTCGGCGAGCTGCGGCCACCACCAGCAGCGGTCGTTCACGAAGCCGCGGATCCACGTCTTGACGACGGCCGCCCCGTGGTCGTCGCCCTCGTCCAGCCGGTCCGCGTACTTCTCCAGCAGCGCCGAGAGGAACCGGAGCTGGTGCCCGACGTGATCCGGCTGCACGGCGGCGTACGGCTCGAGCGCGTACCCGGCGCGCCGGTAGACCTGCTGGCACGCGCCGGGAGCCGAGAACTCGACCGTCGCCTTCTGCTCGTGGTAGCCCTGCTCGAACGGAGGAACGAAATCATCCCCCGGGATGCGCAGGAGCGCCTCGAAGCGGCGGCGGTGCTCGGCGAGGGTCGCGGTCCGGCCCGCCGGCCTCGTCGCCAGCAGTCCGGATCGCTCCATGGCCGCGAGCCACTCCGGGTCCGACAGGATGCGATGCCTCTCCTCGTCCGGACCCTCGAGGAAGTAGGTCGCCAGGAAGAGGGCGAGACGGGCGAGGGAGCGGAGCTCCTCCGCTCCCTCGCCGTTTCGTGATGGTGATACGGCAGGCGTGCTCATCCTCTGACGATATCACGCCGCCACTCGACCGACGGATGGGTCAGCGCCGGATCGGCGAAGCCCTCCGGCGGCTCGCCCGGGGCGTCGAAATCGATGGTCCACTGCAGCGCACCGCCGAGGCACGACGTGACGCACGCCGGCTCCAGCCCGGCGTCGATCCGATGGACGCAGAAGGTGCACTTCTCCATCAGGCCGGTGGTCTCGTTGAACTGCGGCGCATCGTAGGGGCAGGCCGTGGAGCAGTACTTGCAGCCGATGCACTTGGTCTGGTCGATGAGAACGATGCCGTCCTTCTCGCGCTTGGTGATCGCGTCCACCGGGCAGGCCGCCATGCACGCCGGCTCCGCGCAGTGATGGCACGACATGGTGTAGAAGGACCGCTTGACGTTGGGGTACTTGCCGCTCTCGATCTCGAGCACCCGCCGCCAGTTCACCTGCTGCGCCTCGTACGAGGACTTCAGCGGCAGCGGCGACAGGATCGGCAGCGTGTTGTTCTCCATCTTGCAGGCCACCTCGCAGGTGTGGCAGCCGGTGCACTTGGTGAGGTCGATGATCCAGCCTATCTGTGGCATTGTCTACTCCTTCCTCCGTCACACCCGCTCGACGCGGACCGGGGTATCCAGGAACGCAGCGGAGCCCCCGATGATGTCGTGCATGGTCACGTCGCCGAGGTAGGGGTCGAGCTTCATGACCGGATTGGCGGCCACCCCCTTGGCTCGTGCGGGATCGAAGGCCACCGGCTGGCCGTCGATGGTGTTGTTGCCGTTGGAGCCCATCTCCCAGTGCCCGTAGGAGTGGGGGATGCCGACCACCCCCGGCCGCATGCCCTCGGTGAGCAGGGCCAGCCCCTCGATGAACCCGCCGTCCTGGTTGGTCAGGCGGACCTTGTCGCCGGACCGGATGCCCAGCCTGGCGCCGTCATCGGCGTTGATCTGGATGAAGTTCTCGGGCAGGAGCCCCTGCAGCGCCGGGTTGCAGATGGTGCGCGCCTGGGCGTGGAACACGTTCCTGTAGATGATGAGCTGGAAGTCGAAGCCCTCGGGAACCTCGAGCGGCCGCCCCAGGACGTCCGCCGTGGGCAGCACCTGCGGCAGCGGGTCGAAGGGCTTGCCGGTCATCGAGTTGATGGTCTTCACCATCCGCTCCTGGTAGAGGTGGATGATCTTGCCGAACTTGTGGGCGACGAAGTCGCCGTCGTAGAGCACCTCAGGATCGTCCGGGGTGCTGTCCAGCGGCTCGAAGACCCCGCCCTTGGCCATGATCTCCTCCACCGGCACGCCGGACTCGACGGACCAGTTGTTGAGGATGTTGAGGTACCAGTCCCAGCCCGAGTACAGGCCGGACCGCCAGTCGTAGCCCGGCGCCGCGCCGGAGACGTCGAAGGCGCCGGCGCCCACGCCCGGAACGCCGAGCCGGCCGAAGAGGGCGATGGTGATGTCCTCCATCAGCTGCGGGCCGGTGGCCTCGTCGGTGCCGTTCCAGAAGTCCAGCGCCACGTTGCCCGAGGACAGCGGCGAGACGTAGAACTTCCTGGTCTTGCCGTCGATCTCCTGCTCGATGAACGAGCCGACGAAGGGCTGCCGGAAGCCGGAGGCCTTGGTCTGCTGGGCCGGCGAGATGTGCGGCGTGGACCAGCGCTCGAGCCAGGTGGTGTCGGGCAGGATGTAATCCGCCCACTTGGAGGTCTCGCCGATGAGGATGTCGAAGGCCACGAAGAGCTTCAGCTTGGACTCGTCGGCCAGGACCTGCTCGCCGATGGCCCGCGCCGCCGGCGCCGAGTACAGCATGTCGTTCCAGTAGGTGATCAGCACCTCGACCTGGTACGGGTAACCCTCCTTGATCGAGGGCAGGATGTCGTAGTAGGTCCAGTCCTTGTTGAACGGATACCACGGCCGCTTGGCGGGATAGCCGTCGCGGGCGAACAGGTTGGGAGCGTCCTTTTCGTAGCTCTTGAAGTGCCTCGAGATGGGCACGCCCTTGGCCCCCTTGCCATCGGGCACCTTCTTGATGCTGACCTGGCCGGCCACCTTGCCGCCGGTCTCGCTCCAGTGTCCGCCGCCGCCGGTGTAGCCGCCCTTGTGGTCGAAGTTGCCGTTGAGGATGTTGAGCGTGTTGACGGCGAAGACGTTGTAGGCGCCGTTGGTGTGCTTCACCAGGCCCCGGTAGAAGTCGGCCACGCCCCGCGTCCCAGCGGCCGCGAACTCGCGGGCCACGTCGGCGATGACGTCCGCCTCGACGCCGCAGATCTCGGCGTACTCCTCGAGGGTCTTCTCGCGCACGCGCTCGGCCAGCCTGGCGAAGGCCGTCCGCGCCTGGACGCCGTTGACGGTGACGACGCCGGGATCCAGCTCACCCTTGAAGCCGGGCGCCTGCTCGGCCGGGTAGGCCTGGCCGCCGTTCCACACCAGGATGTTGCCGTCGCCATCGCGCAGGAACTCGCCGTTGTCCTCGCGCACCAGGAAGGTGGCGTCCGAGTACGACGATTCGCCGTTGACCTTGGCCTTGGTGTTGGTGAGGAATTCCTTGTTGTAACGGCCGTTGTCGATCATCCAGCGGGCCATGCCCATGGCCAGGGCGGCGTCGGTCCCCGGCTTGATGGGGATCCAGCGGTGGGAGCGGGCCGCCGTGTTCGAGAGCACCGGGTCGACGGTGATCATGCGGCCGCCGCGCGCCAGGAAGTGCGCGATCTTGCGCGACAGCGACTGCATCGGGAAGTTGGCCTCCAGCGGCCTGGTCCCGAACCAGATCAGCAGGTCGGCGTTCAGGATGTCCGGCTTGAAGTGATCCTTGGCGTAGTCGGTCATGATCCTCGTGGCCGTGTGGTGGGTCACCTCGCAGATGGCCGTGTGATCGTGGCGGTAGTTCGCCGTGCCGAAGGCGTCCTTCCACAGCCGGTCCGTGAACTCCTTCTGGCCGTGCTCCCAGCGCCCGGCCGAGAACGCCACCTTGTTCGGAATGTTGCCGAACTCGGGGAACGCCGGGTCGATGGGCGTGTCGGGCTGGTAGTACGGGCGGAGTTTCTCCGCGATCTCGTCCAGCGCCTGCTTCCACGAGATCTCCTGCCACTGGCCCGAGCCGCGCGGCCCCACCCGCTTGAGCGGGTTGCGGAGGCGGTAGGGATCGTAGAGGGTCTGGATGGCCGCCTGGGACTTGACGCAGTTGTGGCCGCGGATCAGGTTCGCCTCCTCCACCGGCGTGGAGTACGGAATCCGTTCCATCGGCATCATGGCGTTGGGGTGGTAGGCGTTGCCGTCCACCTTCACCAGCTGCCCGTCCACGACCTTGCCCATGATGCCGCACCCCGAGTGGCACATCAGGCAGACCGAGCGCACGAACTTCGCGCGCGGGTCGGTGTCGAGCACGTCGGGGTTGCCGTACACCGCGGTCTCGACGGTCGCCCCGACCAGTTTCGGCCGCACGGTCGCCGCCGCGGCCCCGGCGACGGCCGCCGCCTTGACGAAGCTGCGCCGGTCCATCTCCGGGTTGAGCACGCTCGCTTTCCGGATCAACGTTTCGATTGTCTTGCTTGCCATCATCCCCTCCTCAACGGTTGTAGAACTTCGGACCCGGGCCGGAAGGGCCGTGGCACAGGGCGCAGAGCTCCGGATTGACCTGCTTGCGCAGGGCGCCCGCGGAGTCCATGCGAAGATCCACGAACCGGTGACACTGGACGCACACGTCGTTGTTGGGCCCGTGCGCCGGGTTGTAGCCGGGCGTAAAAGGCATCATCGCCTGGTGGAAGGGCAGGATCCTGGGATCCTTCGACGTCTCCTTGAGGATGTCCGAATGGCACTTCAGACAGTCCCCGTCGTACTCCGCCGCCTTCGGATCGTGGAGCGCCAGGAGATTCACCTCCTCGCCACCCGCGACGACGATCTTCTTGGCGGTGGCCGCCTTGGATCGCTGCACGTGCCGCACCGGGCCGCTCGCCCAGGCGACGGCTGCCACGGCGAGCACCATGACGGCACCGGGCCAGAACGCCATGCGTTTCATACGTACCTCCCTTGAAAGAGTGCAAGGTTCCGATCGGTGTGCTTGGCCATCGTCGGACCTCTCAGAAGCTCATGCGCAGGCCGGCGGTGAACACGTTGACGGTGTACTTGTCGGCCGGCGCCAGGTTGTTGGACAGATCCCAGTAGCCCCAACGCGCGAAGAGGCTGAGGGCCTTGGCGACCTCCTGCTGCAGCTGGAGCCAGCCGCGGACGATGGAGGTGTCCTTCTCGTCGCCCTCGTCGACCCACTCCACCTGACCGCTGAGGACGCCTCCCCGCCAGGCGCCGACCTCGCCTCCCACCGCGCCCACGGTGCCGCTCGCCTTCTCGGTGAGCGGCGCGTAGCCCGCGAACTCGCCGGTGGGCAGGTCGAACTTCGCCTGCAGCCAGCCGCCCTCGACCCACAGCGAGCCGCGCTCGAAGGTCCATAGGAGGTTGCCGGAGATCCGGTTGTAGCGCTCGCTGGAGCTGACCGGGAAGAGCTCGAGCGACGGGTCGAAGATGGGATCGAAGTACGGGACGTCGGAATCGATGCTCGAGTACAACGCGGTGCCGGCCAGGCTGGCGGTCAGCGAACCGCTGCGGTACCGGACCGCAACGTAGCCCGAGGTGTCCTCCCGCTCCCAGTTGCCGGGGGTGTACCCGTTCCAGAGGTCGACGAGATCGACGTCGATGTCGTCGTCACGGTAGCGGGCCCAGGCCCGCAGGTCCCAGCCGCCGCCGAGCTTCACCGTGCCGTCGAGCCGGGCGTCGATGCGGTCCGTCGAGCGCGTCAGGTCCTCGGCGAAGGGTTCCCGGGTTTCCTTGATGTCGGCGTCCGTGCTCTCGCCGCGAACCCGCAGCCGCAGCCACCCGCCGTCGAACTTCAAGCTGGCGAGCAGCGTGCCGCCGATGCGGGTGTCATCGCGGTTCGAGGTCGCCGGCACGAAGGGCTGATCCCGCAGCAGGAGATCGACGTCCGCGTTCCCGTACCGGTGCAGGGCGTCGGCGGACAGGCTCAGCTCGAGCGGCTTCGCGATCCGCCAGGAGACCCCGAGCGCGCCGGAGAAGGACCGCATGTCCACCGGGCCGCCCACGATTTCGAGCCCCGGCCGGACCACCGTCCCGTCGGCCGCCACCTCGGCATCGCCACCCGCCGGATGGCTGGAGGTGTTCACGTACGCCGCGCCGCCGTGGGCCGACCACGCGCCGCCCGTCCACGAGGCGGCGAGCCGCACCCAGGAGGCGTCCACCTCCAGGCGGTCCCGCCACTGGTTGAGATCGATCAGGCCGTCCTGGTCGTAGGCCGGCATCCGGTAGGAGCGGTCGTCCTCCCGGCGCATGGTCCCGGCTTCCGCCCGGAGCAGCACGTCGCCGATGTGGAAACGGCCGTCCAGCGACGCCCACAGGGACCCGGACTCGTCCGCGCGCAGGCCGGCCGTGTAGAAGGAGGCCGTACCCACGTCGGAGAACGAGAAGCCGCCGATCGACGGGACGCGCTTGCCGTTCAGCGCCGTGCCGCCCAGCCGCAGTGTGAGCCGGTCGGCACCCCGGAACCGCCGCGTGAGATAGGCCTCGCCGCGGATCAGGTCCTCGCTCGGGAAGCGCTGGCCGAACAGGGGATCGAGCGTCGTCGTGCCCGGGGCCAGCGTGCTCACCGCCGTCCCCGACGGCAGGAAGCCGTCGGCGAAGGAGGTGTCCGACCAGCGGTTCACCCGCACCAGCCGGAAGCCGCCCCGCCAGTGGTCGCCGGTGACGTCGAAGTCCAGCCAGCCGTTGCCCCCGGCGTCGAAGCGGGCGTCGAGGGTCAGGTCCGACGCCGGCTGGTGCCGCTCGTAATGAAAGAGGTCGAGGACGAACCCGTCCCGCTGGCCGAGGCTGTTCTCGCGGTACTTGGCCTCGTCGCCGTCCACGCTCGTCGCCTGGCCGCCGATCATGATGGTGCCGGACGTGCTCACGCCCTCCTGCGCCCCCGCGGGGAACGCCAGGGCCAGCGCAAACAGACCGGCCAGACATCCAATCACGTGCCTACGCATGATCACCTCCGTCCCCTCGGGTTGAAGTCCGGCGTCGTGTTGGAGCCGTGGACGTCCGAGTGGCAGTCCCAGCACCGGGCGCCGCCCGACAGCCGGAACTCGTGATCGATCTGGCCCACGCCGGGGAACGAAGACTGGACGTGGCACGTCAGACAGATCCCGTTACCCACGCTCTTGAGCAGGTCCCGGTTCCACGAGCCGTGCGGCCTGTGGCACGAGGTGCAACCCTCGTCCATGGCCGGATGCTTGAACACGTAGGGGCCGGCCTGCTGCTCGTGGCACTTGACGCAGGTGGTATTCGCCACCTCCACCGTCCTCGTGGCCGAGGTCCCGTGGACGTCGTGACAGTCCGTGCAGTCCACGAGGCCGGCCTGGACCGGATGCCGGTACTCCTGCCGGAACTCCGCCTTCACCGACTGGTGACAGCTGGTGCACAGCTGCCACGTCGCGTGGCGGGCCGCCTTGGGCAGGTCCGTCCCCTTGGGCTTGAAGTGCAGCGCCTGGTCGTCGTGGCAGCTCCAGCAGCTCACCCGACCCGCGTGCGGCGCTTCCTTCCACCCCGGGAAGTCACGTCCGTGACAGCTCAGGCAGGCCTCGGACTGCCGCTCGACGGTCCACTTCGCGAGCTTCGCCGGTCCGCGGATGTCCTTGGCCTCGCCGCTCTCCAGGTGCGCCGCCGGGTTGCCGTGGCAGGCCGCGCAGAACGCGGCGCCCTCGGCCACCACGCCCCGGTGCACCGTCTTGAGCATCGGCGTCACCTGCTCCTCGTGACACTCCGCGCACGGGTTGGCAGCCCAGCCGGGCGATCCGGCAAGCAAGAGGCCGGCCGCCGCGAGTATGACCACCCGGGCCAGACCGGTGCCGCGGACCCTTTTTCGCCTTCGATCCTCCATGCGTCCTCCTTCCCGGGGCGTACGCCCCTCGGCCGGTCTCCTTTCACGGCCCGTGCCAACTCTGAAAGCCACCCGGCCGGGAGGCGGAAGTGCGGGAATGATTCGCCTTGACGATTGCGCACCCGGACAATCATGAACTGAGTCTCAGGCCATGCTATTACCGTCCGGTAATAGGATTACCGAATGGTAATCACGCCCCGGGGCCCGCCGCGCGGTCCGGTATCCTGTGCCCATGATCACGATCGACGACGCCCGCGCCGCCATCGCCGCCGCGGCCCGCCCCCTGCCGCCGCGCCGCGTTCCCCTCGCCGACGCCCTGGGCTGCCGGCTCGCCGCCCCGGTCGCCGCCGCGGTCGACCTGCCGCCGGCCGACGTCTCGGCCATGGACGGCTACGCCGTGCGCAGGGCCGATCTCGCCGGCGGCGCCCCCCTGCCCGTCGCCTTCGAGATCCCCGCCGGCTCCGTCCCGCCGCCCCTGCCGGAGGGTGCCGCGGCCAGGATCTTCACCGGCGCGTTCCTGCCCGAGGGAGCGGACACGGTGGTGGAGCAGGAGCTCGCCGAGGTCGCGGATGACGGCGCCGTCCGCCTCCAGCCCCTGCTCGCCGGCAGCAACGTGCGCCGCCGCGGCGAGCTCTTCGCCGTCGGCCGCGAGCTGGGGCGGCCGGGAGACGTGGTCACCCCGCAGCGGCTGGCGTTGCTCGCCGCAAGAGCATCCTGGGCCCGCCCCGTAGCCGCCCGCGCCCCCGCCCCCAGCACCTCAACCGGATCCGACCCCGTCCCCCCTGGCGCGGCCCGCGGCCCCGAG
>CAZXXL010000135.1:0-8378 GCA_964644635.1 uncultured Thermoanaerobaculia bacterium | reverse complement strand
GCGTGCCTCCGGCAGACCCCTTCGTCGCTTCGCTCCTCGGGGTGGCGTGCGCGCAGGCGAAGCGAAGCTTCCCGCGCTTACGCCACCTCGCCATGACAGCTCCCAACGCTACTGTCCTGCGGCGGGAGGACGGGATGCTCACGGCTGCCGGGGTTCCCCATCCACCGTGTCGCCGCGGGGAAACTCCAGCAACAGCGCGCCTTGCGCGCGATGCAGTGCTATGTTAGAAGAAGAAGGTTCACGAAGGGGGCATCGCGGTGGACACCAGTCTGGTGATGTATCAGGAAGAATTCGACAGGATCACGCAGGTTCTCAACCGCCTGCGGGTCGACGCCAGTGCCAAGATCGTGTTCCTGGTGGATAAGAACGGGCAGCAGATCGCCGGCGCCGGGGAGATCGACCAGGTGGACACCACATCGCTGGCCTCCCTCACGGCGGGCAACGTGGCCGCCACCGACGGCCTCGCCAAGCTCATCGGTGAGAAGGAGTTCTCGATCCTCTTCCACGAGGGCAAGAAGGACAACATCCACATCTCCATCGTCGGTCAACGCCTGATCCTGGTGGTGATCTTCGACGAGCGGTCGTCCCTGGGCCTGGTCCGCCTGCGCGTGCGCAAGGCGGCGGCCGAGATCGAGCGCGTGCTTCACCAGATGGAGGCCAAGGCCCGCGAGGTCGGTGAGGCCGAGGCCGCCTCGCCGTTCGCGGAGATCACCGACGAAGACATCGACGCCCTGTTCTCCGAATGAGCTTCATCAACTACGCCGCCCGCGAGATCAACGTCAAGATCGTGTACTACGGTCCCGGCCTGGGCGGCAAGACCACCAACCTCCAGTACATCTACGAGCGGTCGAACCCCCGCCAGAAGGGCAAGCTCATCTCCCTGGCCACCGAAACCGACCGCACCCTCTTCTTCGACTTCCTCCCCCTCGATCTCGGCTCGGTGCGCGGCTTCAAGACCCGCTTCCACCTCTACACGGTGCCCGGCCAGGTCTTCTACGACGCCAGCCGGAAGCTCATCCTCAAGGGCGTGGACGGGGTGGTGTTCGTGGCCGACTCCCAGGAGGCGCGGATGGACGCCAACGGGGAGTCGCTGAAGAACCTGCAGGTCAACCTGCGCGAGAACGGCTTCGAGCTGGAGACCATCCCCTACGTGCTCCAGCTCAACAAGCGGGACCTGCCCACCGCGGTCGACGTCCACGAGATGTACCGGCTCCTGAATTTCAAGGGCGAGCCGACCTTCGAGGCCGTCGCCACCGAAGGAATGGGCGTCTTCGAGACCCTCAAGGCGGTGGCCAAGCAGGTCCTGTACGAGCTCAAGCGCCGGTGACCGTCCCTCTCCGTCCCGGCCGTCGCGCCCCGCACGAGGTGGCCCCGTGAGTCTCTCCTGGTCGGTCGTGATCCTCGCCGCCGGCAAGGGCACGCGCATGAAGAGCGACCTGCCCAAGGTCATGCACCCGCTCCGCGGACGCCCCCTGCTCGACCACGTCCTCGACACCGCCCTCGCCCTGGTGCCCCCGGAGCGGGTCGTGGTGGTGGTGGGCCACGGCGCCCGGACGGTGGGGGAGGCGGCCCGGCGCCGGGGCGCCGCCACGGTGCTGCAGGAGCCCCAGCTGGGGACCGGCGACGCCGTCCGCACCGCCCTCGCAGCGCCGGTGGTCTCCCGGGCCGACGCCCTGCTCGTGCTCTCCGGCGACGTGCCGCTGCTGCGCCCGGCCACCCTGGACGGCCTCCGGCGCTCCGTCGAGAGAGGCGCCGACGCCGCCCTGCTCAGCGCCGTGCTCGACGACCCGGGAAGCTACGGCCGGGTGGTGCGCACGGCCGACGGCAGCGCTGCCACCATCGTCGAGGCCCGCGACGCCGGTCCCGCCGAGCTGGCCATCACCGAGGTCAACGCCGGCGTCTACGCCTTTCGCCGCCGTCCCCTGGCCCGCGCCCTCGCCGGCCTCGACAACGACAACGACCAGCGCGAGTACTACCTGACCGACGTCGTCGCCGCCCTGCGCGCGGACGGCCGGCGGGTCGCCGTCACCGTCCTCGACGATCCCGAGGAGATGCTCGGCGTCAACACCGTGGCCGACCTCGCCCGGCTGGAGGCCATCCTCGCCGCGCGCCCCAGGGCGGGATGAGGGAGCGGCCGGCCGCGGCCGCTTGGGCCCGCCCGGTGACAATGGTAGTCTGACCGCGCCGGGAGCCCCCGGCTGGAGGAGCCCGTGACGCCGACCTTCGACGAAATCGACGAGCTTGCGGTCAACACCATCCGTTTTCTCTCCGCCGACGCCGTGCAGAAGGCCAGATCGGGCCACCCGGGCACGCCGATGGCGCTGGCGCCCGTGGCCTACGTGCTCTTCACGCGGTTCCTCCGCCACAACCCCGCCAATCCCCAGTGGCCCGACCGCGACCGCTTCGTGCTCTCCTGCGGGCACGCGTCGATGCTGCTGTACAGCATCCTCCACCTCACCGGCTACGGGCTCGAGCTGGCCGACCTGGAACGTTTCCGCCAGTGGGGATCGCGCACGCCCGGGCATCCCGAGCGCGGGGCGACGCCGGGCGTCGAGATGACCACCGGGCCCCTCGGCCAGGGGTGCGCCACCTCCGTCGGCATGGCCTTCGCAGAGGCCCACCTCGCCGCCCGCTGGAACGCTCCCGGGCGGAGGATCGTCGACCACCGCACCTGGGTGCTGTGCTCGGACGGCGACCTCATGGAGGGGCTCAGCAACGAGGCCGCCTCCCTGGCCGGCCACCTCGGCCTCGGCAAGCTGACCTGGATTTGGGACGACAACCGCATCACCATCGAGGGCGGCACGGAGCTCACCTTCACCGAGGACGTGGAGGCCCGCTTCGCCGCCCTCGGCTGGCACGTCCAGCGGGTCGAGGACGTCAACGATCTTCCGGCGCTGGCCGCGGCCCTGGCGGCGGCCGAGGCGGAGACCGCGCGGCCGAGCCTGATCGCCGTCCGCAGCCACATCGCCTACGGCGCGCCCAACGCCCAGGACACGGCGGCGGCCCACGGGGCGCCGCTGGGCGAGGAGGAGATCGCGGCCGCCAAGCGGCGGCTCGGGTGGCCGTCGGAGGAGCCCTTCTTCGTGCCCGCCGAGGCCCTGGAACGCTGCCGGGAAAACCTGCCCCGCTGGCAGGAGATGGAGGCGGCGTGGGAGGAGGAGCTGACCCGCTGGGAGGCCGGCGATCCGCTGGCGGCGGCCGAGTGGCGGCGCCAGCAGGCGGCCGGGCTGCCCGACGGCTGGGCGGACGCCCTGCCCCGCTTCGAGCCCGGCGGCAAGGCCGTGGCCACCCGCGCCGCCTCGGGCAAGGTGCTCAACGCCCTCGCCGGGCGCCTGCCCGAGCTGGTCGGCGGGTCGGCCGACCTCGCGCCCTCGTGCAAGACCCTCATCGAGGGCGGCGGCGACGCCGCGGCCGACAACCCCGGCGGGCGCAACCTCCACTTCGGAATCCGCGAGCACGCCATGGGGGCGATGCTCAACGGCATGGCCCTGCACGGCGGCATCAGGCCCTTCGGATCGACCTTCCTGGTGTTCTCCGACTACATGCGGCCGGCCATCCGCTTGGCGGCGCTGATGGAGTTGCCGGTGATCTACGTCTTCACCCACGACTCGATCGGCGTCGGGGAGGACGGGCCCACCCACCAGCCGGTGGAGCACCTGCTCGCCCTGCGCGCGATTCCCGGCCTGACCGTGGTCCGGCCGGCGGACGCCAACGAGACCGCGTGGGCGTGGCGGGAGGCCCTCGAGCTCGACCACCGGCCCTTCGCCCTGATCCTGAGCCGGCAGGCGCTGCCGGTGCTCGAGGGCACGGCCGAGGCCGCCCGGGAGGGGGTGGCCCGCGGCGCCTACGTGCTCGCCGAGGCGGACGGCGGCTCACCGCGGGTGATCCTGGCCGCCTCCGGCTCCGAGGTGGCCCTGGCCCTCGACGCCCGGGCCGAGCTCGAGGCGGCGGGCATCCCGACCCGGGTGGTCTCCATGCCGAGCTGGGAGCTCTTCGACGCCCAGCACCCGGATTACCGGCGCTCGGTGCTGCCCCCGGACGTGCCGACGGTGGCCGTCGAGGCCGGCGTCACCCGCGGCTGGCGGGAGTACGTGGGCGACCGTGGCGAGGTGATCGGCGTCGACCGCTTCGGCGCCTCCGCCCCCGGCGGCGAGGTGATGGAGCGGCTCGGCCTGACCGCGGCGCGGGTGGCGGCTGCGGCCAGGAGGTTGGTCTGAGGCGGGAATCGAACGGCGCGGCGCCGGGGTTGCCACCCGTGAGCGCCGGCAGCGGCTGCGAACCGGGCGGCGGGCCCGGCGCGAGGAGGCGAGGATGAATCCCCTGACGGTCCTGTACGACGACTTTGGCCAGGCGGTGTGGCTCGACTTCATCCGCCGCGAGCTCCTGACCGGCGGCGGCCTCGAGGCCATGATCCGCACCGACGGGATCCGCGGCGTCACGTCCAACCCGTCGATCTTCGAAAAGGCCATCACCGGCGGCGACGAGTACGACGAGGCCATCACGGCCGCCGTCGCCGCACGGCCCGGGATCACGGCCGAGGAGCTTTACGAGGAGCTGGCGGTGGCCGACATCCGCCTCGCCGCCGACATCCTGCGCCCGGTGTACGAGGCGTCCGGCGGCGGCGACGGCTTCGTCAGCCTGGAGGTGTCGCCGCACCTGGCCAACGACGCCGGGGCCACCGTGGACGCCGCCAAGCGCCTGTGGTCCCTGGTGGACCGTCCCAACCTGATGATCAAGGTGCCCGCCACGCCGGCCGGCATCCCGGCCATCGAGGCCCTCGTCGGCGAGGGCATCAACGTCAACGCCACGCTGATGTTCTCCATGCGCGACTACGACTCGGTGGCGACCGCCTACATCAAGGGCCTCTCCCGCTGCCAGGACCCGGGCCGGGTGAGCTCGGTGGCCTCGTTCTTCGTCAGCCGGGTGGACACCGCCGTCGACCGCGAGCTGGAGGCCATCGGCACGCCCGAGGCGCGGGCGCTCCTCGGGCGCGCCGCCGTGGCCAACGCCAAGCTGGTGTACCGGCGCTTCGTGGAAATCTTCCACGGCGACGCCTTCGCCCCCTTCGCCGCCCACGGCGCCCGCGTCCAGCGGCCCCTGTGGGCGAGCACGAGCACCAAGAATCCGGCCTACTCTCCGGTCAAGTACGTCGAGGAGCTGATCGGCCCCGAGACGGTGAACACCCTGCCCCTGGTCACCCTGGAGGCCTTCCGCGACATCGGCCGCCCGGCGCGCACCGTGGACGTGGACGTGGACGCCGCCGAGGAGGCGCTGGCCCGGATCGCCGCCCTCGGGATCGACCTCGACGAGGTCACCGCCCGCCTCCAGGACGACGGGGTCGCCGCCTTCGCCCGTGCCTACGATGGGTTGCTGCGGACCCTGGAGGAGCGCCGCGCGGCGGTGGCCGGCCGATGATCGACCAGCAGATTCTCGCCGGGGACCTCGAGGGCGCCCTCGCCGCGCGTCTGGCCGCCTGGCGGGAGACGGACGCCGTCGGCCGCCTGTGGCGGCGCGACCACACCCTGTGGAGCGAGGAGCCCGTGCCCGAGCTCGAGGACCGCCTGGGCTGGCTCGGGCTGCCGGAGACGATGGCGGCGCGGTGCGACGTGCTGCGCCGGTTCGCGGCCGCCGCGGCCGGGGAGGGGATCGGGCGGGTGCTGCTGCTGGGCATGGGCGGCTCCAGCCTGGCGCCGGACGTCTTCGCGCGCACCTTCGCCGGCGCCCCCGGCTTCCCCGGGCTCGTCGTGGTCGACACCACCCACCCGGACGCGGTCCGCGCCGTGGACCGGGCCGCCGACCCCGAGCGCACCCTGGTGCTGGTGGCCAGCAAGTCCGGCACCACCGTGGAGACCCTCTCCCTCTTCCGCCACTTCTGGGAGCGCCTCGCGGCGCTCCCGGAGCGCGGCCGGCGCTTCGCCGCCGTCACCGACCCCGGCACCCCGCTGGAGACGCTGGCGCGGGAGCGCGGCTTCCGGGAGGTCTTTTCCGCCCCGCCCGACGTCGGCGGGCGCTTCTCCGCGCTGTCGGTTTTCGGCCTGCTGCCGGCCGCCCTGATCGGGGTCGATCCGGCGCGCCTGTTGGCGTCGGCCCGCGCCGCGAGCGCCGCCTGCCGCGACCCCGAGGGCGACGCCGTGGCCCTCGGCGCCCTGCTCGGCGAGGCCGCCCGGGCCGGGCGCGACAAGCTCACCCTCTTCACCTCGCCGCACCTCGGCGCCTTCCCAGCCTGGATCGAGCAGCTGGTGGCCGAGTCCACCGGCAAGCGGGGACGCGGGATCCTGCCCGTGGCCGGGGAGCCGCCCCAGCCCACCGCGCTGTACGGCCGCGACCGCCTCTTCGTCTCCCTCGCCCTCGCCGGCGAGCGCGAGCGCCCCCTGGAGGAGCTCCTGGACGCCCTCGCCGCCGCCGGCCATCCGGTGATGCGCATCCGGCTCGACGAGCCCGCCGACCTCGGCGGCGAGATGTTCCGCTGGGAGACGGCGGTCGCCCTGGCGGGCAGCGTCCTCGGCATCAATCCCTTCGACCAGCCGGACGTGCAGCTGGCCAAGGACCTCGCGCGCCGGGCCATGGCCGGGGAGGCGGCGTCGGTCCCCTCCGGGGTGGCCGCGGACGCCGCCGGTCTGGCGGACGCGGTCGCGGCCCGGCTGGCATCCGTCGCCGCGGGCGATTACGTCGCCGTCCAGGCCTTCCTCGCCCCCGAGCCGGAGACCGACGCCCGCCTCGCCAGGCTGCGGAGCCGCCTCCTCGCTGCGCTCCGGGTGCCGGTCACGGTCGGCTACGGGCCCCGCTTCCTGCACTCCACGGGGCAGCTGCACAAGGGCGGTCCCGACCGCGGCGTCTTCCTCCAGCTCGTGGACAACCCCCGCCGGGATCTGCCCATCCCGGGCTCCGACCATACCTTCGGACAGCTGATCCGGGCCCAGGCCGACGGTGACCTCGCCGCCCTCCAGGCCCGCGGCCGGCGCATCCTCCGGGTCGATCTCGGCGCCGACCCCCAGGCCGGCCTCGCCCGGCTCGCGGAGGCCGTCACGCGGGGTTGAGGCCGCTCGGGTAGCCCTCCGGAGGCTGCAGGTACCGCACCCCGGAGCCGGCGACGACGTTGCCCATGGGGAAGCCGGCCACGCCCTGCTTGCGCAGCAGCTTGAGGACCTTGCCCAGGTGCTTCGGGGCCACCACCAGCACCATGCCCACGCCCATGTTGAACGTCCGCCACATGTCGGCCTCGGGCACCTTGCCGCCGGCCGCCAGGACCCGGAACACGGCGGGGATCTCCCACGCACCGACCTTGATCTCGGCCCCCAGGCCGGCGGGAAGCACCCGCGGAAGGTTGTCGGTCAGGCCGCCGCCGGTGATGTGCGCCATGGCGTGCACCAGGTCCTCGTCGAGCAGCGGCCGGACGGACGGCAGGTAGCAGCGATGGACCTCGAGGAGCTCCTCGCCCACGGTGCGGCCCAGCTCCTCGACCCGGTCAGCGGGATCGAGGCCGAGGCGCTCGAAGAAGATCCGCCGGGCGAGGGAGTAGCCGTTGGTGTGCAGGCCCGACGAGGGCAGGCCGACGAGCACGTCTTTCTCGCTCACGGCCGAGCCGTCGAGGAGCCGGCGCCGGTCGGCGACGCCGACGATGAAGCCGGCCAGGTCGTACTCGCCGTCGGCGTAAAAGCCCGGCATCTCCGCCGTCTCCCCGCCGAGCAGGGCCACGCCGTGCTCGCTGCAGGCGGCGGCGACGCCGCTCACGATCTCGGCCGCCACCGCCGGATCCAGGCGGCCGGTGGCCAGGTAATCGAGGAAGAAGAGCGGCCGCGCGCCCTGGACCAGGATGTCGTTGATGCAGTGGTGGACCAGGTCCCGTCCCACCGTGTCGTGGCGGCCGGTGAGGAAGGCGACCTTGAGCTTGGTCCCGACGCCATCGGCGGAGGCCACGAGCACCGGCCGCTTCACGCCGGCGGCGGCGACGTCGTAGAGACCGCCGAAGGACCCCAGATCCGACAGCACGCCGGCGGTCCTGGTCGCCCGCACCATCTCCTTGATCCGCTCCAGCGCCCGGTCCTGGGCCTCGATGTCGACTCCGGCCTCGCGGTAGGTGGTCATCTTCCCCGGCTCCCGCCCCACGGTAGCCGTCCCCGCGCCGCGGGGCAAGGGGCGCCGTGACACCGAGCGTCGAAGCCGCCCGGTGTCACGGCGTCCCGAGCGAAGGCCCGCCAGGGCCAAGCGAAGGGACCTCATCGCGCCCGGAGCGCTCCCCGGAGCAGCGGGGAACGCGCTCCAACGCTGCCAGGGATTGCTTCGTCGCTTCGCTCCTCGCAATGACAATGGGAGGGGCTTCGTTGAACGCCTCGCATCCCCAGTCCTTGTCATTGCGAGGAGCCGGGCGCAGCCCGGCG